>PLUI01000243.1 GCA_003164855.1 Acidobacteriaceae bacterium
GTCATGATTTCACAATCCAGTTCGGAACTGCGTTGAGAAAGCGCGCCGCCACCACCGTCGACCCGGGATGGTACTGCACCGCCACCACCGACGCCTCCGTATCCAGCGAGCCATCCGAATTGCGCAGCCGCAGCACGTCGGCAAACTCCAACGGCGCAGTACAGGAAAACAAAACCTCCCGCGCGGTTCCAAATTCAATCACGGTACTTTCTGACAGAACGCTCTCGGGCGCCGCACTCTCGGGCAATCCCAGCCCGCGCGCGGGGTCACTCGCAGGATGGCTGCGCGTGAGTTCGACCGGAATCCGCACCGGCGTCGCTTCCGGAAAGAAGCGCGCCAGGTCAGCCACCGTGCTAACCTGCCCCACTCGCCCCTTCGCTGTCCCGCTTTGCGCCATAAATCCTTGTCATTAAGCTGTTGTCATTCCGACCGGAGCTTTCCGTTCGCGACCGCGAATGGAAAGCGCAGTGGAGGACCCTGCTTTTCGCCTTGACCACGAAAGTGCGGTTGGGCTCCCCCTCTTCCCGGTTAGGAAGAGCCTTGGGGAGCCAGAACACGCGGTTATGCCAGAATCAGAGCACGACCGAGACCATCGCTCGGAACGGAAGGATTAGCACTCAGGCGCTATATTTTTCAGCGAGTTAGGCGGTTTCTGGTGCAGATACTGCCAGTTAGTTCGGCGGGCCGTCTCATGATGAGATAGCAGTCTCATTCGTGTTACGCTCCCTAAGCCGGGAGGTGGCCCATGCGATACGCTACGCTCACAGCTGTCATAGTTCCTCTCCTTGCCCTCTACTCGCTTGCGCAGTTCGAGACGCGCAGTTCAACCGCCACGCCCCAATCGCCGAACTCCATCGCTGTCGGAGATTTCAATCGTGACGGCAAGCTCGATATGGCGATCGCTGCCTTTCCGCAGACTTCAGAGGGTATCAGCGTGTTCTTGGGTAACGGCGACGGAACGTTCGGCCCACCGGTGTTCTACGACGCCGGCAAGAATCCCGGATCGGTAGCTGCCGCCGATTTTCGTGGCAGTGGACTATTAGACCTGGCCGTGGCGAGTGCAGACGGCATCGACATTCTGCTCGGAAACGGCGACGGCACTTTCCAAAGCTCGGCGCAATACCCAATCCCTAATGGGGTACCATTCGTTGCTGTCGCAGATTTTAACAACGACCACAAGCCTGACCTGGTGTTTATCACTTACGGCGCCATCGGCGTTATGCTCGGCAATGGCGACGGAACCTTCCAGCCCCCCATCCGGTTTTCGCCTGCCCAGTCGCCGACCGCCGTGGGCATCGGCGATTTCAATCGCGATGGCAAGCTTGATCTGGCAGTCGGACAGCCAACCGGGTTCAAGCAAGTGGGAATTTACTTCGGAAACGGAGATGGCACGTTCACGGCCGGGCCCAGTTACGAAGCCGGCGAAGATCCGGCTTCAATTGCGGTCGGGGATTTCCGGGGAAACGGCATACTCGACTTGGCTGTGGCATGTGAAGAGAGCGTCGGAGTCTTCGTGCTCCTTGGCAGGGGCGACGGAACCTTCCAGAAGGCAGTTTCCTACCCGATTCCCGGCGGGGCCGCCTGGGTCCAGGCGGCCGACCTGAATGGCGACGGGAAGCTCGACATGGCAGTGGCAAACTTCAATCTGCATGACGCTCCCCTGACCACTCAGGTCACCGTGTACTTGGGGAACGGAGACGGCACCTTTCAGACGGCCACAAATTACCCCTCGGGAGGCGAAAACACTTATATCGCTGTCGGTGACTTCAACAACGATAATCAACTGGACTTGGTTGTACCCGACTACTTGCATGATGACGCGCTCGTCCTCCTGAATACCGGTGTCGCAAGTTTTTCCCCGACTACGCCGCTGGTTTTTCCGCCGCAGCTTTTAAACACAGAAAGCGAAGAGCTGGCAGTGCGCCTTACCAACTCAGGCACCGCGCCGCTGACGATCTCCTCTGTCACGGCACAGAGCGAATTCAAGGTCTCGGATAACTGCGGCAAGAGCGTGAAGGCCGGCGCGAAGTGCTCGATCACGGTGCGCTCGGCACCGACCACGCAAGGCGCGCTGACCGGGACGGTGAGCATCCTTGACAGCGCTTCGAGCAAGCCGCAGGTAATCGAGCTTTCGGGCGCGGGCACGGTAGTGGAGATGGCGCCGACCAGTCTCAGTTTCGGATCGCAGTCGGTTAACACGAAAAGTGCGCCGCAGCAGGTGGAGCTAACTAACACCGGCACCGCCGCACTGACGATCAGCGACGTTTACGTGGAAGGGCAGAACTGGACCAGTTTCTCGCAGACGAACAACTGCGGCAGCAGCGTGCCTGCGGGCGGAAAGTGCACGCTGACAGTGACGTTCGATCCGGTGAAGCAGGGATCACTGAAAGCAGACCTTGACGTGTACGACTCCGGCGGAGGAACCTTCCAGCGAGTAATGCTGAGCGGAACCGGAGATTAAACAAAAGGTAAGGATTTCAATTCCGCCGCGAGGGCTCGTCCTTGCGCTCCGCTCTGCATGACAAAAAAACTGCTATCCTTATCGTCACCGGGCGTGCCGACCTCAAAGCAGTTCGCCATTTCGTCGCGGTAGTCCTTACTCGCTATAGGCGCGCCTGGAAAGTTCGGGCTGCAGCGGCCATTTCCAGCACCCAACCCGAACGCGACATTTAGCCAGTCTAAGGGTTCACGAATACAGTCGCAGAACAACCTACACTAAACAGCTTGGGAGACACAACATTCTATGAGAACACCCCTGAAGAAACTCAGCTGGTGCAGCGCCGTTCTCGGGCTCGCGCTTGCCATCATCGCCTTACCAAAATCAGCTTCCGCGCAAGATGATCAGGACGATCCTCCCGGTCGCGTAGCCCGCCTCGGCTATATGGAAGGTTCCGTCTCCTTCCAGCCCGCTGGCGAAGACGACTGGGTAGGAGCGGTTCCCAACCGTCCCATGACCACCGGCGACAAACTCTGGACTGATGTAGACTCGCGCGCCGAAGTTCAACTCGGTTCCGCCGTTATCCGGCTTGCGCCCATGACCGGATTCTCCTTCCTCAACCTCGATGACAACACCATTCAGATCCAGCTCACCTCCGGCATGATCAACATCACCGTTCGCAGGCTGAATGACGACGATGACTTCGAAGTCGACACGCCCAATCTCGCGTTCACGGCCTTCCAGCCCGGCCACTACCGCATCGAAGCCAGTGAAGATGGCAACACCACGACGATCAGCGTGCGCGCCGGCGATGGTGAAGCCACGGGCTACGGGCAGAGTTACTCGCTGCGCGGTGGACAGGTCGGCTACTTCAGCGGCACCGACTCGCTCTACGCCGACGTGGAGGAGATCGGCTATCCCGACGCATTCGATACCTGGGCCGAAGGTCGCGATCATCGCTTTGACTATTCCCGTTCCGCACGCTACCTCGCTCCCGACGTAGTCGGCTTCGACGATCTCGACGACTACGGCGACTGGCGCGATGACTCCAACTACGGACACGTGTGGTTTCCCAGCCGGGTCGACGCCGGCTGGGCTCCCTACCACGAAGGTCATTGGGATTGGATCTCGCCCTGGGGTTGGACTTGGGTTGACGATTCCTCCTGGGGCTACGCGCCCTTCCACTACGGCCGCTGGGTAAGCGTCGGCGGGCGCTGGGGATGGGTGGCTGGTCCCGTAGCGGTACGAGCCGTCTATGCCCCCGCGCTCGTAGTGTTTATCGGCGGAGGTCCGGGAGGGTTCGGCGGAAATGTCGGCTGGTTCCCGCTAGGTCCGCGGGAAGTTTATGTGCCGTCTTATCACGTGAGCGAAGCTTATGTGAATCGCGTCAACATCAGCAATACGACCGTAAACATCACGCAGGTCACCAACGTTTACCACACCACGATTATCAATAACACCACCAACATCACGAACATCACCTACGCCAACCGCAGCGTACAAGGTGCGGTGATGGTGGTTCCGCAGCACGCGTTTACCAGTGCACAACCGGTCGCACAAGCCAGAGTGCAGGTAAGCACGCAACAGATCGCATCGGCGCCATTGAGCGGGAGAGTCGCCGTTGCTCCAACGCGCGAAAGCGTGCTCGGAGCAAAAGCTTCGACAGCGGGCCACGTGACTGCGCCGCCAGCGGCAGTTGCGAATCGCCAGGTTGTCGCCAAGAAAACTCCGCCGCCGCCACCGGTGCCTTTTGCGAAACAGCAGCAGGCACTGGCCGCGCATCCGGGAGAACCGGTGGCAAGAAGCCAGCTGCAGACGCTGCGTCCAGCCGCAGCGGTGCATCCGATGGTGAAGGTAGCACCTCCAGCAAAACCGGCAACACCAACCACGGGCCATCCTGGCAACACCGCGCGACCGGGTCAACCTGCGGCCGCACCGCCGGCCAATCGGCCGGGCACTCCGCCGGCTGCGAACGAGCGTCCGGCCGAGCCGAACCGGCCAGCAGCTACGCAGCCGACTAATCGTCCGGAGACGGCTCAGCCGGCGAATCGTCCGTCTGCATCGCAGCCCAACAATCGTCCAGCCCCGACTCCGCCTGCCAATCGGACGGAGACAACTCCAACTCGGCCAGAACCGAATCGTCCGCCGACGGCACAACCGAGTAAACCAGCGCCGGCTGCACCGGAAAATCGTCCGGAGCCGACTCATGCGACTCCGCCGCCAGCCCGAAATGATCGTCCGCCTGCGGCTCAACCCGCGCCGCGGCAGCCAGCTCCGGCTGCGGAGCGTCCAGCGGAGCGCACGCCACCTCCGGCTGCCGCTAAGCCAGCCCCAGCGCCGCCAAAGCAGCAGCCCAAGCCGCAAACGCCTGAGGAGAAGAAAAAACAGCAGGAGGAAGAGAAGAAGCCTCAGNNCTCAGGGTGCTTTCTTATTGGCGCCAGCCGATGCCACAGTTTCTCGAACTATGTGATGTCGGAATACGAGGAGGAAAAGAAATCGGGGCGCTCCCAGAATTTCGTGTAGCACTCCGTGCACAGCCAGTCGTGGCCGTTGGTATAGCCGGTGCCGTGGTCGGTTTCGTTCGGAGATTCGAATAGTTCCCAGCGGCAAACGAAGCAATGATCTTTCTTCCAGCCCCCTTTGACCAGGTCGAAATTTTCGGTGTCGTCGGCCAGGCGCAGGTTGAAAGAAACTTTTCCGGTCCTTCTTGCGATCACGATGTCAACATTGGTCCAGGAGCGCTTATCCCAATGGTAGTTATACATACGGCAGCGCTGGACAGCCTCGCGGATGCGTTCGGCATTGCGGGGAACACCATGGATTTCGATGGTTCCTCCGGAGGCGGCGCCGTATCCCGGGCCGCCGATCGATTTATGAATGCCGGGCATCGATTGCTGCTTAGCTATTTCAACGAGTTCTAGTCGAATGTTCGCGGCATCGGCTCCGCCCTCGCGCAGAAGCATTGCGGCAAAGCAACCTTCCTCATCAAGCAGGCCGAGGAACAGATGCTCAGTGCCAATGTTTCTGTAGGATAGCCTATCGGCTTCGTCCGCAGCGTATTTCAGAACGCGCCTGGCATCGCCACTCAGCGGTAAGTCCACGTTGGTTGGAATCGACATCCGCATCGGAGAATGCTCATCAACTCGCTGGCGGATGGTCTTAAGATCTGTTTTCGGCAGCCAACGGTAAAGGGTTTTGTGCTCGCGTATGAGGCCAAGCAGCAGATGCTCCGTGTCGATTTCCGGCGAACCGTAGTGGCTGGCTTCATAGCGCGAGAAGAAGATTACGCGCCGCGCTTTCTCGGTGTACCGTTCAAACATCTGTTACTCCACTGCCGCTGCTTTCCGGTTGCTTCGTTTCCAATACAGATATCCCGGCACCCCGACCAACACAATTGCGGTGCCCCAGAAGGCTTCGGTGGGGCGCGTGATGATGGTGTTCAACGTCCAGGCCGCGCCGACCAGCACGTAGATCGCGGGTAGCCACGGATATCCCGTGCAGCGGTAAGGACGCGGAATGTCGGGACGCCTCCAGCGCAGCAGAAACATTCCAATCACAGTTAGCGTGTAGGAGAGCACCATGCCGTAGATGACGTAGGTGTAGAGCTGATCGTAGCGGCCGCTGAGGGTGAGCAGCGCGGCCCAGATGCCTTGTCCAATCAGGCTGAACGCGGGCGTACGCCATTTCGGATGGATGACCGCCATGCGCTTGAAGAAGACCCCATCCTGCGCCATGGCGAGATAGACGCGCGCGCCGGAGAGTGTGCAGGTTGCCGCTGCGCTGAAACACGAAATCGCAATCATGAGAGAAAGCCACACCGCCGCATGAGGAGAAAACAACGCGGCTGCGGCAGCGTGCGCGATGGTCTCATGTTTAGCAATCTCGGTGAGCGGGAGGGCGTAGAGGTAGGTCACGTTCATCGCCATGTAGATGACGCCCACCACGAGTACGCCTAGAACCATGGCCAGCGGTACGTTGCGGCGTGGCTCTTTCACTTCGCCGGCGACCCAGGTGATGTACACCCATCCGTCATAGGCCCAGAAGACTGCAATTAATGCGATACCCATGGCGGAGATCAGTTGCGTGGGATGCAGTCCCATGGTGAGGCCGACGCCGTGCGCGCGGAAGTGGGACCAATCGCCTTTCCCGATGGCGAATCCTAGAACCACGAAGGCCGCCATGGCGGCGAACTTCGTCCAGGTGGAAAGATTCTGCAGCAGTGTTCCCCAGCGCAGACCCACGACGTTGACGTAAGTCAGAATGGCGATCAGGAATAGCCCGAACAGGTGCGCGCGAGTGATAGCGATTCCGGCGAACGCGACGACGACGTGTTCTTGGGAGACGATGGGAAAAACTTGTCCGCTGTAGACGGCCGCGGCGACGGCGAGAGCTGCGATGCTGCCGCCGTTCGCGACTGCGAACAGCATCCATCCGTAGAGAAAAGCGACCAGGTCGCCGTAGGCCTCGCGGAGATAAACGTACTGTCCGCCCGACTCGGGGAACATGGATCCCAGCTCGGCGAAGGCAACGCAGCCGAACAGCGAGATCACGCCGCCAATCACCCATACCAGCAAAAAGAGCATGGGCTGCGGCAAGGGGCCTGCAATGTCTTTTGCAGTGAGAAAAATCGAGGAACCGATGATGCCGCTAACCAGCAGCAGCACGGAATCGAGCAGACTGAGTCCGCGAATCAAATTTGGTTGCGAGTTGTCGACGGGAGTTTCGATGGTGGGCGCGGCGGGAGTTTCCATTATCCGATTCCCAGTTCGTCAGGAGATTCCAGCGGCGTGCCGCAGCGGCGGCAGATCACGGCGGAGCAATCGCCGCAGGTCAGCGGGTCGTTCACTTCTTCAGCGCAGTTCGGGCAGTAGAGAGAGCCTGGGCCGGGCTCCGGCGCGGGATTCTGAGGACTCGTCGCCATGAGGAGGAAAACTGTAGCACAACCGCGTGGGCGAGAGGAGTTTACAGGAAATTTTGCAGTGCATCCGCGGTTTCCTTGGGATTTTCTTCCATCAGCCAGTGCCCGGTGTTCTTCAGCACGACGACCGTCGCATCGGTCGCGACCAGCTTGACCTGTTGCCCCAGCGCCACCCCGTTTGCTTTGTCGCCGCCGATGCTTAGTACAGGCATCGTGAGCCTGGTTTGCGAAAGCTGAGCAAAATCTTTGGCCGCTTGCAGGAAGGAGACGAAGTACGCCCATCCCGCATGCATCCGCCCCGGCCGCGAGTAGGCCGCCACGTAGGCCTGGCGAGCCGCTTCCGGAATGGAGTGAGTCTTATCGTAGGCGAAGTCATTCCAGAAATAATCGAAATAAGTACGCTCGCGGCCCTGCACCAGGGCTTCTGGCGTAGGCCCGTTGAAGCGGAAATGCCATATATGGGGATTGTTGTAAACAGCTTCCCAGCCTGGCACGCCGGGCAGGAAAGCATCCATCAACACGAGTTTGGTGACTTCGTCCGGAAACTGCGCGGCATAAGCATAAGCGACCATGAGTCCGATGTCGTGCCCGACCACTTCGGCCTTCTGTACGCCGAGCGACTTGACTAGGTCATGAATGCGGATGGCGGCGCTTTTCATATCGAGGCCGTTAGCGGGAATGTCCGAATCTCCGATGCCAGGCAGGTCGGGAGCGATTACGGTGAAACGCTTGGCCAGCGCGGGAATGATCGGTCTCCACATGCGCGAGGTTTCCGCATAGCCATGCAGCAGGACGAGCGCCGCGCCGTGGCCCGCGGTCAGGTAATGGAGCTTGGCGCCGTTAATCTCTGCACTGCGCGAGGCAATGGCTCCGCCTTGCGCATCCGCGGCAGCCTTGGTAGAGAATCCGGTCAAGAGAAAGATTAGGATAAACGCCAACATGAGGACACGCTTCATCGTTTCAACTCCTGTTTTTAGATGTTCGTGACTATACACTAAAATTGAAACATGCCAGAAAAACCACTCACCCCCGACGAAAAGCTCCAGCAGGAATTCAACCGCTGGGCCGCGGCCGGCGAAGGCCCGAAGATGGAGAATCACCATCTCGATATCACGGCGAAGACGATTCGCCGGATGAACC
>PLUI01000083.1 GCA_003164855.1 Acidobacteriaceae bacterium
CTCGCGCAGCATGGCGAAGGTATGGTCGCTCGATCCGTCATCGACCAGCACAATTTCGAAGGTTCCGCCGGCGGCCTCCATCACCGCTTTCAGGCGGTCGTAGAGATCGGTGACGTTCTCCTGCTCATTGTGCAGAGGGACGACGATGGAATATTTGGGCACAGTTCTTCCATTATAGCGTGAAGTACTCAACTCGGACGGCCAATTTCTTCCAACCGCATGTGCTAAGTTTGGGACTCCATGGAACCGCTTTGGAGGCGTTGGCATCAATATTCGGGACGCCTTCACGCGCAATTCCTGGATCGGAAGTGGATATGCAACGCTCCTCGATAGCATTTTTCTGGATTACAGCCTTTTTGTCTGTTGTCTTCGTGGCGATTCAATTCGTTCGACCGGAACTGGACAATCCACCGGTTACCGCGGACTTGCAAGCGCCGCCGCAAGTGAAGCAGATACTAAGAACGTCATGCTACAACTGCCACTCCAACGAGACGCGATTGTCCTGGTTCGATGAGCCCGTACCGGCTTATTGGATGGTCGCCAGGGATGTGAGAGAGGCAAGAGAGCACCTAAATTTTTCGAAAATCGGCAAGCTCCCCGCCGGCCAACAGCGAGCCGCCCTTTTTGAAAGCGTGAGTCAGATTGAGTTAGGCGCGATGCCGCTGCCGGCATACAAGCGCGTCCACCCGGAATCGGAAATCACACCGGAACAGTTGGCGGTGTTGAAGAAATATCTTAGCCTGGCGACGCCAAGTGAAGCGACGGGAGCGCCCGAGGCCAGCGCCGCGGACCTGCAATACGAAAAGTGGATGCAGACAGGCAGTTCGACACCGGAAGTAGCGGCCGCGCCGAACGGCATCGCTTTTATGCCTGACTACAAGAACTGGAGAGCGATCAGCAGCACGGAGCGCTTTGACAATCACACGATGAGGGAAATCCTTGGCAATGATGTGGCGGTTAAGGCGATCGCGGAAAATCATATCAACCCGTGGCCGGATGGGACGTCGTTTGCCAAGGTAGCCTGGTATCAGCAGCCAGACGATAAAGGTGTCGTGCGGACGGGAGCGTTCTTTCAGGTCGAGTTCATGGTCCGCGACAGCAAGAAATATGCTGGAACTCTGGGGTGGGGATGGGCGAGATGGCGCGGGGCTGACCTGCAACCTTATGGCAAGGACAAGAATTTCACCAGCGAATGCGTCGGTTGCCACAACCCCTTGCGCAATACCAATTACGTTTTCACGGAGCCAATCCGAGGTCAACAATGAAACCGGCAACGAAAGCTCTTTATGTTCTCTGCATTTTTTTCGCGCTGAGCATGCTTGGCTGTTCGAGCGATGGACCGAAGGTCTCGGCGGAGATTAATCACAGCGCATCTTTGGCTGGGGAGCTGGTTGAGGCGCTGCCCAGGAATCCACTGCAATGGAAGGTAATTACTTCAGAAATCAACCAGACGGATTCGACCATGTCCACTATGTACGGCAATGACGTTGCCGTGGAATGTGCGAGAACGCATTCGCAGCACGATTATCCTGCGGGCGCGGTGCTTTCGCTTGTGACGTGGACTCAGTGGGAAGATCCTCGCTGGTTCGGAGCGAGGATCCCAGCCAATGTGAAGTCCGTGGAATTCGTTGCGATTCGGACCGGACCCGACGGCCGGCCTTGGTATTCCTACGAAAAATACGAAGGAACGCCCTTGAAGAAGTTATCCAATCAGGAAGGGCTGAATCCGAATGAGCGAGCGGCCGATCTTCTCTCGCAACGAGCGGCGGTAATGCCGTAGCAGGCTGCGGCAAGGCGGGCACGACGCCGGAGATAAACCTCAGCCTTGCTCCTTGAGCTTTAACCGGGACTTGTTCTCTTCCAGGAACTTCTTTATATCGTCGGCCGCTCCCAGCAAACGGTTCCACTGTTCGTAATACAGCGTGACGGGAAATCGACCCAAGCCGTAGACACTGACACCACCCTTTTCACCCACTTTGAAAATCAGATCTCCGCTGCGCTTCTTGGTCTCTACTTCTTTTTCCAACTGGGACAATCGGGCTTTCAGTTCTTCATAGGTTGGTTCAGTCATGAGCTTCCTCGACGATGGATTTTTATGTCTGTCTCTATAGTAACTTGCTCGTTCCCTGCGTGATACAACCGAACAACGGAAATCTGGATTCAGGCCAGTGTGGGAAACTGTGTCTTGTAAAGGAATGTAAAACCAAGGCGCTCACCGAGGCAAATGGAACCAAACTGTTAGAATAAATAATCGAACTGGCTCTGCATTACCGTAGGTGTTCATTTTTCCGGGAGAAATAATTGTTCATTCATCGTACGGCAAGAATTTTTGTGCTTTTTTTGCTCGCCAGTTCGCTTCGGATGATTGCCTCTGCCCAGCAAACTCAGCCGGCGAATGACTCGAAGCCGCAATCGCAAAGCTCCGCCGCTGGAACGGCTGAGAAGCCGAAGGATACGGATCCCACGGCGCAGGGAACGCCGGTAGCAGCGAGCACCAACAAAAATTCGCAGGATAAGAACGCGGGCACGTCGAACGACCGGCTTTTCCTTGCGCTGCCTAATTTTTTGACTCTGGAGAATGCCGGGAAAGTGGCGCCGCTTACGACCGGACAGAAGTTCAAAGTTGTGGCCCGAGGCACATTCGATAAGGTTGAATTTCCGTGGTACGGGGCGTTGGCAGGCATCAGCCAGGCGGAAAACAGCGAGCCTGGTTATGGTCAAGGCTGGGAGGGTTATGCCAAGCGCTACGGATCGGCCTTCGCGGATGGGACCATCGAAAACTTCATGGTGGGTGCGGTCATGCCGTCGATTCTGCATCAGGATCCCCGATTTTTCCAGACCAGCGAAGGTGGGTTCGCGCACCGGGCTGGTTACGCGGTCAGCCGCATCTTTGTCACCAGGACCGATTCCGGCCATTCACAATTCAACTATTCTGAAATTATCGGTAGCGCCTTGTCGGCTGGCATCTCCACCAACACTTACCATCCGCGGTCGTTCATTACGACTCGTTACGACCCGTCGACGGGCGGGTTGACCTATATACACAACGCGTCCGATCGCACTTTGCCGAACACGCTCAGCGTGTGGGGAACGCAGGTGGGATATGACACCATTACTATTGTGATTAAGGAATTCTGGCCCGATGTACATCGCAAGATGACCCACAAGCACAAGAGCGAAGTAGCGCCGACGGGGAGCCCTAACCCGTAGGCCGCCCCGCCAGCGGTGAGGGCAGTCCTGACATCAGGGCAGTTCTGACATTGATGTGAGACGCAGCTTAGGGCTGAGCAGCTTCGGGCTTGAAGATAACGCCCTGGCTGGTTCTGCTGTTCATGACCACGCGCATGGGTGCATCGAAGCGCAGATGGCGGACGCATCCGTCTTCGTTCACGGAAGGCTGCTCGCTCAACCACTCCCAGTCGACCGAACCTTCTCCGGCGTCCGGATTGACGGTGAAGTAGCCGATTTGAAAAGCGGTGAGATTCTGGAAGAAATGACTGCCCTGCGAAGGGGTAACGCGAAAATCGCGGAAGCCCGCTTCGACAATCACGCGCGCGCCAGAAATTTCGTCCCACTCCACGGGAATGCCGAGCCAGGGATCATTCGATCCCCAGCGACCTACTCCTATCAGCAGGTACGGCCGGGTTTCGGCGTTGAGCAAGCTATTGAAGTGGGCCACCGCTTTGGCTACCTCCTGGCTACGGCTGCGCTCGAAACGCTGCGAATCGACGACCACGACGTCAAACAAATTCTCGATGCGCCCATTGCCCAGCACTTTGCTGCTTTGGCAAAGCAACTGGCGCGGTTCCACGTCGCCGACGGACAAATCCTGATGATCGCGTGAAAGAGTGAGCGGACGGACTTGCAGGAAGCCGAACTCCGCCGCTTCGCCGGGTTGCCGCGGCAAGCGTACGGCAAACTCGATTTCCACCGGAATGCCCAGAGCATCTTCGCCTGCTCTTACCAGCGTCTGCAGAATCGTGGCTAAAGGAAACAATTCGTGTTTGAGCATAGGGGCGAAGCTCACAATGCGAACTCCGGGCCGGCTCACTCCGTCATAGACGGCCTGATTGTCGACCGAATAGGTGGAGCCGAGGGCAAGCAGAGTACCGTCCGTCTCCGCCGAGTCGAGACCGAAACGCATCTCGTGCAGATGCCCGGGGCGGCCTTGGGGAAGGCCATTGAGCGAGAGCGCCCAGAACTCCGTCTGCGAATTGGCGAGGATGTCGTCGACCGAAGAGAATTGCAGCAGGTTCTGCGGATAGCGCGGGCAAAAGGTTAGACACTTGCCACCATCGACCACGGCCCGGCCCAATCCCAAAGCCACGGCGGCAATCCCATCGGCGAAGGTCATGGGAGGGACGGGATAGAAATTGTGCGAACGGACCACGCCAGAAAAATCAGGATAGAAGCGTTGCCCGTGCACCGAACCCACAAGTTGTTGGACGATGACCGCCATTTTTTCTTCTTCCAGACGGTAGGGCGTGGCGCGAACGTAGGCCTTGGCGTGACGGCTGAAGGTGGAGGCATAGACGCGCTTAATGGCGTCAATCAGCTCCGCCAGACGCAGGGCAAGATCGGCTGACTGATTGCCCAGCATGAAGGTTTCGTATACTCCGGTGAAAGGCTGGTATTGCGAATCTTCGAGAAGGCTCGAAGAACGCACGGCGAGCGGATATTCCACTTGCCCCAGGAAGGCTTTCAAGTCTTCCTGCAACTTTCCGGGCAAAGGAGCTGCCAGAAATTTCTGCAGAATTTCGGCATCGTCGTCGCGTTGCAGAGCGAAATCCAGCAGATTGTTTTCTGCCATGAATTGATCGAAGGCATCGGTGGCCAGGACCAGAGCAGGCGGCACGGCGATGCGAATGCCGGGGAAGCGCCGTATGATGCGACTCTTGCGCAGGAGATGGCGCACGAATGCGAGCCCGCGCGCCTTGCCTCCGAGCGAGCCGGCTCCGATGCGGAGAAAACCCGATTCCGATGGCTTGAAGGTATCGGCATTGAAGTCGCCGATCAGCAGTTCGCTTTGTTCGCGCCGGTAATCATTGATCGAATCAATCAGGTCGCTGCGCAGGTGTTCCGGTCCGGAAAAGTCGGAGACCTTGCGCGGGCGCAACTTGGCGGCCAGAGCGAATTCGGTTCGCGCCATGAGCCAATGGGAAAAGTGGTTGCTCTGGGCGTGGTAGGTGAGGCTTTCGGGCGGGACGGTTTGCAACTGTTCTTCCAGTTCATTCAAATCTTTAGCGCGGCCGACTTCCGAAAGATCCGGCAGACGAAATACAAAATCGCCGAAACCAACATGCTCGGTGAGAATGCGGCGCAGATCTTTCAGCAGCGTGGGGGAACGTTTGCGCAGAAACGAATATCCTGCCGCCAGGGCGCGCGGACGGAATTCTGTGCGGCTGGTTTGTAAGACTACGGGAACATCCGGCACCAGAGCCTTCATCAGTCGCGCCAGTTCGAAACCGGCTTCCGGGCTCAGTTTGCCTTCCCAGGGGAACTCCACGTCGGAGACGAGGCCGATGAGGTAATCGCGATACTCCTGCACCAGTTGGGCGGCATCCTCAAAGTTAGAGCTCAGCAGAATCTTGGGGCGGGCCTGCATGCGGACGAGCTTGTGAGCGACGTTGATGCCTTCCTGAATAACACGCCGCGACTGCTTGATCAGCTCGGTGTAAATTACCGGCAAGAATGACGAGTAGTAACGGATATTGTCTTCCACCACCAGCAGCACGGGCACTCCCATGGCGCGGGTGTCGTGCAGGACGTTGCGTTTGTCCTCAATGTATTTGACGATGGCGATGAGAATGCGCGCGTTTCCCTGCCAGAGGAAAATCCGCTCGATATCAGTGACCGGATTTTTGCCGATGAAGTTCTTGATGGCGCGGTAATCGTAGGCCAGAACAACCACTGGGACGTCGAGGCCGGCACTCTTGACCTCGCGCGCCAGTTCGGCAGCGGTCATGTCTCCGACGGCGAGGTTGGTGACGATCAGATTGAAGCGCGGCTGGGAGCGGGCCAGATCCAGGGCCTCGGCGCAGCTTGAGACATGGGTGATGCCGGGAATTTGCTGCAGGTTGAGTTCGAGCGATTCGTCGATCAAGAGTTCGTTGAGACGGCCGTCTTCGCGGAGGATGAAGGAGTCGTAGAGGCTGGAGACGAGAAGGATATTCTGGACTTTGAAGGGCATCAGGTTGTCGAAGCCTTCGAGGCGGGCTTCGGCGTCGAGGAGGGGCTCGGCGATGGGGCGGGTGGTCATACGGATAGAATTTGGTCGGCCTCACGAACGAACGAAATGGATGGATCCGACGGCTTCAAGCGAATGTTAATTTCAGTTCCCGGCGAGAACCGCGCAATATAGTCCTTCCCGGAATAATGGAAGAGGAATGGCTTTTCATCAGCTCCAGTGTATATCTCGCCATCGACCCGATATTCGTAATACACCTCCGCAACGTGACAGCCGTAGGTAGCGACGGGACAGGTAGAGTCGTTTACTTTCGCTTTGACGATCCGCCAATGTGTGATTCCCCGCGTTCGTATCGCGCGGGCGATCACCCTATAGAGATACTCCACGACGATGTCGATGAACCAGCCACCCATCTGATGTGAAGGAAACCTCGCTCGCTACAGAGGCTCGAAGTCAAAATCCCCACCCTGTCCCTGCCAAGAAACGCAGGGACAAGGGTGGGGCACCCGCTTCATCTTTACTTCGACGAGCCCTTACACGAGCCCCTGATCCAGCATTGCATCGGCTACTTTCAGGAAGCCGGCGATGTTGGCGCCGTTGACCAGGTTGCCGGGCGTGCCGTATTTCTCGGCTGTGTCGTAGCAATTGCGGTGGATGGCGATCATGATTTTGTGTAGCTTGTCATCCACTTCCTCGCGGGTCCAGGAAATGCGTGCGCTGTTTTGCGACATTTCGAGGCCTGACGTGGCCACGCCGCCCGCATTTGCCGCCTTCGCCGGACCATAGAGAATCTTGGCTTCCAGGAAGAGCTTGGTGGCTTCGAGCGTGCTTGGCATGTTGGCGCCTTCGGCGACCACCTTGATGCCGTTCTTGATCATGTTCGCCGCGTCTTTTGCGGTGATTTCGTTCTGGGTGGCGCTGGGGAAGGCGCAATCCGCCTTGATGTTCCACAGGGGGTTGTGCTCGAGCTTCACGTCGGTGGGCATGAAGATCGCCTTCTTGTAGCGGTCCGCATAATCGCGGATGCGGCCGCGCTTCACGTTCTTTAATTCCAGAACGTAGGCGAGCTTTTCGCGATCGATGCCATCCGGATCGTAGATCACACCGTTTGAATCGGAGACGGTCACCGGCTTCGCGCCGAAGTCGAGCAACTTCTCGATGGTGTATTGAGAGACGTTGCCGCTGCCGGAAACCAGGCAGAGCTTGCCATCGAGTGAGTCTTCGCGACTCTTCAGCATTTCCTCGGCGAAATACACGCAGCCGTAGCCGGTGGCCTCTGGACGAATTAAAGATCCGCCCCAGTTCAGGCCCTTGCCGGTAAGAACGCCGGTGAACTCATTGCGCAGGCGTTTGTACTGGCCGAACAAGTAGCCGATTTCGCGTCCGCCTACGCCGATGTCGCCGGCGGGAACGTCCGTGTTCGGGCCGATGTGGCGTTGCAGTTCGGTCATGAAGCTTTGGCAGAAGCGCATTACTTCGTTGTCGCTTTTGCCTTTGGGATCGAAATCCGATCCGCCTTTGCCGCCGCCCATGGGCAGCGTGGTGAGCGAATTCTTGAATACCTGCTCGAAGGCCAGGAATTTCAGAATGCCGAGGTTGACCGAGGGATGGAAGCGCAGGCCGCCCTTGTATGGGCCGATGGCGCTGTTCATCTCAATGCGGAAGCCACGGTTGACTTCAACATTTCCTTGATCATTCGTCCAGGGCACACGGAACATCAGAACGCGCTCTGGTTCGACGATGCGATCCAGAATGCGATTTGACTGATACTCGGGATGTTTTGCGAGAACTAACCGGAGAGAATCAAACACTTCCCGGACCGCCTGATGAAACTCAGGTTCGGCTGGGTTCTTGGCTTTAACGCTGATCATGACATTTTCAATGTAGTCGCCTGGAGCTTTGATTCCAGGCGATGTCAGAGTGCCAGAAGTCATAGTCCTACCTCCGTAGGTTTGTGATGTACTAATTCGCTTTCATTTTGCGCTTCCTGTCGCAGCATACAAGGACATGGAACACTTCGCGGGGTGATCATTGTCACGTCGTATTCGTTCGTAGAATCGGGGAGTCAGGGCGAACTCCGACCGTGCGGAAAAGACCGCGCCGCCATGGAAAAGCATACGCCTTCCGCGGCCGCAAACCAATTACCGCTCTTGATTGCATGGACCAAGCTTGTCGATTGACCGGTGACAATCAGAGGAGTAGTGTTTCTGCAATTTCGGCGAAGCGTGGATTGGCCTAAGCTTCAGGAGCACAGACAGGATGACGGATGGGTTGGCATTGCAGTAAGCAGCGAAAACCACGGGTTAGCGGAGGAGCGAAATGTTTTGTACGCAATGCGGGGCCAATAACACGGACGGCGCAACGGTTTGTTCACAGTGTGGCCGGAATTTAGCGCCGGCACCTTCCCTTGCAGTGCAAGCGCCTCCGCTAGTTCAGACCCCTGCGGTCTACGTGCCGAACTATCTCGTGTTCGCGATTCTTTCCACGGTGCTGTGTTGCTTGCCTGCGGGCATTCCGGCCATCGTATACGCTGCGCAGGTCAATGGGAGGTTGCAGGCGGGAGATATCGCGGGGGCGCAGGCTGCTTCCAATAATGCAAAGATGTGGTGCTGGATCTCGCTGGGGCTCGGACTGGCGTTCGGCTTAATTTACGGGATCGCCGTGGTGGTGGGAATCATGAACCACATGAACCACTAGAACAATCTCAGCCTTATGCCATATTTTCGAAAACAACGACTGCTGGGCGGAATGGTTGCCGTCTTTGTTTTTGCGGGGGCACTCGCGATGCTGGATTTGTTCGATCCAGCCACATCGGGAGTGTTTCCGCCGTGCCCGCTGCGATATTTGACGGGGTGGTATTGTCCCGGGTGTGGGTCGTTGCGCGCCATTCATCAGCTGCTGCATGGGAATTTGAGTGCGGCGTGGGCGCTGAATCCGCTGACCGTTGTGTTGCTGCCTTTTCTCGCGTATGGGATGGCCTCTTACGCGTTCTTCCAGATTCGCGGGCAACATTTGCCAAGGCTCTTCTTGCCGGCGGTTTGGATCCGCGCGCTCTGTGCGGTGATTATCCTGTTTGGCATCGCGAGGAATATTCCGGTCCATCCCTTTGATTTGCTGGCTCCGGCAGGAAGCGTCCTTCGCTAAAGCGTCGGCGAGTTAATTCTTGCGGCAGTCTTCACAAACGCCGTAGATCTGGAAGGTATGGCGGGTCGTCGTGTAATTGTGCCGACGTCCGATTTCCTGTTCCAACTGGTCCACTTCGTGGGAAAAGAATTCCACTGAACTACCGCACTCGGTGCAGACCATGTGATGATGGCTGCGCCGGTTGTACTGGTGCTCGTAACGGGCAATGCCGTCGTGGCAGGCGACTTCGCTGGCCAATCCGCACTCGGCCAGCAGCTTGAGCGTGCGGTAAACCGTGGTGTAGCCGATGCCGGCGTCTTTCTTCTGCACCAGGCGGTGCAGTTCGTCGGTGGAGAGATGGTCGCGGGTATCGAGAAAGGTGCGCAGGATGGTGTCGCGTTGCGCGGTCTGCTTCAGGCCAACCCGCTTGAGATGCTGGTGAAGGATTTCCTGCGCCTCGCGCACCATCTCGCGCGAGATGGAAGGCTGATCATCGATGCGCTTCTGGGGGATGCGCTTTTGCAGCATGAAGGGACAGGATAGCATCGGGCAAGTTGAAAATGAAATTCATTTTCAGGAGAGCCCGCGAGCGCCATCGCAAAATCTTAAACACAGAGGACACAGAGGCGCACAGGATTGGAATTCTGCCAGAGCTGTAATCGTTCATTTGTGCCGCGTGCCTCTCTCACCCTAGAATCAACTAGGTTATGAGCACGCTTACGGCAACTGGCGTTCCTGCCTCGCGGCGTTCGACCGGGCTGCGAATTTTTTTGTGGCTGGTCTTAGTCTTCGGTCTTCTGGTCGCGGGCCTGATTGGCTATGCGTATTTTATAGCCCGCTCTGCCCTGCCCCAGCTTGACGGAAACATTTCCGTGAAGGGTTTATCGGCGCCGGTGAAGGTTACGCGGGACGGGCACGGAGTTCCGGCAATCGAGGCTGCCAGTTTGGAGGATTTGTTCTTTGCCCAAGGCTACGTGACGGCGCAGGACCGGCTGTGGCAGATGGACGTGATGCGGCGCTTCGGAGGCGGTGAACTTTCCGAAGTTCTGGGCGAAGATACGCTCAAGATCGACCGCGAGCAGCGCATCCTGGGATTGCGGGCGGCGGCGAAAAAATCTCTGGGCACGGCGAGCCCGCGCGATCGCTTGTACTTTGACGCTTACGCCCGTGGAGTGAACGCGTTTATCGAATCGCGCGGCAATGCGCTGCCCATTGAGTTCCATATTTTGAAATACCGTCCGCAGCCCTGGCAGGCGGAGGATTCCATCGTCATCGCTAATCAGATGGTGAAAGACCTGAACTTCTACGCTTTCGGAGACACGCTGGCGCGAGAGAAGATTCTGGCCAAGCTGGGGCCTGAACTGACGGCCGATCTATACGTGAACCGGTCGTGGCATGATCGTCCGCCGACGGTGATGCGGAATGACCTCAGCGATCAGCCCCAGGGGGATTCCGGCGACAAGGACGACGACGATGACGACGATGACGATTCCGGCCCGGACAATGCGGTGACGCAGCGCTGGGGTGGGCTCGAAATCTGGGCGCAACACGCACCGGAAGCGGTGAATGGATCGAATGACTGGGTGGTCTCGGGGGCGCACACGGTCACGGGCAAGCCGCTGCTCTCAAACGATATGCACCTTGGGCACCAGATGCCGAACCTGTGGTATGAGGCGCACCTGAAGTGTGGAAGCGTGGATGTTGCAGGCGTGACATTGCCCGGAATGCCCTATGTCATCGTGGGACAAAATCAGCGCATTGCCTGGGGGTTCACCAACGTGGGGCCTACGGTGGCGGATGGTTTTATCGAGAACTTCAACGCTCAGGGAGCGTATCAGACGCCGCAGGGCTGGCAGCAGGCGCAACATCGCAAAGAGGTGATCCATGTCAAAGGGAAACCGGATGCCAGCGTCGATGT
Organism: Acidobacteriaceae bacterium; assembly: GCA_003164855.1. Lineage (GTDB taxonomy): Bacteria > Acidobacteriota > Terriglobia > Terriglobales > Acidobacteriaceae > Sulfotelmatobacter. The sequence goes on from PLUI01000083.1 coordinate 11,229, forward strand.
GAAGATTACGCGGCATGGGCCGATTATTTCGGAATTGATTCCGGGCGAGACGCGACAGGTGGCGTTGCGCTGGACGCTTTACGATGGGCTGCACATGCCGTTTTTCGATGTCGACACGGCGCAGAACTGGGAAGATTTCCGCAAAGCGTTTTCGCAACTCGACGCTCCGGGACAGAATGTGGTTTACGCCGATGTCGACGGGAACATTGGGTATCAGACGACCGGCCACATTCCGATACGTGCGGCGGGCGATGGCAGTCTGCCGGTCAGCGGGGCCGACGATGCCCACGAATGGATCAGTTACATTCCGTTCGACAAGCTGCCGCGTATTTACAATCCTCCGTCGGGAATCATCGCCACGGCGAACGGGCGCATCGCGCCGGACGACTACCCTTATTCCATCAGCGCGGAGTGGGAAGCGCCGTGGCGCACGGCGCGGATTTATCACGTGCTCGAGTCCGGCCGAAAGTTCGCAGCCGCCGACATGCTTGCACTGGAGAACGATATTCAGTCGGAGAACGACCTGTTTGCCGCCGAGCGTTTTGTGTACGCGGTGGACCATGCTGCCAAGCCGTCGGAGCGGGCGAGGCAGGCGGCTGATTTCATGCGCAACTGGGATGGGCGTATGGCCGCGTCATCGACAGCGGCGACGATCGCCGTACGCTCTGGTCAGGAACTGACGCGGCTGCTGCTCGAACCCCGCCTGGGATCGGCTCCGGCGGATCCGCAGCAGCCGGAAACAACGTTAAGCTGGAAGACCTATCACTGGGAAATGAGAACGGTATGGCTGCAGAATGTCATGCTGCATCAGCCCAAGCGCTGGCTGCCGGAAAAATATCCGAACTACGATGAATTGCTGACCGCGGCGGTAGAGGCCGCAGTGAATGGTTCGGATGCGCCAAAGGATTTGGGATCGTGGCATTGGGGACGGGTCAACGCAGTGGACATTGAGCACCCCGTCCTGGGGAAAATCCCCGGCTTGCAGGGCTGGACGGCGCCGGGCATCAAGGAACAATCGGGCAGCGGATATACGGTAAAAGCTGTGACCCGGCATCATGGACCGTCGGAGCGGTTCACGGCGAACCTCGCCGACCTCGATGAATCGACACTGAACACGGTTACCGGCCAGGGCGGAAACTTCCTCAGCCCCTACTACATGGATCAATGGAAGGCCTGGTATGAAGGCTCCACGTTCACGTTACCTTTCACGAAGCAGGCGGTGGAAGCGAATGGCACGCACCGGTTGGTGCTGGAACCGGGGAGATAAGTCCGGGCGGCGGCGTCAGAAAAAATCGACAGCCTTCACGTCGATGACATAGCCAGTGATGGTGACGGTTCCGGTTTCCGGAATGTTCGGGTCGTTAGCGTTATCCAAGAGCAGACTGTCGATGAGGGTGTCATAGACGCGCACGTTGCCTCCCTCGACTACGTACTCCACATCGCGAGTGCTGAAGCTTTGCAGGCCGGTCACATCTCCGTTGTCAGGGGGATTGACCACGCTCGCATTCAGGGTGTTGTAAATAGAGAGGCAGCCGCGCACTTCGCCCTGAGGGTTGTTGACATTGCCGACATTGGTGCAGCCGTGCGAACCTACAAATAGCTGGCCGTTCAATGCCATGTCGATGCGGTCATGGTAGCCGTCGATGATTACGGCGCTGCCGGTAACGGTCATGGAATTGAGGTCCACGAAATCGAGGCGTCCGCAGGTAGTGGCCGCTGTGGTTTCGCCCGTACACGCGCTATTGGTAAGAGAATTACCAGCAACGTAGAGGGTTGTGCCGGTGAGATATCCGATGGTTGCGCCGTCCACAGGAACGGCCGCCCCGGCGGTGGGTGGAGTCGTACCCAGGTTCAGAACCTGCACGCTGGCCTGGGTTCCTCCGCATTCGGCACCGCAGTTCAGGATGTAGGCGCTGCTCCCGTTGAAGAATCCGTACACGGGACGGTCGAAGCCCGGAACCGTAACCGTTACCGGACTGCCGGTGTTAACCAAAAGAGGTGAGACCACGGTCACAGCATCGGAGTCGTTGCTGAAGGCCAAAAGCTGGGTTCCGGTGGTGTTGGATACCACGGTTTGCGCATTCGGCACGCTGATCGTAGCCGTGATGCTTCCAGACGTAAGATTCATGTCGACTACAGCACCCGGCGAGGAGCCGACGAACGGAGTCGCGGGCACCGCGGCATAACCGACGCTGGGTAGCGGTACGACCATGCTGGTGGTCGGGCCGGCCAGTTGTATGCTTCCGATCAATGATTCTTTAGTCGTATTGACCACGTCGACCTTGTTTGTCGAGGAATCGAACGACATCAAAGTTGAACGGTTCGGTGAAATCGCCATAAGCCCGGGTGCAACCCCCGCGCTGATCTCGCCCTTTGTCAGAACATCGATTTCGCCGTTAATGATGAGCAAGCCGGATAACGCCGTGGGGCTTGATACGCTCTGCGAAGCCAGGACGCGCTGGTGAACCCCGCTCGGAGGCGTGTTTATGTGCACTCCAGCATTGCAAGAGGCAAATCCTAGAACAGCGACCACCAGCACAATATGAGGCAGAGCGGATTTCTTCAAACGGCAAACTCCCAACTACAGGAAAAACAGAGATTTAGGTGCGAAATAGCGGATTATAGCAGAGCCTCGCCCAGAACACTTGAGGGCCCGCACGCACGGAAAATGCATCGGGTTCGTGCTTGCCTCCTGAGATGCACGAATCCGCGCTCATCTAGTATGCTCTCGATATGGCGTATGACATTCTCGCACGGATCAAGCAGTCCCCCGTCCTCTGTGATGGCGCCATGGGCACGCTGCTTTACTCAAAAGGCATTTTTATCAACCGCTGCTATGACGAATTGAATCTTTCCCAGCCCGATCTCATTCGTGCGATTCACCACGACTACCTACAGGCCGGAGCTGAAGTGATTGAAACCAACACCTTCGGAGCGAATGCCTTCCGACTGACACGGCACAGCTTAGCCGACAAGGTGCGAGATATAAATCGGATGGGTGCGCGGCTTGCCCGGGAAGCCGCCAAAAGTTTTGATGTATGTGTCGCGGGATCGGTTGGCCCGCTGGGAACAAGAATCGAGCCTCTGGGAAAAACCTCATTCGAAGAAGCTCGCCAGGCATTCCGCGAGCAGATCGAAGCCCTGGCGGAAGGCGGCGTCGATCTCCTGATGCTCGAAACTTTCGGATACGTCGAGGAACTCCATCAGGCCATGCTGGCCGCCAAGGATGTGGGAGCGAAATTGCCCCTGGTGGTGCAAGTCACGATCGACGAAGATGGCAACTGCCTGGATGGTTCCGATCCGGAGACATTTGCACCCCGCATTGAGGAGTGGGGTGCCGACGTGATCGGCTGCAACTGCAGTGTGGGTCCGGTGGCTATGCTGGATGCCATCGAGCGGGTGCGGGCCGCCACTTCCCTGCCGCTTTCGGCGCAGCCGAATGCAGGCATTCCACGCTCGGTG
>PLUI01000086.1:0-202 GCA_003164855.1 Acidobacteriaceae bacterium
AGGTTCATCAACAGCGCGACTGCGAAAATCTTCAGGAACATTCGTCGCATAACCCTCTCCAAAATAACGGGCATACTCGGAATAACGTCCCGAGGGGATTCCATCCGAAAGAGTATGCCGAACTTCGCATCGCAGACAGGTGACGGGGGTGCATGGGGGAACGGGCGAAAGGCCGAGGGTTGAGAAGGTAACCTGTTACCGA
>PLUI01000086.1:237-26272 GCA_003164855.1 Acidobacteriaceae bacterium
CAGATCGGGAATGTTTCCGAGCGGAAGCTAACGATCGGTTTGGATCTGGGCGATCGGTCGAATTGGTATTGTGTGTCGGACGAAGCGGCTGAAGAGGTTCACGGACGAACCGATTTACAAACCGAGTGATGGCGGAGGGAGAGGNNGTACAGCGGTTTTCAAGACCGCCTGTTTCAACCACTCACACATCCCTCCGGGACCAGTAAGCGGGATACACACATCATTTTACACTTGGCCACGCGCGGAGCCAGTTAGTTAACTAGAACTCGAATCTCAATCCAAACTGGAAGTAACGGGGCAGGTAGCCGTTCGCGTCCGACGTGATCGTGCCGAACGCCGGATCCCCAAACGCCGAGTCCGGCTGGGCAAAGCGCGGATGGTTTAGCAAATTGAAAACCTCTGCTCTGAGATCGATCGTCATCCCCTCTTTCGGTACGAATGACTTGTACAGATTCGTATCGAGATCGTGGATGCCGTTCACGCGCAAACCGGGAAAATAGCGTGGAGCATTGCCTGGATTTTGATCGCCTGGGTCGGCAAAGCAGTTGGGATTAATAAATGAAGCGACCGGCGCGACCCCGTTTCCTTCGGCTACCGAGTTCTGCTCCCAGTTCGTGGCAACGTCTTTCATGCTGAGACCCGTTTTCAGCTGGGAGCAAATAACATCGGGCCGTTGGCTGCCATTGGCCAGCCGAGGGTTGCTCATGCCGATCGCGATTGGTTGTCCGGATTGTTCCGTAACCATGGTGGCGATCGACCATCCTCCCACGACGGCATCGAGGGCATGGTTCATATTTCCACCAATCCACTGATTGCGGCCCACCGGCAAGTTCACAACCACAGCGGCCGCGAGGCGCTGCGGCGCGTCATTCGCGCTGATGCTGTGCTCCAGATACAGCCGGTCCAGTTGTTGCGGCAGCCCGTTCGCGAGCGATCCCACCCAATTGTTCCGGCCAGCAGAGGAATTGTCGGTCAATTTCGAGACAGTATAGTTGCCCTCGAAACTGATGTGGTGCGTGGTGCGCTTCTGGAAACGAATCTGCATCGAGTTGTACCAGGAGCTGGCCTCCTCGATCATCAGGCCCTCGAAGTCCCCGGTAAATTGCGGGTAGGGGTTGAGCAGATATCCCAGCGGAAGTTGCGTAGTGCTGTAGAGCGAATCAGGCTCATTGAAGCAGGGCGAAGTAGGCGTGGAAGTGCACGGCGTGCTGAACATCGGCAAGAACGGATTCGTGACCGGATTCTGCAGGAAACTACTCACGCAACTATCTTGTTGGCAGGTTGGATCGGTAGGAGTGACGGCGGCCGAGATCTTAGCCAGCAGCGCCGAAGAGATGAAGTCTCGATTGTTGGTTCCGGACCACGGGAGATGCGTGCTCCGGTTCGCGGAATAGTCGATGCCCAGAACGATCTGGCTGGGCAATTCCCGCTCCACGCCAAGGTTCCACTGGTAGAGGTCGGCGTCGCGCGCGGCGGTGGTGCCAAGATCATTGTTGTTAGCGTATCCCCAATCGGCAAACTGGCCATACTGTTTTCCCTGCGGCCCGGTGAAGCCGGTGGGAAACGGATTTTCGAGCGTCGCATACTGCGAGGCGAAATTATTGTTCGTAAAGAAAATCGAGGCTGTCTTGCTGAAAGCTGTTCCGGGATACTGAAAATTTGTAGCTGGACTCATTCCGAAATAAATACCGGCGCCGCCGCGCACGACCGTCTTCGAATCGAAGGCATAGGCGAACCCAAATCGCGGACCTACATCGTTGCGGTATACCGGAACGTGTCGCATGCTGGAAGTAGGAAACTGCGTGGTGCCAATTAATTGCTCCGAGGAAGGATAGTTTAGTCCCACGGATTCCAAAGCAGCCTGGGCAGGGGTTAAATCCAGACTTACCCCGGTGGGCGCGGTGAAGTTGCTGAACTGGATGCGGTTGTAGCGTTCGTCGTAGGGAGTGCTCCATTCATAACGCAGGCCGAGATTGAGCGTGAGCTTTGCGTTGACCTTCCAGTCGTCCTGAAAATAGAAACCGGTCTCAACCGATCTGTTGGCGACTGCGGGCAAGACTTCGAGCGAGGTCGGTTCTGCTGGAAAAGGATTGACGTTGTCGGCGTAGCCAAAGAGCGTGCTGGCAAATGGATTCCCTGTCGGATTGTTATTTGCATCCACGTCGCTGTTCGGAGTGGGCGAGGTCACGTAGTCAGTGAAGTTGAAAGAGCCAGTCGGGTCCGAGGGCTGAAAGAAGTTGTTGTAGAAAAGCCTCTGCTCTCCGCCAAACTTCATCAGGTGCGAACCCCTGGAGATCACAAACTGCGAAGAATAGCTGTACAGCGTGTGAGCGAAAGTGGTGTTGATGCAGCATTGATCGTAAAGATCGGTCCATGGCGCGGTTTGCCCGCCCGACGACATGTAGAACGCCGGCATCCGATCAATTCCGTTAGCCTGCTCGAACACGGCCGGCAAGGAAAAGCCGGGGGGCAATGAAGCATTAAAACTCGAAATCGACGGAATCGATGAGGTCGCCTGTTCATGCACCCGGTCGACCGCAAAGTGGTTCGTCCAGACGATACGCGGATTCAGCGTCCGGGAATATTCGATCGACCCATTCTGTGCCAGCGTGGGGCTGCTCGCGAATCCATCTCCGGAGCCGTTATTGTCGAAGCTGTCTCCGAAGATCATGGGCGTGAAGTAATTCGATGAGCTGCGGCTGTAGCGTCCGCTAATGTGGTTTCTGTCGTTGATCTGGTGATCGATTTTGATATCGAACTGATAATCGGGAGCATGCGCTAGCCCGCTGAAAATGTAGTTATCAATTGGGCCCGTCAAATTGGGTTGGGGATAAAGATTGAGGATCGCCTGTCCGATGGGATCGATCTCACTCGGGGGAATTACGTTTGGAGTCCCGTTGTATTGCACAGGGGGCCTGCATAAGCCGGAGGCGCAGGGCACTAACGGAAGCGTCGGGTCGTAGATATAAGGGATACCAGGCGTCGCCAGTTCCGAGAAATCCCCTTTTCGTTCTAAGGCGGTTGGTACGGTTGCGAGACCGCTGAACCCGCTGTTGGCACGGACCTTTTCAAAATCGGCGAAGAAGAAGGTGCGATTCTTTCGGATCGGCCCGCCAATAGTAAATCCTCCCTGATCGCGCTTGCTATCCGGTTTGGGATTTGGAACGGGATTGCCCGGAGTGAACTTGGGGTTGAAGAAATCACGCGCATCCATTTGCGACCGCTGTAGGAAATACCAGCCGGTGCCATGGAAGGCATTGGTTCCGCTCTTCAGAACCATGTTGACGACGGTGCCGCCGTTGTTGCCGAACTCGGCCGAAAAACTGTTGTTCTGAACTTTGAACTCCTGCACGCCCTCCACCAGCGGCTCGTAATAAACATTCGAGTTTCCACCCTCGCCCTGCTCCGGCGCACTGATCAACGCGCCGTCAATCCGTACTTCGGCGGTCGCGTTACGTTGCCCATTCGAAACAAAATTCGTCCCGGAGGGATAGTTGTCCTGCGTCCCCGACCCGGCTGTCTCGGTCACACCTCCGGCCAGGAAGGTTAAGCCGAAGAAGTCGCGGTTCAATAGAGGGAGTTCCTTTACGTACTCACTGGTGACGTCAGTTCCCAGCGTGGCGTTGCCGGTGTCGAGCAACGGCGCGGTCGTTGTAACTTCGACGGACGACGAGACGCTCGAAAGCTCCAGTTTGAAGTTCAGAGACGATTCCTGATCGACCGCCAGGACAACGCCTGTGCGCTCGGCTGCCCGAAAGCCCGGCGCTTCGGCCTTTACGTCATAGGTGGACGGGCGTAGTCCGGTGAAAAAATAAGAGCCTTTTTCGTCCGTGCGCGAAAAGCTGGAGATGTTTGTGCCCACATTCCGGATCGTCACCCTTGCATTCGCAACCACCGCGCCACTCGCATCGGACACCACACCGCGTAGCTGCGCCTGGTAGTTACCTTGCGCCACCAACAAGGTTGCACAGCCCGCAAACAAGGAGACGTTCAGAAACCGGGAAAGGACCTGCCGAGCCAGCCGCATGGCATCCTCCGAGTCACATTCGCATTTCGTCCGGCAGCGAGATGTGAACTTGCGAATTGTTACGATTTCTTACGAAACCAATCTTTTACTGACTGTGAGCTCCGCTTGTCAAGAGGAATGTCGGGAGTTGCTGCGCATTAATGAATGATTCGGATTCTTCGCTCACTCGGCTTCTAGCCAGAAGACCGCGCCCTTGGAGATGGGCGGTAGCGTAAAAGTTATTGTTCCTTGCGCCGATACCCCCTCTAATCTCCGCGCGTTACCGAGAAATGGAAGGAAATAGCCCGAATTGCCGTGTCCAGCAGGCACGCGGATTGTGACAGTCTGAGGAGTCTGAACGGGATTCTTGCCGCCCACCAGGCCAGCGAAGTTCGCCAGGAAGACGTGGGTCTCACCGTTCACGCGGGCTATGGAAGTGGCGACCTGGAGCGATGCCGAGATTTCAACGCCAGCACTGGGCGGAAGACTGTCGAGAAAGACCTGCTGCATCTGCGGAATTGCCTGATCAAAGCCAGCCTCTAAAGATACGACGTATGCTTTTCCAGGGCAGTTGGGAAAACGCGTGACGTTTTTCTGTTTGCCTTCAAGAGGATTATTTCCCGTCATAATAAGTTTCCCACCCCCCGCAGCGTACTGTTCGAGCCACTCCCGCTCTTCCTGGCTCAAAATACGCACGTCAGGTAAAACGAGAGCTTCACCGTGAAACTCATGGAGGGTTCGCGGTGTAACTATCTGGAATTCTCGATGGGACTGCATCAGTAGAAGAAGAATTCCACGATAGGAGCGAATGAAATCTTCCGCATAAAAGTTCCGCGTCTGCGGAGAGAAATAAACTCCGATCGGATGGATCGGCGCGCGCGGCAGGTAGAACGTCTTCTCGTTCTGCTTAATCCAGGAAAAAATCCTCTTGCGAGTGGCAGGATCGTTGGATCCAGCCATGGAATGGCCGGGCGCATCCCAAAAATTCGCTCCAGCCATGACTTGGGACATCGCCAGGTTCATCATGGCTTCTCGGCGGTCCACGACCTTGTCCCCGTCCCAGGAATAGTTGAGGATCCATGTCGCCTTCCCTTGCGCGAAAGCTCGGAACGTGTGCATGCCGACCTGGTAATAAAACCAGTCCAGAGGCGTGCGCGACGATGCCATGTGATCCCCGCCACCGAATTCGTATTCGTGTGCGACGGCATCGACCACAGGATAAAGGCTGTAAACATCGGCCCCCACACGGACTGATTCCTGCTCGATGCCGGGATAAATTTCCGGGATAGTCTTGATCTGCGGATTCACCGACTTGGCGTTCTGGTCGATCTCTCGCAGGAAATCAGTGAACGTCTGAATGCGGAAGTCAACCCAACGGCGAAAGCCGGAGTCGGAAAAGTCGCCGAGTTTCAAATCTTTTCTCGCATCGAGTCCTGTCTGCTTCTTGAACGCCGCCACGGTGTAGTCATCGAAGCTTGCCCAAGTGTCTTCCCAGCCCTCGAAGTGAGTCATCCAGTAAGGAATGTCCACATAGATGCCATCAATTCCGGTGGCGGCAATCTGCCTGACGCGCTCCATGTAAGTTTTTCGCCACTCAGGAGCATAGGGGCTGACCCAAACATCTTCGTCGCCGGGGGCGATCCAAAAAGCCGTTCCACCGCCGAAGATCGCGGGCTCACCTGTGATTTTCCGCTGCAACCAATCGGGGTGATCCTTTGCGAGCGTGTGTGCAGCCTTGTCCCCATGAGCCGTGATGCATTCGGTTCCCGCGATGTAGACGAAGGCATAGTTTCCCGCCGAGTGCGCTTTTTCTGCCACGGCGTGAATGGCTTGCAGCTTGGCTTTTGGATCAAGAAAGCTCTCGTAGCGGCCGGGTATGTCGTTATCCACCTCGATTCCGAAAACGCCGGTTTCCTGAGCGTCGGCGACGATTTTCTCCGCGCTGTTCCGCGCAAGTCCGTATGCACCGATGCGCACATAGTTGGTCCAATTCTGTTCGACAGAAGTTGGAGAAGCCATTGCAACTAAAAACGCAGCTAAGAAAAAGACAAGAGCAGCGGAGAATGCAATTCTATGGTTATGCATGGGATCCATTCATTGCTTCAGAAGTAGCAACGCGTTCTCTCGATAGATTCGGCGCAGCACTTCGTCGGGAAGAAACAAACCGTAAATGTTCCACCGCCCCTGACGAGAGGCATGCGACGGATACTCGAAATACTCGTCGCAGGTTTCCAGAAAACGGAAGTGAAGCCGGTACATATTTACTTCAGGAATAAGGTCCGTTCCAAAGAGGATGCGGTCCGAATGTTTCACAAAAAAGTCGCGAGCGGTGTAGGGTTGGCGACCCAGTTCCGCACAGCGAGCGCCGATATCTACGCAGACATTCGGATTTGAATCCAGTAATCGGCTGACATACGCGAGATCCTCAGGATGTTCCGCAACGTGCGCCGCAACAAAGGTAGTCTTTGGATGACGCGCAAACACCCGGTCGCGCTGCGCCAGCAGTTGCGATTTGCCGAAATGCGATCCGTGAAAGCTCCACTCGGGATGAGCTGCGAGCTCTTCATAGCGCTCGTTCTGATTGTCGATGGGCTGGAAAAAAGCATCCGGGTCGGCAATGTGAAACATAATGGGCACATTCAGTTCGGCAGCTTTCTCAAATACTGGCGCCAGGCGCTCGTCGTCGACTCGCAACAAGTTTCCGTCTACATCGCGCACGCTGGTTCCCAAATCCTTCCACATCTTTAAGCCGCAAGCGCCGTGTTCCACCAACTCTTCCAAACGATCCACACTACGCTCGAAGAAACCGGAAGAGTGCAGGTCGCTCCAGTCCATCCAGCCGTAGGTACAGAATCGATCAGCGGCCGCTTCATTAAACTTATGAATGATGCCGAGAGCCGCTTCGCCGGTGCGCATGGTGATGTTTACGACTCGCTCGATTCCGCATGCATCCATCACTCTCAAAACGTTAGCTGGGTCCATCGCGTCCAGGTGATTGTGGTAATCGATGACGGGAAACTTCGGGCGAAGAATCTCGTGGACGGGCGAGACCAGCATGGAGCGCGGCTGAAAGTCGCTGAGGCGCAAATCTACCTCGGCCTTCGCGGTAACCATGGCGACGAATGGGTCTTCTGCCGGTAGCTTTTTGTTCATCCTCGCGATCCACGGCGGTGCATGTCGAGCCCGCCGATCGTTGCAATGGGGGGCAATGGGCTCCGCGCCCGCCCAACAACCAGCGGCAAGCATATTTCCTTTTGTTGCATATAATGTTTCTATATATTTCGAACTGCTTCGCTAGCCTCCAAAGTTTAATATGCAACAGGACATTATGCTCGTCAAAATTCGAGGCTTATTTCTGTATTTGTTTTTTCTGCTAGCCGCTGCCGGCACGGCCGCATCGGGTGAATCTGCGATCAACTACGGCGTGGATGCCGGCGAAGCTCGAGCCAGCGTCAAGGCGGGTTCCATCGTCCTCGAAAATAAACTCTTCACCGCGCAATGGTCCATCCTTAAAGGAACAGTGGTCGGATCAGATTTCATCGAGCATTCAACCGGTAAACACACTCGGCTATCGCGGGAGCTTTTTATTCTTAAGTTCCGAGACGGCAGAATCCTGCCGTCTTCAAAAATGGTGCCTCAGGGCGATCCACAAATAGAGGGTCTTCGCGCAGAACCAGACGCCTTGAAGTCCGCCCTACGCTCTCCCGGGCAGCAGGTGATCCTGAATTTGAAAGATTCCGAGAAAAAGTTGTCGGTAACGTGGAAAGGAATTCTCAGAGATGGCTCCAATTACCTGAGACAGGAGATCTCACTTCACGCCACTGATGACAAAGTCATCACTGAAGTCGAATTGTTCGACTTCAAGGCACCCACTGCGCGTGTGGATGGGAAAGTTAAAGGTTCTCCTGTAATCATCGACGAACTCTTTCTTGGCTTTGAACATCCCCTATCTATCTGCCGTGTGAGCAATGGAGAAGTAACTTGTTCTATGCATCGCGAGTTGCCGCTGCGCGCGGGGCAGATGGTGACTTACTCCTCCGTGATTGGCCTAAGTCCGCCGGGACAGTTGCGGCGCGGGTTCCTCAGCTACATCGAGCGCGAGCGAGCACGTCCTTACTTGCCGTTCCTCACTTACAACTCGTGGTATGACATCGGGTTCAACAATCCATACGACGAGGCGGCAGCGCTCGATGTGATTCATTCTTTTGGCGAAGAGCTGGTCGGAAAACGTAATGTGAAATTAGATTCGTTCTTATTTGACGATGGCTGGGATGATCCTCACACGCTGTGGAGCTTCGGAGCCGGATTTCCGAATGGCTTTACTCCTCTCCGGGCTGCTGCGGAGAAATACCGCGCTGCGCCGGGCGTCTGGCTCTCACCATGGGGAGGCTATGACCGGGCGAAGGATGAGCGTTTGAAGTACGGGCGCGAGCAAGGCCTCGAAACTAACGCCGGAGGGTTTGCACTTTCCGGACCAAAGTACTATGCGCGCTTTCGTGAAGTCACCTTGAAGTTCATCCGAGATTATGGCGTCAACCAGTTCAAGATCGATGGCACCGGAAACGTGAACAGCGTGCTGCCGGGGAGCGAGTTTGACAGCGACTTTCAAGCGGCAATCAGTCTCATGAGCGAATGGCGGTCGGTGAACCCGAAACTTTTCATCAATCTGACTACCGGCACTTATCCTTCTCCGTTCTGGCTGCGGTATGCCGATTCTATCTGGCGAGGCGGCGACGATCACGCATTTGCAGGCGTCGGACCATGGCGCGAACGTTGGATCACTTATCGGGACGCGGCAACTTATAAGGGGATCGTGCAAGCTGGGCCGCTATTTCCTTTGAACTCTCTCATGCTGCACGGAATCATTTATGCACGGCAGGCAAATCATCTTGGTTCTGATCCAGGAAAAGATTTTCCGAACGAGGTGCACTCTTATTTCGGCAGCGGCACCCAGTTACAAGAGCTATACGTGACTCATTCGCTCTTGTCGAAGGAAGACTGGGACGTGCTGGCGGAAGCAGCGCAATGGGCGCGCCAAAACGCGGACGTCCTGATTGATACTCACTGGGTCGGAGGTAATCCGGGTCAACTGCAAATCTACGGCTGGGCCGCGTGGTCGCCTCAAAAGGCCATCATCACCTTGCGCAATCCGAGTGACAAGACACAGAGCTATGCCCTCGACGTGGCCAAGGTTTTCGAGTTGCCAACAGGGACACCTCGAAGATATCAGGCGCATAGCCCATGGCTCAAAGACCGCGACAGCAAACCGCTCCGCTTTACCGCGGGCAAGATGCATATGCTTACGCTTGCGCCTTTTGAAGTAATCAATCTGGAAGCATTACCGGAGAAGTAAAACAGCCTAGGGAGCACTACTGAACAAGACCAAACGCCCGGGAATGAAACTCCATGACCTCGGTGAAGTGAGCCAGAAAATAATCGAGGCTATGATCGCCGGGATAAAGATGATACTCGTGCTTTACGCCTTCTTTCCGCAGCTCCTCGTGCAGCGCCTCAGCGCCCTTCTCGAAACCGTAGTTGTCATCTTGACCACAATTGAAATAGATTGCGAGTTTTTGCAGGGCCACGGCATTTTTCCGAGCGAGAACAAACGGGCTGTTATCTTTCCAATGAAGAACGTCGATGGGATTTCCGAAAACCTCGGCCAGCACTTTTCCCAGAGGAGCGCCGGAACGGGCGGCGGTGTCCAGTTCCTGGGGCGACTCCGTCATTAGCGCGGCACTTTGCGCGCTCACGGCAGAAAACATTTCGGGATGACTAAAAGCAAAACGCAAAGCACCATAACCACCCATGGAAATGCCGCTGATGGCTCGATTGTTTCGACCTTTGTTAATGCGATATTTCGTTTCGATCAACGGAATGAACTCCTGAAGAAAGAAGTCGCTATAGCGGACGGAACCATCGGCGGAGTTGATGTAAAAACTGCGCCTGCCTTCGGGAGCGACAATCAGAAAATCGCCGAGCTTATGTTGCTTGCGTAAATCGTCGAGCAGCGTCCAACCGCCGCTATTGAAAAGCGTTTTCTCGTTGTCGCCGAGGCCGTGCAGAAAATAAAGCACGGGATAGCGCTGTACAGGCTTCTTCGTGGCGCCAGCGTCATAACTTGCGGGCAGGTAGACGCAGTAGTGAACTTCGTACTTGAGGATCCGGCTGTTCAGCGCGTTGCATTCGATCCGGCTCTGAGCCTGGGCTGATATTGAAACGATAAATACCGCGAACACCATGACAATTCGGAGACGGCGATACATCGATCCAGTTTACTCGTAGCGTAAGGCTTGCACGGGATCAAGGCGGGCAGCGCGTCCCGCGGGATAGAGACCGGAGACCAGGCTTACTCCGAAAGCAAACACGATAGCAAATGCGACCAGCCACCACGGCACCGACCAGAAGTGCTCCGGCGGCAACGCCTGACGCTTGAGATAGATATTCGTTCCCAGATTGATGACTTGGCCGATGGCCCAGCCCAGGATGACTCCGACAATGCCGCCGAGAATGCCCATAGCGCCGGCCTCCGCGAAGAAAAGTTTTTTCACATCACCATCGCTGGCGCCGATAGCTTTCATGATGCCGATTTCGCGACGGCGCTCCAGAATGGCCATCACCAGAGTGTTTACGATTCCGATGGAGGCGACGGCGAGGGCGAGGCTGCCGAAAATTCCCAGGAACACGTCGAGCACGGCGAAGAATTGCTGCAGACTGCGGGTCGCGTCGAGGATGGAGAAAGTGTTGAATCCCATTTTCTTGATTGCATCCTCGATCGCTCGTATCTGTCCTGGATTTTTCACTCGCACGCTGACCGAGGAGTAAACCGGCTGGCTTCCAGCAGCACGCGAAATTTCCCGCAGATCCGTAGGCTGCATCACGTGCAGACTTTCCGCGAGCTTGAGTGGAAGAAACACTCGAGCGCGAGTTGGCCCGCGCATGCTCTCAGGATCGAGATCGGCGACGCCGACGATCTTCAGCTTCAACTCGCGCGAGATGACAGAATAGGCAGCACCCGCCACGCCCCGATCACCGCCGGGAGTGGTAGTCTCAGCAGGCGAAGGCGCCGCTGGAGCTGCCTCGCGCTGCGCGTAGCGCATGATCAATTCCTTGCCCAGAAGCGGACCGGCGAGCTGCGCTACATTTGTTTCGTCGAGGCCGGACTTAGGAGTTTGACCCAGTAATTCTTCGGCGAAGACTTTCTGAATCACGACCTCGGGAGCCAGGTCGGAGGAAAAGAACTTGCCTTGCAGAGCTTCGAACGCGTCGTTCGATTTCGCGGAAGAAGGCAGCGCCGCGACCATGGTTAAATGGGGCTTGTCCTCGAATCGGAGTTCGGTAATGAAACGAATGTCAGGATACGCCTCCAGCACGTTCGGCAGGTGTTCGATTTCCAGTCGCGTGGGTTCATCGAGAACGCGGCTTTCGCCGGGCGCAGGCGCAGTGCGTTCTTCGTCACGGCCGAAGTTGCGAAGGTCGCGCCTCGAGGTGACAACAACCGTATCGAATAATCCGGACTTCATCAGACGCCGCGACGCGAGTTGCTGCAGGCCGATGCCCAGAGAAAGCATGGCAACCAGCGACGCTACGCCCACCGAGATGCCGATAGTGGTCAGCGAATTTCGTAAGAAAGACTCGCGCAAATTTCGCACTGCGAGTTCGCCCAGATCGGAAAGTTTCATAGTCGGCCTCGCTCCGGTGCAGGATTGAGTCCAGCATTGGCGACTACGGCCGAGTTCGCCTCATCGCTAACCAGTTTGCCGTCCGCAAGGAAAATTAGGCGCTGGGCGTAGCGTTCCGCCAATGCGCGCTCGTGCGTCACCATCACGACCGTCATCCCTAACTGCTGGTTGAACTCGCGCACCAGGTTCATGATTTCGGTGCCGGTGCGGCTGTCGAGATTGCCGGTGGGTTCGTCGGCCAGCAGNNTCCGTTGCTGTTCCCCGCCCGAGAGCTCGCTCGGACGATGATTCATTCGCGATTGCAGACCCACTCGCATGAGCGCTTCCCGCGCCAGACTGCCACGCCTTCCGCGTTCAATCTCAGCAAAACGCATGGGCAGTTCCACATTTTCAGCAAGCGTCATACTGGCGATCAGATTGAAAGACTGAAATACCATTCCCACAGTGTGCAAGCGATATCGTGCAAGTTCTTCGCGCGAAAGTTCTGCAAGATCCCGGTCGTTAACAATCACGCTGCCTGACGTAGGACGGTCCAAGCCTGCAATCAGATTCAATACCGATGATTTTCCCGAGCCGGAGCTACCGAGGAGAGCGACAAATTCTCCGGAACGAACTTCAAGAGAAACGCCATCGACCGCACGGATCACAGTCTCGCCCATTCGGTAATGTCGGCATAGTTGTTCCGCGCGAATGGCGCGAGAGCCGTTTGATTCAGATCTATCCGGACCGCTCATGAGCTAACGCACCTCTCCCTTTAGAACACCCAATGCGTCGGCCGACTTCAGCTCACTTTTCCGCGGCGGGCGGGAGTCGCCGTTTTCAGGCGCGTCCAGTTCAGTCGAGTCTCCCTCACCCGGCGCAAGGAACAGGTTATCTTCCACGCCGTGCTGTCGGGTGTACAGGTCGTAATAGCGGCCGTGTGCCGCATAGAGTTGCTCATGCGTGCCGCGCTCCACGATTTGTCCCTGTTCCGTCACCAGAATCTGGTCAGCGCGGCGGATGGTCGAAAGCCGGTGTGCAATCACAAACGTGGTGCGCCCCTTCATCAAATACGACAGTCCTTGCTGGATCATCTGCTCCGATTCGGAGTCGAGACTCGAGGTCGCCTCGTCGAGAATCAGGATGCGCGGTTCGGCCAGAATGGCGCGGGCTATCGAAATCCGCTGGCGTTGTCCTCCGGAAAGTTTAACGCCACGCTCTCCCACGACCGTCTCGTACTTGTCGGCGAAAGTTTCTGCGAACTCATCTACGCGCGCGATCCGGCAGGCGCGAAGAATTTCTTCTTCCGCGGCATCGGGACGGGAGAATGAAACGTTTTCTCGAATCGTTCCATCGAAAAGAAAAGATTCCTGCAGCACGACTCCCAGACGCGTGCGGTAGGAGTCGAGCCGCACCGTACTGAGGTCGGTGCCGTCGACCAGAATTTGCCCTTTTGTGGGAGTATAAAACGCCGAAATCAGACCGATGGTTGTCGACTTGCCCGAACCGGAGGAGCCCACGAGCGCAGTCACTGTGCCAGGATCGGCGCGAAAATAAACATCGCGCAGCACTTCGTGGATTCCGTCATACGTAAAACTTACATTTTCGAATTCAACCCGCCCGATAATATCGGCCAGCGGTGTGGATCGCTTGGGATCCTGATCTTCCGGCCGCTCACGCATGATTTCTTGCGTTCGTTCGAGTCCCGCCAATGCCTCGGTGAGCTGCGTTCCGATGGAAACAATCTGCATGATGGGCGCAACCAGAAAACCCAATAGCAACGTGTAGGAAACAAATCCGCCCACGGTCAGCGTGCCCGAAGCGATCTGATGCGCGCCCACATACATTGTGACCGCGCCCACTACTCCTAGAAGAACGCTCGCCGACAGGCTCATTACCGAGGTCGCCGTGAGTGTGCGCATCACATTGTCGAGCAACCGCCGAACCCCGGTGGCGAAGACTGCTTCCTCGCGTTGTTCGGCGTGATATCCCTTGATCACGCGCACTCCGCCCAGCGATTCGGTAAGCCGGCCGGTCACCTCCGCGTTTATCTTGCCGCGCTCGCGGAAAATCGGTCGAATCGTCGAAAACGCTTTATTCAGAGCGACGCCAAAGCACACAAAAGAGCCGATCGCAATCAAAGTCATTTGTGGACTGGTTCGAAGCAATAACACCAGGGCAATGCAGGACGTAACAAGGCCTCCCGCAAAATCCACTAAACCCGTACCCAGCAAATTGCGAACGCCCTCCACATCGCTCATGATGCGGGATACCAAACTGCCGGTTTTGTTAACGTCGTAGAAAGCCACGGGTAGGCGGGAGATGTGGGCCTGCACTTGTTGGCGCAATTCTGTGATCAGCCGCTGTGCGGCCTTCGATAAGGACTGCGTCAGCGAAAAGGAAGTAGCGCCTTGCACCAGCGTAGCTCCCAGCACAAATAGAACCAAAGGCTGCAGCTTGTCCATGCGGTGCTTATTGATGACGGTGTCAATGAAGAATCTCGTGGAATAGGGCAACACCAGGGCCGCGACCCGGTTGATCACCATCAGGACGAAACCGAGCGCGAGCAGCCGACGCCGAGGACGCATCAGCTTCCAGACTTCCGGCAAAATAGCGCGGAGCCTCTCGACTTTAGGTTTTTTCTCGGCTGGTTTAAGGTCTGTACTCAATCTATTGTTGGACTACTTCCCGGGTGGATTCGCTTCATTATTACTGCATTGTGACACGTCCGGCCCGCCCGTTGTATGCTCGGGGCGTGGCAGGTCCGTCTTCGCCGGAGCACTCTCCAACCTCGGGGCTGTTGCTTGGTCTGATCATCACACTGGCCGCGGTTGTCGCCTACTCGGCGTACATCACGTGGCAGGTCGCGGGTTTGCGTAAACTACAATCCGAACTGATTGACCGCAACCGCAAGGATTCCCTGCAGTTGCTGCGCATTCAGAACGACCTCAACCTGCTCGCGGTTGCCATGCGCGACATGATCGACAACGACGAACCGTATCCGCTCACAGCGTGGTCGGCGCAATTCCAGCGCATTCGCACCGATCTGGATGATGCCATGCGCCTCGAAGCCCGGCTCGCTCCCACCAGCCGTACGGCCGAGCAAAGCGCTTCTCTGAGCAGTTCGATGACGCAATTCTGGGATGCGGTCGATCGGGTATTCACTCTCGCCGGCGCGGGCAAGGAAAAGGACGCAAGGGATCAGATCCAACTCTCGCTGCAGTCGCGTCAGGCGGCCTTAAGTACAACGGTAGCCCGCCTGCTGGTGCAGAACAGCGAAAACGAGGAGCAGGCGGCGCAGCGCATCATCGGGATTTATGACCGTGTGCAGCGGCAAGTATATGTGTTCCTGGCCGGAACGTTGGCGGCAATCCTGTTGACCGGATTCTCTATGATCCGCTGGAACCGGCGACTGTTTGCGCGCATGGCCGAGCTTTCGGAGCGCCGCAGCGAACTGGCTCAGAAACTTATTGCCACGCAGGAGTCGACTCTGCGCTACATTTCGCGCGAACTGCACGATGAATTTGGCCAGATCCTGACCGCGATGGGAGCCATGCTGGGCCGCGCCGGAACCCACGCTCCGGAAGGTTCGTCCTTGCGCACCGACTTGCAGGAAGTCCGTCAAATCGCGCAGGACACCCTGGACCGCGTAAGAAGCCTGTCGCAAGCGCTGCATCCGGTTATGCTGGATGAGGCAGGGCTCGAGAGCACTCTCGACTGGTACATTCCAACTGTGGAACGGCAAACCGGAATTGCCATATCCTATGAAAAGCAGGGTGTGCCTTTTACAGTGGAGGGCAGCGCAGCCGTGCAGATCTACCGCATTCTGCAGGAAGCATTAAATAATGTGGCGCGGCACTCCGGCGCAAAGCAGGCGTGGGTGCGATTGCGTTTTCTTCCTTCTGCGCTGGAGTTGGAGGTGGAAGACCACGGCGCTGGCTTCAACGGGCGGCCCGCGAAGCAAGGGATCGGGCTGGTAGCGATGCGCGAGCGCTCAGAGTTGATGGCAGGCCGAATCGTGTTTTCCACTCCTGCCGATGGCGGTACGGTGTTGCATCTCAGCGTACCGCGAGAACAAATTGAGTCTCGATTACAGACTGAAGAAAATTATGACAAAAAAGATCACGGTACTGCTGGTGGATGATCACGGTCTGGTGCGGCGCGGCTTCCGGCGCATGTTGGAGGACGAACCCGATATTGTGGTTGCGGGCGAGGCCGGTGACGGTGAAGATGCAATCAAGTTGGCGCGCCAGTTGAAGCCGACAGTCGTCGTGATGGATTGCGCTTTGCCCGGCATGAATGGGCTGGACGCCACTCGGCAGATTCTTGAAGATCTTCCCGAAACAGCGGTGCTCATGCTCAGCATGCACTCGGAAAGTACGTGGGTGCGGCAAGCCATCGACGCCGGAGCCAAGGGATACATTCTGAAGAACGCGATGAATCTGGAACTCGGGCCCGCCGTGAGGCGCGTGGCCAGAGGAGAAACTATTTTTGATCCCCAGGTCGAACAGCAGTCGACTCTCAAAGGCGAACGCAGCAGCGGCCTTACTCCTCGCGAGCTTGAAGTCTTACGGATGATTGTTGACGGCAAATCCAACAAGGAAATTGCGTTAGCGCTCGATCTCAGTTCCAACACAATTGCGGTTCATCGCGCCAACATCATGAACGCCCTCGGCATTCACAAAACCGCCGAGCTTGTGACCTATGCGATTCGCGCCGGGCTGGTGAGCGTTCCGTGAATCCCAGCTTTTTGAATCCCAGCTTTTTGAGTCCCAGGTCTTTGAGTCCAAGCTTTTTGGATCGCAGATCTTTTCTGCGGAATATGGCAGCGCTGGCGTCGATCTCACAGTTGCCATTCTTGCGGGCTCTGGGTGCGGCCGCGCAGCCGTCGGCCTCACCCGGTTTTCGATTTGTCGATGTGACCACCAGCTCGGGCATTCAGTTTCAGCACAACAGCGGCTCCTTCGGAGGCAAGTTCCTGCCGGAAACTTTGGGCTCCGGTTGCGCTTTTTTGGATTACGATCGCGATGGCTGGCAAGACATTATTCTGATCAATGGAATGGATTGGCCCGGCCACAAGCAGCGGCACTCCACCTTACGGCTTTATCGCAACAACCGGAACGGTACCTTCACTGACGTCACTTCGCGCGCCGGACTGGACGTCGAAATGTACGGCATGGGCGTAGCCGTCGGCGATTACGACAATGACGGGTTCCCCGACATTCTCATCACCTGCGTCGGACAGAATCGGTTATTTCATAACACCGGCAAAGGCACATTCCTCGACGTAACCAATGCCAGCGGCCTCGGTAAGCGCTCAGCGTTCAGCACATCCGCCCTCTGGTTCGATTACGACCGCGATGGCTTGCTCGACTTGTTTGTCTGCAACTATGTGAAGTGGTCGCCTGAACATGATGTGTTTTGCAGCCTCGATGGCAAGCACAAATCCTATTGCACGCCCGAAGCTTATCGCGGCGAGACCTGCTGGCTGTTTCGTAATCGCGGCAATGGTACGTTCGAAGATGTCACCGCATCCAGCGGCATTTTTGACAGCAGCTCCAAGTCTCTCGGCGTAGCCATGCTCGATGACAACGCAGATGGCTGGCCCGATTTGCTGGTCGCCAACGACACTCAGCCCAACAAGCTGTATCGCAACCAGCGCAACGGAACTTTCAAAGATGCCGCAGTCGAAGTTGGACTGGCTTTCAGCAGTGAGGGTAAAGCCCGCGCCGGCATGGGCGTAGATATCGCCGATTTCACCAACTCAGGTAGCTCGGGTGTCGCCATCACAAACTTCGACAACGAAATGACGGGGCTGTACGAACTCTCGGGAAAAGTTTACGAGGACGTCGCGGCCCAGGCAGGAGTGGGCTTGGCTTCCAAGAACAGTCTGGGATTCGGATGCGCTTTTCTCGATGCGAATCTCGACGGCTGGCTCGATCTCGCCGTGGCTAACGGCCATATCGATGAGACCGTGCGCAACATTCGCGGGAACGTAGGCTATGCCCAGCCTCCGCTTTTGTTTCTCAATAATGGCAACGGCAAGTTTCGCGACGTCGCCGCCGAACTTGGCGGCGGCTTCGATCAGCCGAAGGTCGGACGCGGGCTCGCTTACGCCGATTTCGATCGCGATGGCGATCTCGATCTCCTGCTCACCACCAACAATGGCGCGGCCTACCTTTACCGCAACGACCAGCTCGCCGGCAATCGCAGTATTCGTTTTCGCCTCGTCGGTACGAAATCCAACCGTGACGCAATCGGCGCAACCGTGCGCATCACGAGCGGCGAGTTGACCCAATCGCGTATGGTGAAGAGCGGTTCAAGCTATCTCTCGCAATCCGAACTTCCGGTTACGTTTGGTTTGGAGAAACACGATCGGGTAGAGCGCGTTGTCATCGCGTGGCCCAGCGGAAGAACGGAAGAGTTCACGAACCTGGCGGCAGGGCGAAGCTACGAATGTACCGAAGGCAAGGGCATCTCTCCGCAGAGTGGATACTGATCCGCAACCCGCGCGGCGAAATATTCACCGCCGGGTCACGCTTCCAGAAGCGGTGAGGTCAATGTCGACTGATTCGTTGACGCGCAGAAACATTGTGCTGGGATTCTTCATCCCCCACTTTGCATAAGGTACGGCGAAGTGCAGCGTTGCCGTCCAATAACCCGGAGCCATCTGGACTTCAGTGGGAACCGTGAGTTCATGGTCGGCTCCATGGATCGTGAAAATTCCATGCACGCGCACCACAGACTTCGTTTGCGACGTCACGTCTCCATCGATGCGATCTGGACGAAATGTAATGTCCGGATAGCGGTCGCTCTCCAGAACTTCTCTGTGCATTTTCCGGTCACGCATTCCACTGCCGCTTTCGCCACTTTTGGCATCCACCACAATTTCGCCGCTTAGCTTGCCCGAAGCGGTGGCCAGCCGCAGCGTGCCTTCCTTTAGGCGAAACGTTCCGTGAACCGTGTGGAGCACATCGCCCAGCGTGAAGTTAATGGTGGTGTGCTGAGGATCCAGGTGGAAAGTGGCGTCCTGTGCGGCAGCCCCAACCCGCGCCACCGTGAGGAACACAACGACAGCGAGCATCGGCACCGCGAGAATCGGCAAGGATACGCCACTTCGCCGGGAGGCCTGAGCGCTTTCTTTCATCGGCTATGCTGTCAGTAATCCCCATCCCAGCGTTAGCCCATCCGCCGCGAGGCGAATCGGCGAAAGCCTTCCCACGTGCAGGGCCAGCAGCCGGCGAAAAATTTCAGGACGCCGTTGAAAAACCCGGAGCGTACGCTGCTGAAACACCGGTCGCCCATCGAGCGTGAGCATCAACCGTGCCATCACCGACGGACGAAGCGCCAACCGCCGATGCGCCGTCTGGTAACCGGCTAGCGTGCCAGCTTTGAGACAGTTCGCCAGCGCCACCGCCTGACTGAAAGCCAGACCCAGACCTTCGCCTGTGATGGCATCGACCGTGCCCGAAGCATCGCCGATCAACGCCACATTTTTTTTCCAGACGCGCTTCAGCTTGCAATTGGCGGAGACTGCGCCCCTTTCGGCGGAGGTGGCCTGAGCCCCGCGCAGGCGGGAGTTAAGTTGGGGAAACTCGGGCAGAGATTCTTCCAGGCGAAGCTCGGAATCGCAGGAGGCGACAGCCACACAGACTTGCTCATGGCTCACGGCGGTGGCATAGGCCTGACTGCGTTTTCCCCAGTATATTTCCATGCGATCAGTCCAAGGCGCCACCAGATAATGCCGGCGAAAGGCGTAGCGGAGTTTCGTTCGTGAATAGGCCTCAAGACCCGCCCACCGGCGCACCCGCGAGCTAGCTCCATCTGCTCCGATAATCCACGAGGCTCGGATGTTGCGATCCCCCACTCGAACCCCGTCACCAGAAATCCCCTTAACTACACTCTGCCACAGCAGGTCGACTCCAACTGCGGCCGCACGTTCCACCATGATGCGATGCAACGCGGTCCGGCGGAGTGACTGGCCAGCAGAATCAGGAGGAAAAACCGCTTCGGCGGACAAGCCAGAGCTGAGGAAGCGAACCCCGCGCAAAGGATAAAAATCCGCGGCGGGCAAGGCAACTCCAAGCTTCTTGAGCGCCGTAACTGCATCCGGCATGAGCGCTTCACCGCAAGCCTTGTCAATCCCAGGTTTGGCCCCGTCGGCAACCATTACGCGGAATCCTTGCTGGCGTGCGGCAATTGCCGCTGCCAGACCTGCTGGGCCACCGCCGATCACGAAGATATCTGTCGAGTTCAACAACGACCAGCCCTCACCATTGCAGGAGTACAAGCTCGGAACAAAAACCCGGCCCCATGGCCGCCAGCAACCCTAATGTGCCCGGCTCAGGGCGCCGGTTCTTCATCACGTCCTCGAGCACACAAAGCACAGAAGCCGACGACAAGTTTCCTACCTTGCGCAAACAATCCCACGAAGCATCCAGCTCTCCATTGTGCAATCCCAGAGCGTCTGCCGATGCATCCAATACCTTGGGGCCTCCGGTGTGCAGAACGAAACTCTTAAGATCGCTTCGCTGGTGCCCGTTGTCCGCCAGAAAAGCGTCGACGTCCCGCCCCAGGTTTTTGCGGATAAGAGTCGGAACTTCGGTCGAAAGTATGATGCGGAAGCCCCTTTCAGAAATGTTCCAGCCCATCATTTCTTCTGTGTCGGGATAGAAGACCGAGCGTGTGGCGAGAATGCTAGGCCCGGAGTTCTCGGGCCGCGACGATTCAAGTTCGTCCCCGGTCACAATCACAGCCGCAGAGCCGTCGGCGAAAAGCCCGGAGGAGATCAGGTTTGCCACCGACAGATCCTCGCGTTGCAAAGTAAGCGAACAGAGTTCGACCGAAACCAGGGCAGCGGCCTGCTTGGGATAGGCACGAACATAGTCTGAAGCGCGAGCGATTCCTGCGGCTCCGGCCACGCATCCCAAGCCAAAGATCGGTGTGCGACGAATGTTGGCTGGAAGCCCCATTCGGTTGATCAACATGCCATCGATGGAGGGGCTAGCCACACCGGTGACGGTGGTGAATAACAAGCAGCCCAGGTCCTCGGGATTTACGCCCGCATTCTGCAGCGCGCGGCAAAGAGCCTGTTCCCCTAATTCCTGCGCCACCTTGATCCAAATGTCGTTGGCTTGGCCCCAAGTCTTGATGTCCACATATTCTTCGGCAGGAATTGCCAGGTAGCGGCCGTCCACCGTGACATTTCGATGCAGGCGGGCCAACAGTAGCGGATTCTTAAGCCGGTCTCCCCAAAAATCCTGGAGGCGCTCCAAAAGAACTTTCTGTGTGTAGTAATGCTTCGGGAATGCGCTCGCCGCGCTTGCGATCTTCATGGGTTCTGTGTCCTGACCTTGGTCTCGGCACGGAACCCGCCCCCAAGTCGACTGAATCCGGGAAAGTCTTCCTCCCGATTAGATGGTGGCGGTTCCCGTAGTGGGTGCAACGGGATGCCCCGTGCCCGGCGTAAGTATTGTCGCAGAGTTGGGGATTTTTTTTTGTCCAAAGCTCGCTAAAAAATAAAAATAGACTCACCCTCACCCTTGCGCCATTACGACGCCCGTCCATGCACGGCGACAAATGATTGGTGTTGCACTTACTTCAATATTGCAATCGATGTCGGACTGTTGCCCACGCTATAAGTAAAAATGGTGTTCAGACTTCCGCTGGCGATGCCGAACGCCTGAATCCCCGCGGTTCCGGATTGGTTGCCGACATACAAATATCCTCCATTCGGGTCCAGCGCAACCACACTCGGCTGCCCTTCCGAGGCGAACGGAGCATCGGTAACCTCCACAGGAAATCCCGTACCCGATGTGATGGTATAGGTCCCTATATTGTTGGATCCCTGATTCGCCACGTAGAGGTAGCCCCCCGTGGAATCCAAGGTCAGCGCGACCGGGTGCTGCTGGGTGTCTGCGAGCGGAGATTGAGGAACCTGTTGCAGTGTGCCCGCCGGGCCCGGCGTCCCGGTGATGCACGAAGCGGGAACGATACAGTAGATGGAGATGGAGTTCGCAGACGCATTAGCGGCATACAAATACGACCCGCCCGGGTCGATTGCCAGCCCGGAAGGATCATTATCCGCAGTGGGAGTAGAACCAACAAAACTAAGCACTCCCGCATTCACGGCGAAGACTGCGATCACCCCCGTCGGCTGGCTTGGTGCGCTTACGTAGAGAAAAGCTCCCGAGGGCGAGATCTGCATATTGGTCGGCACCAGGTTAATCGAAAACGGAGAGCCGGCCACCGCCGTCAACGCACCACTGCTGGCAGTGATCGCGAAAACAGAGATAGAGTTTGACTTGACATTGGCCACGTACAAATATTGCCCCGCCGGGTCCATCGCCAGAAGATATGGCAGTGATCCTACCGGAGTTCTAGGAGTGATCTCGTTCACGGTTCCGTCGCTGTTAATGTCGAACAGGGAAACATCGTTTTCGCCTTGGCCCGTATTCGCAGCGTACAAGTATTTTCCGGAGGGATGGAGCACGACCGACTGAATTCCGTTGCCCACCGCGTACGGGCTTTCGGAAAGTTGGGTGAGCACTCCGGAGTAAGGATCTTCCCGAAAAACCGCCAGTTGACTGGTGGCAGGAATGGCCGCATACAAAAAGTGACTCGAGGTCTTTCCGCAACTGACAAAACTGGCAGCACTTGCAACCACCAATACCAGGACCAGTGCCTTCTGAAGCATCCGTAACTCCTGAGAGAATTTAAACGCGAAGAACAATAATACCGGGCTGCCGGGAAATCGGCACCGAATCACGATATTTTCTCTATCATACTTTCGGCGCCCCTAAAAGAGGCGGTAGCCCGCAGACGCCTCTCCGGCCGTGGGCGAAGGATTCTGGGATGTGGCTGACTCTTTATCGTCAAACGGTGCCGCCGCTGACACCTGCGATGCAAAGCGACTGAAATCGGGTTGCACGCGGTCAACCGTTCCAGGGTATCTCACATTTTGAAGGCTTTAAGCGCTAATCCGCCGAATGAGCCGGGCTTGGCCGAGGCGCGCCGGACAAAGACAAACCTTCTCCACCGCGCAACGCCAGCCGCAGGCGGTCAAGATAAACATACACGACTGGTGTCGTGAACAGCGTCAGCGCCTGGCTCACAATGAGTCCGCCGACAATCGTAATGCCCAAGGGCCGGTGCAGTTCGGAGCCAGTCCCGGTACCGAGCGCCAGCGGCAGTCCTCCTAACAAAGCCGCCATCGTCGTCATCATGATGGGCCGGAAGCGCAGCAGGCAAGCGTCGTAAATGGCGTCAACCGGCTTCTTCCCCTGCGTGCGTTCCACCTCCAGCGCCACGTCGATCATCATAATCGCATTCTTCTTGACCAACCCGATCAGAAGAATGATCCCGATGGTTCCAATCACGTTGAGTTCGTTGTGCGTTAAAAGAAGCGCCAGCAGCGCTCCGACGCCCGCCGAAGGGATCGTCGAGAGAATCGTGATGGGATGAATGTAGCTCTCGTAGAGNNAGCGACTCCTGGAACGCCTGAGCCGTGCCCTGGAAACTCGCCTGGATCGTCGCGGGGAAGCCGATGGAACGTTGAACTTTTTCGATGGCTTCGGTCGCCTGCCCAAGAGAGATTCCGGGAGCCAGGTTAAATGAAATCGTGACCGACGGAAACTGGCTCTGGTGATTCACGGCCAGCGGGATGTTGGACGGCTCGAAGTGAGTGAATGCCGCCAGTGGTATGGGAGTGCCACTGGTGGAGCGCAGGTAAATATTCTGCAGAGCCTCCGTCGTCTGCTGAAACTCCGGCGCCACTTCCATCACCACGTGGTATTGATTCAGCGGCCGGTACATGGTCGAGACCTGGCGCTGGCCGAACGCATCATAGAGCGCGTTATCGATGTCCTGTGCCGCTACTCCCAGCCGGCTGGCGGTGTCACGGTCAATTACTAATCGCGCTTGCAGTCCCTTATCCTGTTGGTCGGTATTTACGTCGCGCAGTTCCGGCAGGTTGCGCATTTTCTGCAACAGCCGGGGACCCCAGTTGTTGAGCTCATTCAAGTCCTCGCCTTGTATCGTGTACTGGTACTGCGCCTGCCCGTAGCGTCCGCCGATCGTCAGGTCCTGCTGCACTTGCAGGAACAGCGTGGCTCCCGGAACCACCGCGAGTTTACCTCGTAATCGATTGATCACATCGTCGGCGCTAAAGTAGCAAGGGTTCCAGAAGTGCGGGGTCTTGCATTGGCCGCGCTGCTCGAGTGGCTTCAGCATGACGAAGAACCGGCCCTGATTCGTCGCCCCGCCTCCGCCCGCGAACCCGACCGCCGTATCGACTGCCGGATCCTTCAGCACGATTTGCACGAACTGCTCCATCTTGCCTTTCATGGCTTGGAATGATGTATCTTGTGCCGCCTGAACCGCGCCATTGAGCCGTCCCGTATCCTGCTGCGGGAAGAAGCCCTTGGGCACGATGACGTAGAGGTATACGCTCAGGCAGGCTACGAGGATGGTCACAACAAACGTAACCAACTGGTACCGCAGAACGACTTTCAGCGCTTGCCGGTAGGTCGCCAGCAGGTGGTCGAAGAACCATTCGCTGCTGCGATAGAAAATGTTATGCTTCTCGTTCGCTTCGGATGGCCGCAGGAATTTCGCGCACATCGTCGGCGTCGTGGTCAGCGACACGATCAACGAAACTCCAATGGCCATGCTCAAGGTGACCGCGAACTCGCGAAACAGCCGCCCCACAATCCCACCCATCATCAGCAGCGGGATGAATACTGCCACGAGTGACAGGCTCATGGAGAGCACGGTGAAACCAATTTCTGCCGCTCCCTTGAACGCCGCCTGAACCGCGTCCATTCCCTGCTCCACGTAGCGCGTGATGTTCTCCAGCACCACGATGGCGTCATCCACCACGAATCCAGTGGAGATCGCCAGCGCCATGAGCGACAGATTGTCCAGGCTATAACCCAGCAGATACATTCCGCCGAAAGTGCCCACCAGCGAAAGCGGCACAGCGATACTGGGAATCACCGTGGCCCGCACCGTCCGCAGGAACACGAACACCACCAGAATCACCAGCACGATCGAAATCAGCAGCGTGGATTCAATGTCTTTAACCGAGGCACGGACCGTAATTGTGCGGTCCGAGACAACTGCCAGTTTGATAGCCGGAGAAATCGAGGCCTGGAGATAAGGCATCAGCGCGCGCACCCGATCCACGGTCTCGATAACGTTGGCACCGGGCTGCCGGAAAATAACCACCAGAACCCCGGGTTTGCCATTGGCCAGGCCGAGGTTGTGCACGTCCGCGACCGAGTCCTCCACCACCGCCACGTCTCCCAGCCGCACCGGGCCGTCGTTATGATAGGCGACGATCAACGGCCGGTATTCATCCGCCGTAAAAAGTTGATCGTTGTCGGCGAACTCTTGAGAGATCGCTCCGTTCGAGACTTGTCCCTTGGCTTGATTGGCATTGGCCAGATTGAGCGCATTGCGCACCGTGTCCAAGCCCACTCCGAGCTTGTTGAGCAGCATCGGATTGACTTCGGCCCGCACCGCCGGCGGCGCCGAACCGTACGTGAACACCTGGCCCACTCCATTCACCTGCGAGAGCTTCTGCGCCAGAATCGAGTCGGACGTATCATACAAACGCGCCACCGGAACTGTGTCCGAGGTGAGCGCCAGAATCAGGATGGGGGCGTCCGCCGGGTTGATTTTGCGATAGGTTGGATTGCTCGGCAGGTTGGCAGGAAGCTGGCTGCGAGCGGCATTGATTGCCGCCTGCACATCGCGCGCTGCAGCATCAATGTTCCGGTTCAGATCAAATTGCAGCGCGATTCCGGTCGACCCTAGTTGGCTCGACGAGGTCATCTGGTTCACGCCCGAGATGCGCCCAAACTGCCGCTCCAGCGGGGTCGCCACCGAAGATGCCATGGTTTGCGGATCCGCACCTGGCAGCTGCGCGCCCACACTGATCACAGGGAAATCTACTCTGGGCAGCGAAGACACGGGCAGATAATTAAACGCAAGAATCCCGGAGAGCAGCAGCGCCGCCGCCAGCAGCGACGTGCCGATCGGACGCCGGATAAATGGAGCCGAGATACTCATGCTTTAATTCGCATGCTCTTAATTGGCATGCTTTTAATTCGCACGCCTCAATCCGCCGATGCCTCTCCCGGAGCAGCCTCGTGCGGAATCGGATTGCCGATCTTGTACTTCTCAAACCTGTGCGCCAACCGGTCAAACCACAGGTAAACCACCGGCGTGGTGTAAAGCGTGAGCAACTGGCTCAACAACAACCCGCCCACAATGGTGATACCCAGTGGTCGCCGCAACTCCGCGCCCGTTCCCGAACCGAGCGCCAGAGGCAAACCGCCGAGCAGCGCCGCCATCGTCGTCATCA
>PLUI01000045.1 GCA_003164855.1 Acidobacteriaceae bacterium
GGCAGTTGCGCGACGAACTGCAGAAGGCCTATGCCTTCGTGATGCCGCAGAGTCCGGGGCTGCGGCCATGAACTGCCCGGGGTTGAACTTATGAACCGGATGATGGCGATAGTCGAGCGCGAAATGCGCAAGTTTTTCCGTTCGCCGGCGCTGATGCTGGCGTCGATGATTTTTCCCCTGGTACAGCTCGTCATTCTGGGCAGTGCGTTCGGCGGGAAGATTCGCGACGCCCGGCTCGCCATCGTCGATCAAGACGGCGGCACGCAGGCGCTGAAGATTCGTGAGGCCTTCGATTCGGTACGCGCGAACATTCGCACCTTCGTACCCGTTTACTACAGCGACGAGAAAAAAGCTGTCGAAGACGTGCGCAACGGAAAGCTCGACGGCGCAGTCATCATCCCGCCGCAGTTCTCGCGGCGGGTTTACGAAGAAAACCATCCNNCGCAAATCGGCGTGGTGGTGGATAACAGCGACAACTTCATGAGCTCTGCGCTGGAGTCGGAACTCACCGATCTGGTCAACTCCCTGAATCAGCCCACGGTCGAGCCGCGTATCTTGCAGCAGACCGCGCTTGAAATCGTCGAACTTTACCCGTACATCGAATACATGAAATATCTGCTGCCCGGCTCGCTCGCGCTGGCGATGTTTGTCTCGGTAATGATTGGCGGCGGCATGCTCTATATCGACGACAAGGCGCGAGGCGTGCATGAAGGCTACCTGGTCACTCCCATCACCAAGCTCGAACTGGTGCTGGGACTCAACCTGGCCGGAGCCATCAAAGCGGTGATGACGGGCATAATCATCTGCGTGATCGGGTCTCTCATTGCGGGTGTGAGCACGATTTTCAATCCGGTCACGATGCTGGGGCTGCTGGTAATGATCGTGCTGACGTCGCTGGCGTTCAACACGATGATGTTCCTGCTGATGGTGCGCATCGAAGATCCGCTGGTGCCGCGAGCTATGTTCGGCATTCTGAATACATTGCTATTCTTTCCCAGCGGAGCGATCTATCCCATCCAGGCGTTTCCGCCGTGGTTGCGGGTTATCGCGAGAGTGGATCCTTTCACCTACGCCGTGGATGGCTTCAAATGTCTGCTGCTGAAAGAGACTACCCTGGCGGCGGTGTCGGGCGACATGCTGTTCCTCTCAATCTTCGCAGCCGTTACGTTGGGGATCGCGATTCCTTTGTTCAAGCGCACGCTGTGAAAGAAATGAAGTGATTGGGCGATTTTGTGATCGGGCAATTGTGCACGTCAGCCTGCTGATCTTCAATCACCCAATCACTCAATTGCCCAATTACTCAATTCTTCCGTTATCCTAGAGAGTCATGACTCTACTGGACGCCAAAGAGTACCATCCTGAAAAAGAGCGGAAGAAGAGAACCCGCATCATTTCGATCATCGTTCTTGTTTTGGTTCTGGCCTTCTTGGGCTGGTGGAATCGCTTCTGGCCGGAAAAACGCGTTGCCGACAGATTCTTTTCCGCGCTGCAAAAACAGGACTTCGAAGCCGCCTACGGCATCTACTACCGAGACCCCGGTTGGCAGCGCCATCCCGAGAATCACTCACAGTATCCTTTCAACGAATTCAAACAGGACTGGGGTCCAGGCGGGCAATGGGGCATCGTAAAGAGCCATCGGATTTATGGCGAGAGCAACTGCCCCGGTGGTGGTAGCGGAGTCGTCATCGACGTGATCGTGAACGATCGCACACAGCATGCGCAGTTGTATGTGGACAAATCGGATAAGACGATCAGTTCGCCGCCCTGCGATCTGGAGTTTCACTAACTGGAGTTTCACTAAGAAGATCAGCGAGGAAAAATCGCGATTCTAGCCGGCGAACTGCGCCAGCGTCTTGTTCAAGGATGCCTCGTCCCCAACATTCAAGCACGTCTTCGACCGGTCAATCTGCCGCATCAACCCGCAGAGAACTTTTCCCGGTCCGATCTCCACGAAGGTTTGCACGCCATTTTCAATCAAGAGGCGCATGCTTTGCTCCCACTTCACCGCCCCCGTCACCTGGGCGACCAGCGTTTCGCGCGCGCGGATTTCATCGCTCACGAAACTTGCTTCCACATTGCAAACGACCGGGTACACGGGCTTCTGGGTCCGCAGTGCGTTCAGGTCGGCTTCCAAACGGTCTTGTGCGGGCTTCATCAGAGAGCAATGAAACGGTGCGCTCACCGGGAGAACTTTCGCGCGTTTCGCGCCACGCTCGTCCGCGAGTTTCGTTCCCCGTTCTACCGCCGCAGTGTTCCCGGAGATCACAATTTGCTCCGGCGAATTAATGTTGGCGGGTGAGCAGACTTCGCCTTGTGCCGCATCCCGGCAAACTGCGGAAACTTTCTCCAGCTCCATGCCCAGAATTGCCGCCATCGTTCCCACTCCAACCGGCACGGCCTCCTGCATATACTTTCCGCGCTTGCGCACAGTGCGTAGCGCGTCCGCGAAAGTCATCGTTCCAGAGGCGACGTGTGCGGAATACTCTCCCAGGCTGTGCCCCGCAACAAAGCTCGGCTTCGGGACGCGCCCCTCGATCACTCTCAACGCCGCAATCGACACCGCGAGAATTGCCGGCTGTGTGATTTCGGTTAGGCGCAACTGCTCTTCCGGACCCTCGAAACAGACTTGCGACAATTTGTAGCCCAGCGCCTCATCGGCTTCATCAAACGTCCGCCGCGCGATAGGGTACTTTTCATAGAGCTCTTTACCCATGCCCACGGTCTGCGAGCCTTGACCCGGGAAAATGAATGCGATTTTCGCTTGCGAGAGTTGGGAACCGTCAATGGATTCGTTCATGATTGAATTGCGGAATTACTGGGCCGGAATCACTTCAACTTCAGCCGGTGCANNCAGCGGCGCACCACCGTATTCCGTATGGTCGATGCGTTTTTTGAAATCGGAAAACGCACTGCGTGAAAGCATGTAGCCGACCTGCCGCGTGATCGTCGATCGCAGCGACTCCTTGAGGACGGTGCGCACCAGGTTGGCAACGCCTTCAGAAATCTTTAGCGCAACATTGCCTACGAACCCGTCGGCAACGATCACGTCAACATGGCCATTGAACAGATCGCGCCCTTCGACATTGCCCACAAAATTCAAGGGCAGCCGCTTCAATAGCTGGAACGACTCGCGCGTCAGTTCGTTGCCTTTGGTTTCTTCTTCGCCAATGGAAAGCAGGCCAACCCGCGGCGATCGTGCGCCGGCGAAACCGGTGCGGCCAAACTTGGTCCCGCCAAACATAGCCCGAAAATAAATCTCGCCCATCACGGCGAACTGTTCCAGATTATGCGGCTTGCAATCCACATTCGCGCCCACGTCCAGCAGAATCGCGGCCGTGCCAGGGGCGGTTGGAAACACCGCAGCCAGCGCCGGACGGTCCACCCCGGGCAACGCTCCCAACACCATTTTCGCGGAAGCCATAGCGGCGCCGGTATTGCCCGCCGTAACGAAACCCGCAGCCTGCCCTTCACGCACCAGCCGCAAGCCCACGCGCATGGAGGAGTCGCGCTTGGCGCGCACCGCCTGTACTGCCTTATCTTCCATGCTGATCACTTCGCTGGCATGGACAATCTCGAGGGGCAGACGCGAGGCCGACGGGTGACGGTCCAGTTCCGCTTTGATGGTGGCTTCCGGACCGATCAGCAGCACGCGCACGCCGTAATTGCGCGCCGCATGAATTGCCCCTTCGACTTCAGGCTTGGGCGCCCGGTCCGAACCCATCGCATCCAGCGCGATCACGCTAGGCATGGTGACAGGAGGTTAGCTGGCTTCTTCGACTTGCAGCACGTCGCGGCCTTTGTAGTAGCCGCACTTGGAACAGGCGCGATGCGGCATCTTCTTCTCGTGACAGTTCGGACACTCGGAAAGGGAGTGGCTCTTCAAAGCATCATGCGCCCGCCGGGTGGAGGTGCGCTTCTGAGAATGTCTTCGTTTCGGATTAGGCATTGTATAAATTCCTCTCGCGATATTCCGGTCTCTAGTGCGCCAGCTTGCCGCGGATTTCCTTGAGCGCCGCCCACCGAGGCTCTTCCCAGGTTACCGCGCACGAACACTTTTCCTGGTTCAGGTTCTTGCCACAGTGTGGGCACAAGCCTTTGCAATCGTCACGGCAAGTAAGTTTCAAGGGAACGGCCAGCAATATCTGCTCCCGGACCACATCGTCCAGCAAGATCCCCTCGCCTTCATAATAGCTGATCTCGGCCTCGGCGTCGGTCACTGATATTTCGTCCCGCCCGGCGTCCGCTCCCAGAGGGCGATACAACAGGTCGAACTCGCGCATGACATCCTGAGTCAGAGGCTCCAGACAGCGCGCGCACTCTGACTCGAGGCTGGTCGTCAGCCGCCCTTGAATGCGTATATCTTTAATAATCTTGTGCTTACCGTGATGCTCTTCGACCAGATCAGCCCGCCCGCTGGTTTCGACCGGGGAAATTTGCCGGTAATCGGAGCCCAGATCAATCGCGCCCGGCTCAAACTTCTCCGCAAACTCAATCGGATGAAGTTCTAAGTCTTTGATTTCGAAGAACATCAGAAACCTCCGCGACTCCGCCTTATGGCCCGCCAAGCCCGCGGAAGCACGCCAAGAAGGCGCAAGTACCGCAACGAGCAATAATCAAGAATAAAGCGTGAGAGAAAGTAGTGTCAAGGCGGAGAGCGAAGTCGGTAGTGTCTGAAATGTGCGTTGGTGGAAATCTCTGATCTCTTGCTACGGAGCACAATCGTGCCAGCCTGGATTACTTACTAGTCTTGACGTTGGTGTCTCCATCCACTTACAGATGTCGGTATGAAAATCGGCACCGCTTTGATTTTTCCAAGCTGCATAACCCATCGCGTAAATGATCCTAGTGCCTGCCACTACCTCATTAATTTCTGGGTCTCCTAGGCGGATCAGCAGTCCCTTGTAACAGAATTTACCCGGCAACTTATCCTCTCCAGTGGCCTGAGACGAGGCAACCTCTAGCCTAAATTTATCTATTGCATCTCGGTTTTGATCCCGACTTTCTGGACCCGGCAACGCGAATGCATCAAAATTGCAGCGCATTGCCTTGGCCTCATCAACTCCGGCGACAGTGATTGCCATCCCTATAAGCAGCGGCTTGGATGGTGTGAGTTCCTGAGAAAGCGGTTCCAATCGCAATGCGCTTAATCCAACTAGAGGATTCTGATTCTTCTTTATAAGCGCAGCCAGTTCTGAGGATGCCTGAGTCGAACGATACGCCTGCCATCCCACGAGGGCACAAGAGAGCACAGCAAGAACTATGAACTCTTTTTCGATTCGTCCTTTACGCTTATCATCATTCTTCGCGATAGGGTGTAATGTCATTCGCACCCCCGCATAGCCCATACGTACAGTGATGCTACAGATAAGTAACGCGATAACGATATCCATGGGACGCCTCTCCGCTGAGTCAAGGCTGTGTTCTTGACCCATGAAGGATAGGCTTTCTGGGGTCTTGATCCAATAGGATGCCTTAGAAGCCGATCAACGCACATTTCAGCCACTACCAGCGACGTCGGTGTTTCCTGGAACAAACAGCGCCGAGATGTCGCATCGCAGTGCGCCTGCTGCCTCAAGTCCCCTTGTCCTATGCTTATGCTATACTATCCATAGGGAATCCATATGCCAACGCTCTACGTCGAAAATATCCCGACCGACCTCTATCAGGCTCTTCGCAAACGCGCCCGCGAGAATCGTAAGTCGATTGCGGCGGAGGTCATTTCCCTGTTGGAGCGCAACGTACCCACGGCAAAAGAGCTGCAAGAGCGCCGCGAATTCTACAAACGAATGGCGGAACTCAGGGCCCGTCCGCCGGAGAGCCCCGGTCCCTTTCCAACCGCCGAGGAAATGATCCGCGAGGACCGGGACCGTTGACTGCTTTTGTCCTCGACGCAAGCGTAGCGGTGAAGTGGGCCATCCCGTCCGCGAAAGAGACGTTCACGGCAGAGTCCGTACAACTATTGAGACGTTATCAGGACGGAGGCATCAACTTCATCGTCCCGGATGTGTTCTGGGCCGAAGTAGGCAACGTGTTGTGGAAAGGGGTCCGACAGCGAAGATGGCAGCAAGCCATCGCAGAACGCGCGGCTGAGGATATGAGGCGCCGGAACTTCTTCACCGTGTCATCGCTGGACTTGTTGGCCGAAGCGCTGGAAATTGCTTTTGTCCACGACCGTAGCGTATATGACTGCCTCTATGTTGCCCTCGCCATTCAGTTCAAGATCGAGATGATTACTGCGGATGAGCGTCTGGCCAACGCCCTGGCAGCGCGTCTGCCCGTAAAATGGCTAGGCGCATTTGCAACTGGACGAGAATGACAGCCGCTTCAACGGAAAACAAAAATCCTTGGTTCGAAAGCCGCGCCCCTCAGGCGGCGATCCTCATCACGGTGCTCGGCTTCCTCGCCCGCCTTTGGACGGCCTCCGGAACCTTCCTCAATCCTGATGAAGCGCTGCACTTCCGCCTGGCCAATCAGCCTTCTCTCGCTCTGGCTTACAAACAAAGCCTCACCGCGGCGCATCCACCGCTTCTCACGCTCTTGATTTATTTCTGGCGCGCGCTGGGCACGTCGGAACTCTGGCTGCGCCTGCCCTCGGTGCTTGCGGGTGCCGTCTTTTGCTGGATGTTCTACAAATGGTTGAGCCAGGCTGCGGGCCGGCTTGCGGGCCTGATCGGACTTATCTTCGTCGCTCTGCTCCCGCCCATTATCATGATCGCCGCAGAACTGCGGCAGTACTCCTTGCTGCTGGCATTCCTGGCCAGTGCTCTGTATTTCCTGGACGAATCTTTTGCCGACAACTCCACCAGCGGCATGGCGGCATTTTCCATCTGCCTGTACCTCGCCATGCTGTCTCACTATTCGGCGTTCCTGTTCGCCGCCGCGCTCGGCATTTATGCGTTGCTGCGAATCTTCACGAATCGCCCGCCCGCTCGCTTGATCGCCGTTTGGGCGATCGGGCAATGCATTGCGCTGGGACTCGCATTGTTCTTGTATAAAACGCATCTTTCCAAGCTGGGGGCTGGCGAGTCAAGAACCGCGCTGCAAGGCTGGATGAGCGACTTCTATCTCCACCGCTCCTACTTCGATCCCGCTCATGACAACCCTCTGCTGTTCCTCGTAGGACACACCTTCGGCGTCTTTCAATATTTCTTCGGACAGCTCGCAGTGGGCGATGTCATGGGCCTCGTGTTTATTGTGGGAGTCGTCCTGCTGTTCCGCGGGAAGGGCTCGTTGGAGGATCGAACGGAGTATCGAACTTGGAGCCGCCCATTCGTAGTATTCCTGCTGTTGCCCTTTGCCATTGCCGCCGCCGTTAGCATGGCGCATGTATATCCGTACGGCGGCACGCGACACGTGGCATTTCTGATTATTCCTGCCGTGGCTGGTGTGAGCGTGGCCATCGCGCGTTTGACAGCGGAGAGATGGCGGCGCGGACTCGCGACCGCCGCCCTCATCCTCGCCGCCTGCCTTGCCTTCGGCAAAACACGGCCCCCAAGGATGGACCGTGCCGATCAAAGCCGTGCGAACATGATGGCTGCGATGGATTTCGTGCGGCAAAATATGAATCCGTCCGAGTTAATCTTCACCGATTACCAGACCGATCTTATTCTTGGTCACTATCTGTGCCGGCAGCAGCCCATTTCCATCGATCCGTCCCCTGCCAACTTCGAACAGTTTTCCTGCGCCGGCCATCGCGTTGTTTCCGCAGATTACAAAACCGCCTGGCAGTTCTGGGCGGACGATTTCCCCAAGCACTGGCAGGAACTCGTGCGAGCTTACAAGCTCAAGCCGGGAGATACCGTTTGGGTTTTTCAGGCCGGATGGGGAATCGATCTTTCCGAAGAGTTGAAGAAGCATTACCCGGAGTTTCGCGACATGCGCTTCGAGTCGTTCGGCAAGAACATCGTAATCTTTAAAATGACCGTAGGGCAGCCCATGCCAGCGATCGCTCAGTAAGCACGATTATTTTCCCGCTGTCTGGTTCAATCCCAGCGCCCGTAAGGTGAACTCATCCGGCGTGCTCCGCCCGTCTTTTTTCGTGACTACGCCAAAGCTGCCCGAATAATCCCACATCGTCCAACCCATGCCATGCCGCTCCAGCGCCGTGCGGACGTCGTGAATCCACGCTTCGCGATCATGCGGATCCGCATACGCGCGATACACTCCAAACTCGTTGCACACCACCGGAACGCCACGCTGCCGGGCCCATTCCGCGACTTGCGTAATCTCAGCGTCGATGCGCGCCGCGTCCCAGTGATCCTGGCCGTAACGAATCACTGCCAGCCGATCCACCGCATCCGGCACACTTGCCGCCACCTTCGCCGCCGATTCCGGCGATGACGGATACCGCAGTCCCTTCACCCATTGCCAGAAATACGATCCCCACGTCGCGCCCTGGTGCGTGAAGATATGCGGATCGTAGAAATGAAAGTTGTAGATCACATTGGGATCGCGCAGCGGCTCCAGAAAAACCAGTTCGTCATCATCGGACCAGCGCGCCCCGGCCGCGATGATGGTGTGCTGCGGCGCACCCTCGCGAATGGCCGTCACCAGCTTGGCCTGCACGCCGTACCAGCGGTACCGGTCGGAAAACTCCGGCTCGTTCAGAATTTCAAAGAAGACCCGCTCCGCGTCCCAAGTGGAATAGTGCCGTGCCAGTGCCCGCCAGAAGTCGGAGAATTCCTGCACAAAGCTGTCGTCTTTTGCGAGTCTCGTTTTGAAGTCGCTCTCCGGATGCAGATCGATCACTACCGCCATCCCTTGATCCAGAATCATCTTTACCGCAGAATCGAGATATCCAAAATACTCTGCGGAAATTTCGCCGGCCCGGTGGTCCGCCATCATGGGTTGTGGATTCACGCTCAGCCGCACGTGATCGAACCCCATCGATTTGATCAGCGCAATATCCTCCGCCGTGGTCCACGTTTGAAAATGTTCCTTCGTATACCCGCGCTTGTCGTAAACCTGAGCAAACCATTCGCTGGCGTTGATGCCATGCCGCAGCCGAGCCACGCGCGATGCGGGAACGGAAGAAGTGGGCTGCGTGGCGGAAGTGGCGGCGGTTTGTGCGGGCAGGAATTGCGAACCAGAGCTGCACAGAAAAATCAGCAATGCGGTACATCCCTCGACCTGTAGGCGCTTCATGCTGTCTTTAACCCAAAATCGGCAATGCCCGAATCCTTTTCTTCGTCGCCGCATAAATTGCGTTGCACAAAGCCGGCGCCAGCGGCGGCACGGACGGTTCTCCAATTCCCGTCGGCGGCTCAGTGCTGGGTACGGCATAGACTTCCACGAGCGGCGTCTCTTCCATACGAAGCGGCGGGTAATCGTCGAAATTTCCCTGCACTACGCGCCCCTTTTCGATGGTGATCTTCGCGCGCAAAGCATTGCTTAGCGCGTACACCACTCCGCCCGGAATCTGCTGCTCCAAAATACTTGGATTCACCACCTGCCCGCAATCCACCGCCGCGACTACGCGATGCACGCGCGGCGTGTCGTTCTCCATGCTGATTTCCACCACTTCGGCCACGTAAGAAGAAAAACATGCGAAGCATGCGATTCCACGAAATCGTCCGCCAGGCAGCGGATTCTTCCATCCGGCTTTGTCGGCC
Source organism: Acidobacteriaceae bacterium (assembly GCA_003164855.1). GTDB lineage: Bacteria > Acidobacteriota > Terriglobia > Terriglobales > Acidobacteriaceae > Sulfotelmatobacter. The sequence goes on from PLUI01000045.1 coordinate 9,612, forward strand.
GCCAGTTGCAGAACTGCGCGCATCCGCGCCGTATGCCATGTCGTCGCGAAAAATGGAATGTCCTGATCTTTATCTTTGCTCAGCATGTGCAGCCGGTACTCCAGCGGATCTTTTCCTGCCGCCGCGGCCAGCTCATCGATAAAACTCTCGCTCGCAAAAGCCGCCTGCAGCGCGTAAACCGACCGCATCCAGCCCAGCGGCACCGGCGTTTCCGCCAGCACATACTCCAGTGCAACGTTGGGCAATGCGTAAACCAACGCCGCTTCGTCCGGCAGATCCGGATCGATTCCATTCGGTCCCGGCTGCCCTTTTTGCCCGCTGATCGAGGGCGCGACGATGCGATGCGTGAACGCCACCGGCCATCCCGCTCCATCCACCACGGCGCTCAACTGATGCAGGCTCGCCGGCCTGTAAGTCGAAGACCGCATATCGTCCTCACGAGTCCAAATCACTTTCACCGGCGCTTGCACCGCTTTCGATACCTGTGCCGCTTCAACCGCATAGTCGTGCTCCAGCCGTCGTCCGAATCCTCCGCCCATCAAAGTGACGTTCACCTTCACCTGGTCTGGATCCAACCCCACGGCCTGCGCCACTGCGTCGCGGCAATCTTGCGGCACCTGCGTAGGAGCCCACAACTCGCACTTCGACCCCTGAAAGTGCGCCGTGCAGTTTCCCGGCTCCATGGGAGCGTGAGCCATGAACGGCAGCTGAAACTCCGCCGAAACCCTGCGCCCCGCGGCCTTCGAGACATCGCCCACCGAATACAAGCTCGCACCCTTCTTCGCCGCAGCCTGCTTTAGCGATTCCATCGCTGCGGCCGTGTTCAGGTCTTTATTCGGACCGTCATCCCAATTTACGTTCAACAGCCGGCGACCTTCCATCGCGCCCCAAACGCTGTCGGCCACGACTGCCACGGCAGAATCGCCGATCTTGCCCGCGTAACTCACACCGGCAATCTTTTTCGACTCCTTATCGTCGAAGCTCTGCAACTTTCCGCCGATTGTCGGACAACGCGATAGCACTGCATACTTCATCCCCGGCATTCGGAAGTCGATGCCGAACACCGCTTCGCCCTTCACCTTCGAAGGCGTGTCCACGCGCGCCAATCGTTGTCCAACAATTTTGTAATCCTTGCTTTGCTTCAACGGCACGTCGGTAGGAATCGGCAAGGCCGCGGCCTTCAACGCGAGTTCACCATAGCTAAGTTGCCGCTTGGATGCTCCATGCAGAATATTTCCGTTCTGCGCCGCGCAGCTCGAGCGCGGCACTCCCCAGGTCAGCGCGGCCGCCGAAATGAGCATTTCCCGCGCCGCCGCTCCTGCCCTGCGCATCGGATCCCACGTCGTCCGCACGCTCGCACTCCCGCCCGTGGTCTGATCTCCATAGAGAGTGCTCGCTCCCGCTTGTTCGATTTCTATCTGCTTCCAGTCCGCTTCCAGTTCCTCGGCCAGAATCATTGGCAACGCCGTGCGCACCCCTTGTCCCATCTCGGAGCGCGCCACCACGATGGTGATCTTGTTCTCCGGTGTGATCCGCAGATAAGCATTCGGAGAGAAAACTTGTTGGCTTGATTTCGCCCCGTGCGGCAAATAGAAACCCACCACCAGGCCCGCGCCGGCGGCCACTCCCGCCGCAACAAACTCACGCCGATTCATTCCCAATACGCCCGGACTCATCGCGTACCTCCCACGGCCACAGCGCCGCCACTGGCAGCCCGGCGAATCGCCTTTCGAATCCGCTCATAGGTTCCACACCGGCATAAATTTCCGTTCATGGCCCGCGTGATCTGCTCATCGCTTGGATCCGGCGTTTTCGCCAGGAGCGCTGCCGCCGTCATAATCTGTCCGGTTTGGCAGTACCCGCATTGCGGAACCTCTTCGGCAATCCATGCCTGCTGTAAGACGTGCAGGCCATTCGCACTCAGTCCTTCAATCGTCGTGACGCTTTTTCCCGCCACCTGCGAAACCGGCGTAGAGCACGACCGCACCACCGCGCCCTCCACGTGAACGGTGCACGCTCCGCACAGGCCGGCGCCACATCCGAACTTGGTTCCCGTCAGCGCCAGCGTATCCCGCAACACCCAGAGCAACGGAGTCTCCGGGGGAACGCTTACTCGCTCATCAGTACCGTTGACTCGTAACCTGATTTCAGCCATAGTTTCTATATGTCCAATTTCGCTTGGACATCATCCTACCCAAGCGGAAGCAAAAGTGGAATGGGCTCAACCGCGAAAGCACAACAGCCTAAAGTTCCTCCTCTATTGTGCCGATAAGGAATACAGTTGAGTTGTTCTTACGGTCTGCGATGAACCCGGCGACCATACGCCCTCCTGTTTATCAGGAGAGTTTATCAAGCATGTTTATCGGGCATGTCCACCAAGTTCGCCAGTGGGTTTAATCAGGAGTAAATATTGGAAGCTCAAAATGAGCACGCAGCCGGCCCTCTTCGGGACATCCCCGATGCACGACGGCAGCCCCGCTTCAAGCTTGCAGTTGATATCAGAATCGGCACCAAGACTTGCGGCGTGCTGCAAGGCCATACGGTGGATATTAGCGAATCCGGAATTTCGGCTTTGCTAAGGCTCGAGGTCCCCGTAGGTGAGTTCGTGGAGTTGCAATTTACGCTGCCCTTCGGCCCGGTCACGGTTTATGCGGTGGTTCGCCAACGGAACGCTTTTCGCTACGGCTTCCAATTCGTAGAGTCGCCCGCCGTTCACGAAATAATCCAAAACACCTGCCGAAGCCTCAAGGTTGAACAATCCTTGTTCGGCGATAAGTAGTAGTTCCTGCCGCTGCAACACTCGCAATTTCACCGCGCAACTAACGCCCGGCCTCGCGACTCATCTCCGCAGCTATCCGTATTCCAATTTGTTTGGCAAAAACCTGAAACGCGGGAATGTCAAACAGCCGTAATCCAATCTCTTCCTGCGGCAGATTCTCCGCATGCTCCGCGCTTGTCCCATCCCGCAGCGCCGTGCGCAGTTTTGCCGCAGTCGTGGGGTCGAAGCTTTCCGAGACTACCACACTGTTGTCGTTCCAATGTTCCACGATCACAGCACCTTCCTCGGTGGCAATCTGGGCCACCGATACCGGGCAGGTCTCCCCCGCACAAGCTGGTACCGTTTCCACGGTCGCGCTGTGATAGCGCTGCGACACTGCCCGCGCATAAAAGCTGGCAAACCATTCGGCGGCTTGCGGCGTTTTCCATCGCGAAAAATACAGCAGAGCCAGATCCCCTGTGCTGGGCGCAACCTCCGCCACTTCCTTATCTTTTCGGCGGAAGGTCACGTAGGCTCCGCCCTGCCATGCCGAAGAAATTTCATCGGCAACTTTTCGTTCGCCATATTGCTTCAGCAGGGCGCGCACATCCAATTCGCCAATTCCGCCCGAATCGTACGCGTCATATTCATTGTTGAGGACTTCCCCCATGTCGGGAATGCGCACCGTCGGCAGCTTCTCTCCGTTAATGTATGCCGCCGGCTGCAACACTTCGTGCGAGTTCCGCGGCGGACGCGCGAACGCGCCCGCAAATGCCATCTTCTTTCCGCCCTTGTGCAGCAACTCGCCTTCGAAGATCAAGCCTTGCTGGTAGGCAAAGCCTCCCATCTCACGCAGGATCATCGGAGCATCGTGCATGAGCTGAGAATCGATCACCGCCTTCACTGCCGGCTCTTCCATCTGGTAGATCAATCCGGGTGTGTCTTCCAGGCTGCGCCCCACGGGTTTCAGCAGGTAATCCATGTACACCACCATGGCTTGCCCTTCCACCACGGCCTTGCGCGCGATTTGCATATCGCCGTCGACGGGCGCACCGGCCGCTTGATTTCCCGCAGGCTTCGCCTTCATCCACTTCGCCAAATCGTAGTTCTGGTCCTGCAGCGCGTGCGTCAGCTCGTGCGCCAGAATCGGCTCCTGGCGGTCCGGCGGGACCCAGTTCAGCATGGAAATTGTTTTGGTCTCGTCATCGTAATAGGCCGCAATTTCCTGGCCCGTGGACTTCACCAAAAATTCCTTTAGATTGAAATCTCGCGGCAAGAAGCCGATCTTCTTCATGCTCACTTCGCTTTTCGTCAGGCTCTTGGTGAATTCTTCCTTCGCCATTTGGCCGCTGGCATACTTCTCCACATCCTCTTTGCTTACCAGGCGGCGCTTCACCGCGGCGTGCTTCGGCATGCCGGTATCTTCGGCCGCGAAGGCAAAAATCCGGTCCACCGACTCGAAAAGCTTCTTCGTATCCGCGTCCGTCATTTTGACTTCGTTGGTCGTGTCCTTGCGGAGCTTGCGGGCCACATCGCCCAGGCTCTGCCCGGAATCCGCCTGCTGGCCGAACGCGGAAACAGCGATGCAAGCAGGAATGCAGATCGGAAGCCAGCCACACCGGCGCCAAAATGTTGTCATGAGCCCTCACTCACGGACGAGTTTGCACTTCTGTCGATTCTCGTCGAGTCAGGCTCGCAACTCACTGCTTAAGTTGTGATTGGAATTACGAAGGTAAGCAAACAGTTAAGATACCAGGCCACGCGATCCGCGGCGGCTTTGAAAGGGCGCGACTTCCAGTCGCGCCGTAAGCAGAGGATGTCCTACTTCAGCTCCGCCAGCTTCTGCGTTGCCAACTGCCCTGCTTCCGTGCTGGGATTATCCTTCTTGACTTGTTCGTAAAGTCGCTTGGCATCGAGTGGCTGGTTGCTGGTTTGATACAGCTCGGCCAGTTGCAACTGTGCCGTTACTTTACTCACCGAAGTGGTGGGCTTGTTGATCAGTTCCTGGTAAAGCGCGACGGCATCTTTGGTGCGGTTGGTGTTGCCATACAGCGTGGCCAGCGCCAGCTTTGCGATTGACGCCAACTCCTTGTTGCCGGTGGAGGCCACGGCCTTGAAATCATTTTCAGCGGACGCGTTATCACCCGCGGTCGCCGAAGTCACTCCCAGGAAGTAACGCGACATATCGGCCGACCGAGTGCGCGGATATTTATCCAGGATTGCCTGGAATTGCTTCTTGGCGGCTTCGGCGCGTTCCCTGGCGGAAGTGAAGCTGGGAACGCCCGGCTGCGCCGGCGCTCCGGCGGGACGAAGCTGAGCCTCCAGAGTTCTGACCGCCTGGCTCATGTCGAGGCTGGCCTTCTCGTTCTGCTGGCTAAGGTAATACCACCCACCCGCGACCGCGGCGACAATCACTACCACTACGATAGCGGCGATAGTAAGAGTGTTCCTGTGTTCCACGCTCCAGTGAGCGGTCTTCTCGGCAGCCCCGATGGTAACCCGGCTGAATGCATCCTGTTTAAGTTGATGGCGTGTCTGTGCGCGCACGAAGATCCCTTCTAGTGTCTACCATGGAGGGTCAAACGAAATATGGCGAACCTTTAGTCTAACAGGACGAAAATGAGCCCGTCAAAACTGAGGATTCTTCCTTCGTGACACTTAGCATCCTTCGTGGTCCATTCATGTTTACCTTCCATGGAGAAACCGACCCAGCACCGCAGAGTCCTCACTTCAACGTGTACGCCAGCAGCAATCCCAGGCCAACCGCGACGATGTCTTCAGGAATTGCGATCGCTGCATCCCGCACGTGAAGCGCCCGAACCAGCCCCACGCGCGCCCGATAGCCTCCAAACGCTCCGGCAATCGCGCCGATCGCCCCACCCAACAAACCCACCCACAGCAAGAAGCCGCCTGCGACCGCAACACATGCCCCCGTCAGCAGGCCTACAACAATTCTAACAACGAGAGGGAATGCGGCCGTCCGCGGCGGAGTTCTGGGCAGCAGGTCTGCAACGAATTCACCTAACGCTGCTACCGTAAAAATAATCACTGCCCAACGCGACCCCATAAAAGCCAGCGGAGAGTCAGCGAGCCGCATCCAGCCCAGTTGCGCGGCCCATGCCACGACCGCGGGAGCAGTCATGGATCGCAGTCCTCCCACGAATCCCATCCCCAGCGCGACGATGAGGGCCCCAATCATAGATCACGTTAATGGATCACGTTATTCGTAGCAGACGGGTACCCCGGCAGACCGGCCAGAAAGTCGGAGATCGCGTTACCCAACCAACTAGCGCGGAGCTTCTTCCAGCAATCCCTGCTCGAGTTTCTCCTGGCACTCGATGCAGTGCCGTGTCCAGGGCACGGCTTCCAGCCGCTTGGCGTTGATCTCTTTCCCGCAATGAATGCACTCGCCGAAGCTGCCTTCGCGGATGCGGGCCAGAGCTTTATCCACCATTTGCAGGAGCTGCCGCTCGTTGTTGCTCTGGCTGAAGAGAAACTCTTTGGTGTAGGAACTGGCGGCGCGATCGGCGATGTCCTGCGCCGTATCTTCGTCGGCGGAACGTCCATCAGCCTGCGTGCGCGAGACCGTCCGGCGCAGGTCCTGCTGCCGCGTCTCCAGCCGCTTCTTGAATGCTTCCAACTTCTTTTTATCCATAGGTCACTTCTAAAATCCTGCGACGGCCCCCAAGCCGCCCGTGAGATAAAGGCCAAACGAAGATGATAAGCGCCAAAATTAAGATGCGTCAACAGGGTCAGCGGCTGCATGAGTACGCTACCCAGCCCCTGAGCCAACCTTTTCCTTGGGAAAGGAACCCTAAAGCACGCCACCTCAGTCCTGCCCTGAAGTGCATATCTCAAATCTTGAAAGAAGGTTTTTGTATGCTGCACCGAATCGGGTTGCTGCTCGTTCTCCTGTCCTGCGCCTGCGTGCTTCCATCCAGCGCTCAGACCTTCGTCACCACCATTCCAGTTTCTGGCCAGCCCAATGGAATTTCAGTAAATCCCACCACCAACCGTATTTACGTCACCCTCGGTACTGCAGTCGACGTCATCGACGGCAGCACAAACACAGTCGTCGACACGGTTCAAACCCCGCAGGGAGCCTCCTTCATCGCTGCCAACATCGTCACTGGACGGGTCTACACCGCGGGGTGTTCCTCCACCGGCACCTGCGGGGTCACCGTGATTGATGGCGCCACCAACGCAGTGGTCGCAACCATCCCCCTCATAGTCCGCAGCGGCATCGTGGTGCAGGGCATTACCGTCAATCCAGTCACGAATCGAGTCTATGTAGCTGACGACTTCGTCTACCGGATCGCAGACATTGACGGCAATACCAACACGGTCCTGACCTACATCAAAACCGGCAACTCCGAGGCTCTGGGATTGGCGGTTGACTTTTCCACCGGTCAAATCCTGGCGGTACCCAGCGGCGGAGCCTTGCTCGTCATTAACGGCTCGAACAATGCGGTCTCGCGCGTTAAGGTCGGATTTCTCAACTGGGACGTCGCGGCCAACTCCTTCACCAATCGCGCCTACGTCACAAATAACGGAGGAACCACGCTGGGAGTGGTCGACCTGGTGAGCTTGAAGCAAATCGCAAATGTAACGATTGGCAGTGTTCCACTCGGTGTTTGCGTGGATTACCTTTCCAATAAGATTTTCGTAACGGTTATGGGAGGGGACGGAAGAGTCGCGGAGGTCGATGGCACTACCAACGCCGTGACCGGCACCCTCACCCTCAACAGCGACTATATCGACGTAAATCCGGTCACTCGATTGGTATACGCCACCGACACGAATGGCAGCTCGGTTAACGTCATCTCGGAATAAGCAAGCGGAAGTGGATTCTGGGTGCGGGGAGGGCGCGCCACTTCGAATGCCCGCCTCGCGGCCGAAAGGTTCCAGCCGGAGCACTAATAATGTTCCGGCTGGGATATCTAAGAAGCCCGGCCCTTTCGCACGGTTGACAGCGCCACCACATAAGACTAGGGTTGGAGTTGAGGTGGTTTCCACCTTCTCCTCATTTCAGGTTTCCTGAACTAAGTCAGCCCATCTGAAGTTGTCTTTCTTAGCAACCCCAACCCTAAGGAGGTTGCCTATATGTTTGCACGCAATGTCTCGATTCATCTGAAATCTAATATGTTGTCCGATTACACGCGAACTTTTGAGAAGGATGTCCTTCCCTTGCTTCGTAAGCAGAATGGTTTCAAGGAAGAAATCACGCTCGCGGGCCCCGGCGGAGTCGATGTGACCGCCATCAGCCTGTGGGAAAACAAGCACGACGCCGATACTTTCAACCGCGATGCCTATCCGCAGGTGTTGAAGACTCTGGCGAAATTCATCGAGGGCACGCCCCAGGTTCATACCTTTGACGTTGTCACCTGCACCCTCCAGCAGCGCGAACTCGTAACCGCGTAAGCGACACTCCGTGTTTTGGTCCGAGGAGGCGGAGTAACATCCGCCTCCTCAGGCCACTAAACGGCATGCACCTGGGTCCGCCCAGCTTGGGGCCGCCCAGCTTGGGTTCGCCCGAAATGACAACTATGCACCTAGCGCTTCAAAACGCAGAAACCATCAATCGCCTGGTAGAACAAGGCGAATTGCTGCTGAAGAACTTCCACGCTGAGTACGAGAAAGACCCCGCAGGATGGAACACCGAGTTCGCGCGTGGCGAACTGACCGGCTGGCGCAGCACATTACACACCTTGTACCGGGATTACGCGGAAGACGTTGTGAACCGCGCCATTGCCAGAACACGCTTAACCATTCCCGACGTCACTGTTCCCATCGGAGCCACTCATGCCTATTAACGCCATCCTGCTCGAAGTTGAGCGACTCCATCACGTCAGCGAACGTCTTGCGAAACTGGCGGAGCAACATCCCCCTGTATCGGAGGCGCTCATGACTATCTCGGGAAACGTTCGTAACACCGCCACAATTTTGGAAGTCCTGGTCGCGACAAAAATGACCAAACCAATCTGAATCCCTGGGCTTACTAAACGGTGCTTACTAAAATGGCGCTTACGAAACGGCGCTCACCAATCGGCGCGCACTCCATCGCACCCATAGAAAGTTAGTCAGCCTTCTTCCTTCTTGCGTTCGTGGCTCTTAGGTGAATCGGCGCAAACATGAGAGGCAAACTCCTGGTCGCGCTGCAACTCGAAGTTGCGCATCATTTCATTGAAGGATTTGCCGGTGGTGGCGCTAGAAGGTTTGAACCGCCAGCCGCATTCGGAGCAGCCAAAACCCCGAAAACGCTTTTGCTCAATCCATATTAGCTTTCGCCTGGCCATCGATGGGGCTTGCTGGGACGCACGAAGTCTACCTGCGTCATTTTGATTGGTCTGTCGGACGTCCTACACACATAAACAATTTTTGTTCACGCGCCTGCCCCGCGCTCCGAGCGCGTTCCGCCCTACTTGTCGCATGAATGTGCGTTATTGCTCAGACTCGGTTTTGAAATCCAAGTTAACTTCGTAAGTGGTAGAGGAAGGAACCGTTATGGCCTCGCGCCTTCGAGATGGAGATTGGCGATCCATTGCAGAGCAGGCTAGCAAGGAAACGGATCCGGCGAAGCTGATGATCCTCGTGGAGAAGCTTTGCTGCGCCTTGGAAGGCGAGCGCAGAGAAAAATCTCAGCTGCCAGCGATTCCCACCCGGAATGAGCCAAGGCGTTTTCTCGGCGATTAGGTCGCAACCCACTACTACGCAAAGGACGGTTCGTGGAAAGCAAAGATCTCCATCTCGTGCACTCTGGCGAGCGCACCAATACCGAAGGGAAACCAGTCAGCAGCCTCATCCTTCTGTCGATCCCCGATAGCGACTACGCGTTACTGCGTCCGCATCTCGAGTACGTCAGCTTGCCGAACCATCTCGTGCTTCACGAGGCGGGAAGAAAGCTGGAGTTTGCCTATTTCCCGAATCGAGGGTTGATTTCTCTTGTGGTCGTAATGAAAGATGGCAAAACCGCTGAAGCTGGCATCGTCGGAAATGAGGGTTTTACCGGAACCCTGGCGGCGGTTGGCCTGAGCCGGGACCCGCTTCAAGCGGTGATGCAAATCACCGGGGATGGCTTCCGGGTCGAGGTCGGAGCTCTGCAGAACACATTGCAATCCTCCCCGCACTTGCGATTGATGTTGAGCCGCTACGCCGCAATTCGCGGTTTGCAGGTGGCACAAACCGCGGCCTGCAATCGGCTGCACGATATTGGCCAACGGCTCGCCCGCTGGTTGCTGATGACTCAGGACCGAGTCGATTCAGCTTCGCTCCCCATCACTCATGACTTTCTCGCCACCATGCTCGGCACAGATCGGCCGAGTGTGAGCCACGCCGCCGGGGTTTTGCAGCGCAAGAAGCTCATCGCCTACACCCGCGGTGCAGTGAAGATTGTGAACCGCAAGAACCTTGAAAACTCCGCCTGCGAATGCTACGGAGTTATCCAACAATATGACGGCGAACTCGGCTTGAAATAAGTCCTTGTCGAGAACGTCGTCAGCGGGACCGTGATCTCCGCGTGCCAGCATCCCTCAGCGCGAAGAAAGGGGTTAGTACTATTGCTTTTTCGCCGGCGGATTGACGAGCGATTGAAGTTGCGAAAAATGATTCTGGATCGCCGCGTCAGAGGGCTCGGCGCCGCGGGCCTCCTTAATGAGCGCAAGTCCGTCCTGAGGATCCCCCAGCTTATAGAGGACCCATCCTTTGGTATCTTTGAAATGGGGATCTTTCGCGTCCAACCGGAGGGCGTGCTCGACCAGCGAGAGCGCTTCGGTCAGCCTTTCGCCCCGGTCGGCAAGCATAAAAGAGAGGGCGTTGTAGCTGTTTGGATAGGCAGGATCAATCTGCATGGCCTTTCGGTAACTAGCTTCTGCATCGTCGTAGCGACCCATACGTTCGTAGCAAATGCCTATGTCAGTATAGGCAAGTGCCTGGGAGAAATAGGGCGGCACCTTCGCCAGATAGGCCTTGTAGCTATCGATCGCCTTCTGGAACTGGCCCGTCTGGAAATAGGCGTAGCCGCGGGGGAAATACAGTCCCCAGCTGTCGATAGGCAGGTCCGTCGCCTTGTCGAAGTAGTGGGCTGAGGATTCGTAATCGTGCGCATCGTAAAACAGGGCTCCTAATCTGACGTTAATATCGGCAGGCACCGGGGCACCCTGTGCCTCGATGTCTTCGGCGGCTTTTGCCAGGTTGTGGATTAGCAAATCGTGGTCGTCCCCATTCTCCGACAAGGCGTTCAGGCTATCGCTGATGAATCTAAAAGATCGTGTTCCATTCTGAACGAGGACGCGGCGTGCGCTTAGCTGCGTCTTCAAATCGTCGCTGCCGAGTTGCTCACGCAGCTCCCGAGCAGTGTGTTTGTCATACTCTCCGTGTTCCCCGAAGACGGGCTTCCCGCCCGAGGACGCGGCGTAGACTTTCAAGGCGGAGAACACCGTCGGGCTCGGAACGATATCTTGCGTGATCGCGCCGCCATCTTCCCAGGGCAGCTTGACGCGTTCGGTGTTTGGTCCTCGCAAGTAGATGTCGCCGAGCTTTCGGACTGGGTCGTCGCGATTGGGCTCGTACGTTAGCGTGATAGAGCTTCCAGGCGTGTAGTAGCTCTTGGACAGGTCCACCTTAAAAGTCTTGCCGATGACCTTCGTCTCGAAGGCGCCACTAGGTCTGGTGCCGGAGGGGACCGGGACCTGGCGCGCATAGACGCGATAATGATGCTGAAACCTAAAGACCAGAGTGGTCAGGTTTTCCCGTGGCAAAAGGATCCAAGCAAGGTCATACTTACCCTCCTCCGAGGCATCCTCCCTATTCTTCACGCTCGAGTAGAGATCCACATCGGGTGACTCGGGGGTGATTTGCTGCACTACTTCAGGCGGGTCGTCTGGCTTCTGGGGGCTCACACGCTGGTCCATGAGATCGATGACCAAGCCTTTCACGTACGTCCTCTGGACATAGAAGAAGGTGGCGTAGACCCAGACTACAGTTGAAATGGCCATCAGGCCATACGTGGCGATGACCACGGACGTGTGCACACTGCGAAAGTAGCCGTGGTCTCCGGGGCTTGCTTTCTGCAAGTTCGCAACTGCCCGCGATTGCTGCCAAAAAATAAAGATCGCCGTCAGGGCATACACGCCGTGAGCGGCCAGCATCTCCGTTACGCGCGTAAGGGTATTAACATTCTCAGTCTCCACGTCTCCTCCTCGTTCCTGACCGACTCTCGTAACCGCCTGCAGACTGCCAGCTCAATTTGCAGTTGGACCCGCCCTTGCGGCCCGATCCCCTCGTACAGTCGCCTCGCTGCTCCTGTCGTGAAAGCAGAAAAGGGGCCACGGTAGCCGTGACCCCCTCACAGTGCTATAACCTTTACTCCTGTTCTCCGATCCTGTCCAGCCACTTTCGTGCCACCTCCCCAGCCCTATCTGGGCAGTGCGCCTTTCATGTTGGTCAACGCATAGGCGAGTACTGCCATAGCGGCAGCGTTTTCCCGAAGCTCCGCGGGAACGATCTTGTCGAGCGTATCCGCAGCGCTGTGATGGTAATTGAAATAAGTGCGCCCATCCTGCATCACGCCAAACGCCGGAACTCCGGCATCGGACATGGCGGCAATATCGGCGCCCGGCGGATAGGTTGTCGGCTGCAGAACCGTCGCCCCAATGCTCGAAAGAACAGAGAGCACGGGCCGGAGTGCCTCGATAGCAGCCGGCGTGGCTTTAACGTCGAAGCCGAGAGGATGCGCCGCGCCCGAGTCGCTCTCAATCGCGGCTACATGGTGTGGAAAATCGTTCAAGTATTCGGTCGAATAGGCTTTGCTGCCCGAGCCTCCGGTTTCTTCGTCCATCCATGCGATCACCCGCAAGGTGCGCCCCGGCCGCAGATGCAGCCGCTGCAGGATTTCCGCAGTTTCCATCGCCATCACGACTCCCGCTCCATCGTCGATCGCTCCCGTGCCCAGGTCCCAGGAATCGAGATGCCCCGACACCACGACGATCTGCTCCGGATGCTCCGAACCTTTCAGGTCGGCGATCACGTTATAGCCAGTCTCATCCGGCAGTTTCTGCGGCGTGAGCGTGAGATGCATGCGCACCTTCCCCTCACCCGCGAGGTGGACAATCAGATCGGCATCCTCCGCCGTCACCGCTGCGGCGGGGATTCCGGCAGGAAAGCTGAAACCGGTGTGCGGCAGCCGGTAGTCTGCACTGCCGACCGAACGCACCAGCGCTGCCACAGCGCCTAGATCCGCGGCGGCTTTCGCTCCAGCCCCACGGTACCGGACAGCCTCGCCGTAGGCCGCGAAAGCCAGCCCGGCAGCAGCCTTTTGTTTGTCGAACGGCTCGTTAAACAGGACAATCTTGCCCGCAACTTTTTCGCGGCCTAAAGCTTGCAGCTCTTCGAAAGTATTGACCGCGACAACTTCGGCGGTAAGCCCGTCCGCCGGAGTCGAGGAGCTTCCGCCGAGCGCCGTGAGAACAATCTTTTGTGTCGTCCCCGGAACCATCCCAGGATACTCGACCAGCGCCGCGGTTTCGGCTCCGCGCACCCAGTGCGGCACCGTGACCGGCTGCAGACGGACTTCCAGCCCAAGCTTGCGCAGCTCGCCCGCCACATATTCGGCGGCAGCCTGGGCCTGGGGCGATCCGGTGGGGCGTGGTCCGATGTTCTCCGTAAGGTGCGCGACCTCCCGGTAGGCATAGTCGTCATTGAGCGCCGCCGCCTTAATCGCGGACAGTTGCTGCAAGAGCAGCGGAGGGAAATTCTGCAGGTCAGCCGCCGAGCTTTGCGGCCCCGTCATCATCGTCATCGCCGACGGAGGCGCTTGGGCCGGAGTTTGTGCCGGAGTTTGAGCGACTAGGCTAGCGGAGAGCAACAGCAGCGCGATCCGCGTCGCAGGAAAGGGTCGGAAGGCCGAGGTCATAGATGCAGAGTGTATCTTGACCACAGCAACCGAGCAAAGTGCGGCATCTACCGCGCCGACCCGATGTCTTCTGCGGCGCCGCATGCTAGCTTGAGCCATGGACAAAAAACAGATTAACGATCCCAAAATGACTTGGAATTTTCTCGTCTGGGTGGGCGGCGTATTTATGCTGCTCCTGTTCGCACTGCTGGCGCATTTTGTGTGGAGGCTCTTCTAGCCGCTTGCCGGCAGCCAAAAAAAATGGCCCCATTTCTGGGGCCAAGTTTCGAAGAGGCGATTGGTGGGTATCTTAGGAAAGGCTTAGCAAGTGGTCGTCCCGCCAAGGAACGTCACTTCGGGAAATGTTAGAAGAGAAGCGAGTGAGGGTCATTGCTTTAGGTTGCGGCCTCTTAGTTACAAAAGGAAGAAGCATTTGCCAAGCCAAAGTTGGCAACCCGTCAGCACTAATTTCACACCATTTTAAGTTATTGATTACAAGATGCTTACTTCGATTCTAGCGCGAATTGTGTTACCCGGAAAGCGGAGAAATACGGGCTTCCTGAGTGCAGAACGCTGCACATTCAATGCAGGCGGATACTCCAAGAAAAAATCCCACTCGAGCCGTCGGCCCAAAACCGGCGGCTCGAAAGGATTCAGACTAACTATTTCCCGCCACGGTACGCAGCTTCCCAGGAAGGAAGTGGTAGGGCGGCCATGGTCCGCTGATCGCCACCTGGCAGTTCTTCAACTGCTTGGCAGCCGTACTATAGCGGTTCTGATATTTCTCCACCGACTTGGAATCGATGAGATGGGCAATGTCGATGAGCATGCCTTGCGGAGCAACCTTCTTGCAGCTCACTTCTTCTTCCAGCGGGTTAAACAGCTTGTGCACCTGCACCGAAAGCGCGCGCGCCTTGGTCTGACGCTCACGCTCCCGCGACGCCTTCACGCGCAGCTTTGAAAGATAGTCCCCGCCTACCGTGTCCGGCAGGATGACATCGATCATAGCCTCGCGTAGCGACCCGTCGGTGACCGTCAACTTGATGTGCATTTCCGACTTTCCACGGAGTTTCGCGACGCTTACGCCAAAAGCCCGCCGGTTTACCCGCACCGCCTGGCGCAGCGCATCATCGCTCTCAAAAATGGTCCCAAAACGGAACGGCAGCACGGTGGAGTTGCGGAAACAGCCACTCACCACGCGGGCATGGTCGATGGCCGCTTTCTGATCAAGTTCTCCACTCTTAGGGTCGTATTCGCTCACAATCACAGCAAACTCGCCGCTGGGATAGCTGAGGACAGGGGCTCCGTTCACGCCTTGAATATGCTCAATTACGAAAGGGCGTCTCGAACGGGTGCCGTTGGGAAGGGTCTGGTGCTCGGTAAGGCAGTATGCATACCACGACATATTGAACTCTCCGAACCGGGACGGAGGCTGACGAACCGCCTCGTTATGTTGTTTTGCACAAGCTGCGAATCTGGAAGTTTACTTAGCAGTACAGGACCGATCTGGGAAAACTACCATCTGCCCCGCAGTTCATATTACTTCCGTTACCTCCCAAAATGCAACTTTTTTGTGGCAAGGAGCATCGCCGAGGAAGTTTTCCCGGTTTCCGCGACGATTCACGCCAAAAAGACCCCGGAGGGTGCCCCACTCTAGTCGCGTTCTTTGCGACTAGAGCCTGCCCTGAGCGAAGCCGAAGGGGTGGGGATTTTGACTTCGCCTCTCCCCCAGCCGGTACTGCCGGTCTGAAGTCGCCCGCTCCCAGCCAGCCTTTCCAGTTGCGGCGGGCGGCGCTTTGGGATATAGTTCGCTAGCCCGTATCTGTTTCTCCCCCTTTAGCCATCAGCCTGATCGCATCCCAGGAGATTCCCCATGAAGTTCCCCAGCGCAGCGGCCACGCTTCTGACCACCCTGCTTGCATTCAGCACGGCATCCGTAGCCCAAACCGAATCGGTTCTCTATGCCTTCAGCGGAGGACCGGACGGCGGAACTCCCTATTCCACCTTGACCCTTGATAGCGCCGGAAACCTTTACGGCACCACCTTCAGCGGCGGTGCCATGGGCGTCGGCACCGTCTTCGAGCTCTCGCCCACCTCCGATGGATGGACTGAGACCGTCATCTTCAGCTTCGACGAGCTGGATGGCGAAGGCCCCTACGGCGGCGTGATCTTCGACGCCGAGGGAAACCTCTACGGCACCACAGCTTTTGGCGGAGCCTATGGAAAGGGAGAGGTGTTCAAATTGAAGCGCACTTCCGAGGGTGGTTGGATAGAGGACAATATCCTGAATTTTAGGGGCAGCGACGGTCAAACTCCTCAAGGAAATATTGTCTTCGACAAGGCCGGCANNGTTTGGGAAGTTTCGCCCATCGCCCAGGGCCAGTGGTTCCCCAAAACCCTGCACAGCTTCGGTTCTGCGTCGGACGACGGCGCGAACCCCTACGCCGGAGTCACTCTTGATGCCGCCGGAAACCTCTACGGCACCACTTGGATTGGGGGCGCCAACAATTCCGGGGTTGTCTTCGAGTTGCGCCCTAAGTCAACCGGTCCCTGGTATGAACAAATTCTCTACAGCTTCACCGGTGCCGGATCCGTTGGCGGCCTGATCTTCGACAAAAAGGGCAATTTGTACGGAACCACGTTTGACGACCTGGTATTTGAACTGACACCCGCCTCCGATCACCAATGGACAGAAACCACTCTGGCGACCGTCGCGAGCTCGCCCGAATCCACTCTGGCATTCGACTCCACCGGCAATCTCTATGGCACCACGCTCAACGGCGGCAACTCGCTCATGGGATCGGTCTTCGAACTCTCTCCCGAGGAAGGCGGCACATGGTCTCAGTCCCAGTTGCACGCCTTCACCGGTGGCAGCGACGGCAGCCGCGCCGACGTCGGCGTGACCGTCGACTCCAAAGGAAATCTCTACGGCACGACCTACGCCGGTGGTGGCACCGGCTGCGGCGGCGCAGGCTGCGGAGTCGTGTATCAGGTGAACTGAAGGTCAGCGCCGGGCGGCCTTTGGGGAAAATCGGGGAAATCGCGAAATCGGCCGCGGCCTTCCTTGCCGTCGAAAACCAGCTCAACGGCAAATGTCATGCTGAGCGGAGCAGGGGCGATCGCGAAGCGATCGTCACTGCGGAGTCGAAGCATCCCTACCCTCACTCGGCTGCATCTTCCCATCTCGATACCCGCCCCATAAAAATCCCCCATCCATGTGACATCCAACCTTGTTATCCACAAGCTAACCATGAAACAGTATTTATAGCTGTGTCGAACCGATACCATCCGGTTCGCCCCAGCTCTAAATCCTTTGTTTCACGGATTTTGACATTTAACTTCTTTGACCGCCGTATTTTGCGGAGGTAATTATCCCTTGACAGTAGGTACAGCCATTTGATAGGATTTTACCTGAGAGTAGGTAATCAAATGGCCCACAACAACCGCAAACCAAAGATGCTGCCGTACACCCTGAAAGACTTCCAAAAGCAGTTCCCGGATGACGAGACCTGCCTTGAATGGCTTCGCAATCGCCTCTATCCGGAAGGTATCTATTGCGAGAAGTGCGAGGCCGTCACCAAGCACCATCGTGTTGTTAGCCGACCGTCTTACTCTTGCGACCATTGCGGTCATCACGTCCATCCGACCGCTGGGACGATCTTTCACAAGTCTCCGACTCCGCTCACGACTTGGTTCTATGCGATCTACCTTATGTCCGCCACTCGTTGCGGAATTTCGGCGAAACAGATTCAGCGCGAGACGGGCGTCACCTACAAAACCGCGTGGCGCATGTTCAAACAGATTCGCTCTATGCTGGACGAGACGGAGAATGCACCCAGACTCGGCGGTAGCAAGAAGCCAGTAGAAGTGGACGAGATGTACTTTGGCGGCAAGCAGAGAATGAAGGGCCGCGCTTGCACAGCGGATAAGAAAGCGAAAACTCCGGTTGTCGGACTTGTGCAACGTAAGGGCAATGTTCGCGCATTCGTTACGTCCGATGTCACTAAGGGCACCTTGCACGGACTGATTAAAGAGCACGTCCTGCCATCTAATCTCGTCTTCACCGATGACTACCCGGCGTATGACGGACTCGCCAGAACTCCGCACAACTACTACCATCGCCGCATTCGGCACAGCGAGAAGATTTACGTTGCTGGTGACGTTCATACTCAGACAATCGAAGGTTTTTGGTCGCTTGTAAAAAACGGTATCAAGGGCGTCTATCATTCAGTTGGTCGTCACTATCTGCAAACCTATTTGAACGAGTACAGCTTTCGGTACAATCGGCGCTTCGATACACAGCCGATGTTTACGAGCTTCTTGCATCAGATTGAAAAGCGCGATGCCGTTGTGCGCCGTGGGATTGTCGCGCTTCCTGAGCCATTCTGACTGATTCCGTACGACAGAACTAAGCCTCATTTGTTCCGCGTGGCTTTCGAGAGATCATCTAAAAATTGGCTATCTGTTGGGACTGGAATATCCAGTCCCTTCTTGGTTGTTTGCGTTCTAGGTTCTTCTGCAACATCAAGGCTTACCCTAGATGCATCTCGGTTCATGCGCTCCGTCTCCTTGCGTCTCTGTTCCATAAGCTCTTCGTCGCGCTCCAAAATGTCTAAAATTTTCCAAGCTGGAACAACACCAGCCATCCCAGAATTCTGCCTGACAAACCATTGGTCATGATGCCGTATATCACTTCCGTTTGAACTCTTATCAATTACGACGTAAGCCTCGCTCTGTAAATGGCACCAATCAATTCCGAGCAAATACGGCCCCTTGGGTTGAGTCATAGAAAATATTTTTTGGTCAGTAATAGTTTTCGGCTCGAAGAGGTTGACGCCCGCTCGCTCTACACCGAAGCGTCTCGCAGACATGTCATTCATCGCACATGGAGACCACAGTAATACGGCAGAACCGCTATACCCAGGAAGCGATCTTGTTTCTACAAGAAAACTCTCTTGCTCTATTTGAAGATAACCGTTCCATATCGTCTCTTTATTCATCATCGCAATATTGCCATAGCGAACCGCCGGAGAATTCTGCTGCTTTCCTTCGTGAGTGACGAACCTGCCGACCATCACCGTGTCGTCGCCTATTCCAATATCCTCATGCTTGATAAGTTTGGGAGTAACAAATTGCGTGCAATTGACAGAATGGAACTGTAGTCTTTCCCAATTCCTATCCATAGGGAATACGGCGACATCATCACCGTTTCGATGAAATTTCCATTGATCTTCTCGGGTAGGGAAACATTCCGGCACGGTCCCATCTTTTCGATTGAATCGAATCACTGGGGTTCCAGCTTTCATCACTACGTGCTTGTTTGTCACGACGTAAAGAGATGAATGTTCCGGGTTAGTTTCGTGATTGAACTCAACTACAAAACCGCTCCCGGCTCCGCTGTACGTATCTCCGCTTTTCGCCTCATTCAATGATCCATAGATGTATACGGCTATCCCAGCGAATGAATCTAGGATTCTCGGCATAGGCTTCTCCCATACCCGATAGGGTATACGGTTGGGCCAAGAGTAGTACGTAACCCAACGGTCCATTATATACCTACCGTCGGGGGATAATTACCTTTGCGGAGAATTTCCTGCTAACCCGAAGATTCTTAAATACCGGGTGGGGTAGGGGTAACCCGCAAATCCGGCCCATCGAAGCCAGAGGGGTAGGGAAAAAGAATATGGGTCTGGAAGATGTTCCACGATGTCAGCATGTGAAGGTGAACGGAGTGCAATGCGGATCGCCCGCACTGCGGCGCCGGCGCCGGTGCTATTTCCACGAGGGGATTCGCCTCGAGCACAAGCAGTTCCTCGCCGACCAGTTCGCGCAGCGCAGCTTTAACTTGCCCGTGCTCGAAGACGCCAACGCGGTGCAGTTGACGCTCATGAAGGTGATGCAGTCGCTGGTGAACGGCCGCATGGACTACAAAATGGCTGGACTGATGCTCTACGCGCTGCAGACTGCCAGTTGCAACCTCCGCAACGTGAAATTCGAGGCGGAAAAGCCCACCGATGTGGTGATCGACCCCAGGGATGTTGACCGCACCTGCCTCAACGGTCCGCAATGGTTTGCGCAGGATTTTGCGCAGCAGGCAGAGAAGCAGCCCGACAAGCANNCCGGCGGCGAGAAAGTAACGGCAGCAGCTCGCCCACGCAAGATTTATCGCGGCCACGCTCGTCCGGATGAGGCTCGTCCGGAGAAGCTTTACCCCGAAACTGGAAGGATAGCGCGGGCCATGAAGATCAATGAGGAGTCGACCGTGATGCACGACCTCGTCTATGAACTGTTTCCGGAGCAGTTCGTCAGGGAGATAATAGCGGCCGGGCCGGGATAACCTGAAAGCGCAAGCCTGAACGCGGGAGCCCGAAAGCGATCGACTACTCGTACCGTAAACTCTCCACCGGATCGAGCTGCGCCGCGCGCGCCGCCGGCACCGTGCCGAAGATCACGCCGACGATGGAAGATACAACGAGGGCGATGACGCCGGAAAGCCCAGTTATGGGCACGCGGTATTCGGTAAGAAATCGCACCGAGTACGGGATGGCGTAGCCGATGACAATTCCGGCAAAGCCGCCGATGAGTGAGATGAGGATGGCCTCGGCTAGAAACTGAAAGCGGATTTCGCGGTTGGTGGCGCCGATCGCCTTGCGGATGCCGATCTCCCG
>PLUI01000042.1 GCA_003164855.1 Acidobacteriaceae bacterium
GCAGTGGCGCGCGATGGGGTGCCGATGATTGTTCGACGTGTGGGCTGGTTGGCAGCCATGGTGCTTCCGATTCTAGTTTGGATGGCTTGCGGTCAGGTTTACCGGCCAGTGGTGATTCCTTGCTCGGTGGGCGGAGTTCCGGGATGCCCGGTGGAGACGAATCCGGCGCCGAGCAATTTTCATGAAGTGTTTGCCATTAGCACGAATGCGCCCAACTACCCTGGCGGGGCCATGCAGATTGACGTTTCCGGCGATTCTATCATCGGCGAGNNTCCAATCTAGGCGGTAATCCCACTCACGCCGTCATCTTACCGAACGATTCGCGAGTTTTTGTAGCGAGTGCGGCGAGTGTGGTTTCCGGCGGAGTGGATGTAATCTCGTCCTTTACGCCGATGTTTCAGACCCCGCAGGCGACCGGATTAGGTACCGTGAATACGATCGGTTTGCCGCCTTTGTCGGGCCAGAGTTCCGGCATAAGCGCGTTGAGCGAAATGGGCAACGTAGTCACTGTCACGCTCACCACCCCACTCCTTGCCAACCCGCAGAACAACGTACTCGTGGGAACTGCGGTTGTCATCGCGGGCGCAGCGGTCGCTGGATACAACGGCACTTTTGCGATTACCGGAATAAGTGCGACGACCCTGCAGTATACCGACCCGACGATTAACCTGACTGCGTGCAGTCCGACCCCGCCAGCGGTGCCCTGCGCTCCCGGGGGAACGGCGTCAATTCCAGGGCAGCCGGTTTATTTGGCCAGCATCGAGAACACGGCGATGTACGTTGCGAACTTCAACTCCAACTCAGTCGCGAAAATCAATACTACGACCAACGTAGTGATTAATGCCGCAACTGTAGAACCACCCTCCCCCGCTTCGGTCAGTCCGGCGCCGAATCCGGTCAGTATGGCCGAAGCTCAAACTCTGGGCGCCCTTAAGCTCTATGTGGCGAACCAGGGGAACAATACGGTCAGCAGTTTGAATTCGGTCGATCTTTCCGCGAACACCGTGACGGGGTTCACGGGGGTCACGCCGGTCTGGGTGCTGGCGAGAGGTGACGGCCAGAAAGTGTATGTGCTCACGCAAGGGGACGGTCAACTGGTGACGATCGACACCGCCACGGATACGGTCACCAGCAGTCTTCCCGTAGGCATTGGAGCGAACTTTATTTTCTTTGATCCGAATTTAAACCGGCTTTACGTCACGAATCCGATAACCGAGATGGTCTATGTGTTTTCCGATACCGGCGGACTTTCGAATGGCGCAGTCAGCGACATACCGAATCAACTGGCGGCGATTCCGTTTACGGCCGGGTCGGTCGCCTGTCCCTTGGCGGGGTGCATGCCGGTTTCGGTGACGGCTCTTCTCGACGGCAGCCGGTTTTACGTGGCGAACTACCAGACCGCGACGACTTGCCCGGATACGAACGTGACGGGGGCCTGTGTTATTCCGGGTCTCACTATATTTGACGCCAATACTTTCGCTGTGAAGTATCCGAGTGCGCCAACTCTGACGCTGCTAAGTTCGGTCCCATTTGCTACAGGCCAGTATGCCCTGCCTCCGGTGGCTGCTTGCGCGACGGCTCCGTTGTACCCTGCTTTGTACTCCCCGAGCGTCCCACGGTTCCGGGTGTTCACGGTGGCTGCCTTCGACAGCAGCCGAGTGTATGTCAGCATGTGCGATGCTGGAGCGATCGCTGTTATCAACACCACCGGTGGCAATACGAATAATTCGGGTTCACCCCTGCCGGCCGATACGGTGATCACGGATCTGCTGGAAGCTCCGGAAGCCAATAGCGCAACGGCTCTGCAAAGCCCGATCTTTTTGTTTATTGGACAGTAGTTAGGCCACGCGCACGTTTGGCCGGAGGGTTGTTGCGCAATGTGCGCCGACGAGGGCGGGCGTCGCTGGACTGCTTAACTTCTTGCCGCTACTTCTTCTTTTTGGGACTCTCTTGCCGCGTAGTGCGAGTCGACATATTCGTCGAGGATATCGATGAACTCGGCGACGATGCGATCGCCCTTGAGTGTGGTGAACAGGCGTCCATCTACGTAGACGGGAGCTTTGGGTTCCTCGAACGTACCGGGCAGCGAGATGCCGATGTNNGG
The DNA here is from genome assembly GCA_003164855.1 of Acidobacteriaceae bacterium. Taxonomy (GTDB): domain Bacteria; phylum Acidobacteriota; class Terriglobia; order Terriglobales; family Acidobacteriaceae; genus Sulfotelmatobacter. The sequence goes on from PLUI01000042.1 coordinate 2,105, forward strand.
CCGTTGACCACGCAGCCCATAACGGCCAGCTTCATTTCTTCCACACCTACATAGCGACCTTTCCAGGCGGGCATCTGGTCGCGCAGATAGGTCTGAATCTGCTGCGCCATCTCCTGGAAAAATGTGCTGGTAGTGCGTCCGCAGCCCGGGCAGGCCGTGACTTGCGGGGTGAAGCTTCGAATGCCCATGGATTGCAGGATCTGCTGGGCTACGCGGACTTCTTCCGTGCGGTCGCCACCGGGAGCCGGTGTAAGCGAGACGCGAATGGTATCGCCGATGCCCTCCTGCAGAACTACGCCCATGGCGGCGCTGGATGCGACTACGCCTTTTGCTCCCATGCCGGCTTCGGTGAGGCCGAGGTGCAGAGGGTAATTGCAGCGGGCGGCGAGGGCGCGGTAGACGTCGATCAGATCCTGCACGCCGCTGACTTTCGCGCTCAGGATAATCTGATCCGGGCGGAGGCCGAATTTCTGCGCCAGGTCGGCGGAGTTCAGCGCGCTTACCACCATCGCTTCCATGGTGAC
>PLUI01000077.1 GCA_003164855.1 Acidobacteriaceae bacterium
TGCTCGACACCTGGTTTTCGTCAGGGCTGTTGCCGTTCACGACCCTGGGCTGGCCGCAGAAGACGCGCGACCAGGCAGTCTTCTATCCGACGACGCTGCTCATTACGGCGTACGAGATCCTGTTTTTCTGGGTGGCGCGCATGATCATGTTCGGCTGCCACTTCATGCAGGGACACGAACAAGATCCCGCCATCAAAAAAGCAAGTGGCTGGGAAGGGAAAAAGAACGACAGCGTCCCGTTTCGCCAGGTTTACATCCACGCTCTGGTCCGCGATGCCGATCGCCAGAAGATGTCGAAGACCAAAGGCAACGTGATTGATCCCCTCGAGATCATCGAGCGCTTCGGCACCGACGCAACACGATTCACCCTCGCGGCCATGGCCGCTCCCGGAACCGACATCGCCTTCAGCGAAAGCCGCACCGACGGTTACCGCGCCTTCGCCAACAAAATCTGGAATGCTGCCAGATTCATGTTCATGAATGTGGATCGAATTGGTTTTGTGTGGGACAAAGCTGTGTGGGACCGGGTCTCTGACCCGGTCGTGCCCGGACAAAGTCCCAGCAGTTCTCACCGTGGCATCAAGCAATTCCACCTCACCACGCTCGAAGACCGCTGGATTCTCTCCCGCCTCAATCGCGTCACCGCCGAAGTGAACGATGCCTTCGCCACCTATCGCTTCCACGAAGCCGCCAACCGCATTTACGATTTTTTCTGGGGTGAGTTCTGCGACTGGTATATCGAACTGATCAAGCCACGCCTGAACTTCGAGGAAGGCGCGGACAAATCCCAGGCCCGCGTCGCATGCAGCAATCTAGTTAACCTGTTCGACGCATCGCTTCGTCTGCTGCATCCGGTAATGCCCTTCATCACGGAAGAAATTTGGCAAACGATTTACGAAGGGCATCCCCCGCTCAAGTCAATTGCACTTGCAGGATATCCGCTCCCCGATGAGAAGCAGTTCGATCTAACCGCCGAAACCGAAATGGCCATCCTGCAGGATCTAATCGTGAACGTGCGAAACGTTCGCGCAGAACTAAAGGTCGAGCCCAAGGTAAAAGTACCGATCGAAATCTTCGCGCATGAGCCCACGATTCGCCTCATGATCGAGCAGAACCACGCCGCCATCGAGCGCCTGGCAAACGTAGAGAAAATAGCATTCGTAGAAAGCTCTTTATCCAAACAAGCCGGAGCCCGCAGCACCGCCCGCTTCGATGTTCACGTCGTCTATGAGAGAAAGATCGACGTCGCCGCCGAATCCGAACGCTTGAAAAAGGATCTGGAGAAAATCGAAAAAGAGTTCGCTAACAATCAGCGCCAATTAAGCAACGACCAATTCCTCGCGAAAGCTCCCGAGAAAGTAGTCGAAGGCCTCCGCCGCCGAGCAACCGAACTAATCGGCCTCCGTGAGAAAATAAAAAGCCAACTGGACGAGTTGAATGGCACGGGCGCAAATGCTTAGAACTGGCAACTGGTTACTGGCGACTGGCAACTGCAATGGACTTTAACAGCCGACGCATCACCGCCATTATCGAGAACGCCCTGCTCGAAGACCGCGCCACGCGCGATGCCACCAGCTATGCCTGCATCGATCCCAATCAGCGCGCCTCCGCCACCATCCTCGCCAGACAGGATTGCATTCTCGCCGGTATCGGCAGCATCGCCCGCATTCTCGACGTTTACGCCGCCCTCGACGGCGCCGTCACTTCGCACTACGAAGTCACCACCCATCCCGAAATTTTCGATGGCGTGCGCCTCCATAAAGGCCAGTCCGTTGCCGTTATCCGCCACAACGCGCGCGTCCTTCTGTCGTGTGAACGCGTCATCTTGAACTTTCTGCAGCGCATGAGTGGCATCGCCACTCTCACTCGCAAGTTCGTCGACGCCGTGTCGGGCACCAAGGCGCGTATTCTCGACACTCGCAAGACCGCTCCCGGTCTGCGCGTGATCGACAAATACGCCGTGCGCTGCGGCGGCGGCCAGAATCACCGCCTCGATCTTTCCGACGGAGTCCTCATCAAGAACAATCACATCGCGCTCGCCGGCGGAATTGCCCCCGCCCTGGAGCACGCAGTCCGCAACCGCCGCGGCTCCCAGCCCATCGAGATAGAAGTCCGCACGCCCCAAGAACTTGACGACGCGCTGGCCCATGGCGCGGAGGCCATCCTGCTCGATAACATGTCGCCCGAAGACGTGCGGCGCGCCGTCGAGCGTTGCGCCCAGCTTGAACGCCGCATTCCCCTGGAATGCTCGGGCGGCATTCGTCTGGAAAATATCCGCGCCTACGCCGAGACCGGCGTCGATTTTATTTCAGTCGGTGTCCTCACGCACTCGCCCTTGGCCGTGGACATGAGCATGCGTGTCGTACCTGCGTAGAAAAAACGCACTCTTGCGTAAGTCTTCGCTCCTTCTTGGACAACGCCATATTTGTGCTTTTCTACGCACTCCCGCATAATTCCGTCATCAAGCGGACGAAAACAACTCGAGGCACTCGGATGTCGCGTGTAAAAGCGTCCGCTCCCCACGAACTAGCCACCGATGTTCGTCTCGGCCGCATCGTGCGCCTGTTGATGGAGCACGCCACAGTCGTGGTCAGCGGCACCAAAATCGCGCAGGAAATCTCTTCGAACCGCTCTGAAGTCTGGCGTCTCATTCAGCAACTGCGCGGCCTCGGAGTCGATGTGGCCGGCCATCCTGCCACTGGATATCAGCTCAAGTCGGTTCCAGATCTGCTGCTGCCTGAAATTCTCGACCCATTACTGCGCGGCACTATCTTCGACGCTCACGTTCATCACTTCTACAAAATTGGCTCAACCAACGCGGCGGCCATGGCTGCCGCTGCCGATGGCATCGCCGAGGGCAGCGTGTTCCTCGCCGAAGAGCAGACTGCCGGCCGCGGCCGCGGCGCCAACTCCTGGGAGTCTGCGCGCTCCGCAGGCATTTACTGCTCCGTGGTTCTGCGCCCGCCGTTGCCGCCTTCCGACGTTCTCGTGATCTCGCTGGCGGCTGGGTTGGCGGTGCACGCCGCAATTGAGCAAGTGAAACCGAATCTAAGCGTCGATTTGAAGTGGCCCAACGATGTGCTGATCGCGGGCAAAAAAGTCTGCGGCATTCTCACCGAGATGAACGCCGAAGTCACCCGCGTTCGCCACGTCGTCGTAGGAATCGGAATCAATGTGAACCACACGGGATTTCCCAGGGAGCTGGAGTCCGAAGCGATTTCCCTGCGCATGGCTACAGGCTCGGAATGGTCGCGCGTCGAGTTAGCCGCGGCTTTGCTAAAATCGCTCGATCGGGAATATCGTCTCCTGATTGAAGGGACCGATGCGCGCCCATCGATTCTCCGCCGCTTCGCCGAGCGTTCCACGTGGGCGCAAGGCAAGCAGATTTTCGTCGAAGAAAATGGGACGCGAATCGAAGGAACCACGGCCGGTCTGGACGAGCACGGTTTCCTGCAAGTCCGCACCGCGCAAGGATTGCAGAAAGTTTTAACTGGCACGGTGAGAGAGATGAAATAGCAGTCAGCACTTGGCATTCAGCCAGCACGGAGCTGTAATAGCTCGATGCCGGATGCCAGTTGCCAATTGCCAACTGCTAATTGCAACCTAGCCAACCATGCTCTTCGTTCTTGATGTCGGCAACACCAACACGGTCCTCGGAGTCTTTGCCCTGGCTGCGCACGTGCATCCCAACGCGGATTCAGATGACACTCCGCGCTACGAGCGGCTCGTCGCTAATTGGCGCGTCGCCACCCGGCAAGGCAGCACGGTCGACGAGTACGGCGTCCTGTTCCGCAATTTATTCTCCATGGCCAGTCTCGAAGCCTCAGGAATCCGCGGCATCGTGATTTCATCCGTCGTGCCGCCGCTCGATCCCGTTCTCCGCCAGGTCTGCGAACGCTACTTCAATTCGAAGCCGCTATTGATCGAGCCCGGCGTTAAAACCGGCATGCCCGTGCATTATGACAATCCCGCCGAAGTTGGCGCCGATCGCATCGTCAATGCCGTGGCCGCGTTCGAAAAATACGGTGGCCCCTGCGTGATCGTGGATTTCGGCACCGCCACCACTTTCGACTGCGTTTCCGCAAAAGGCGAGTACATGGGCGGAGTAATTTGCCCCGGCATCGGCATTTCGGCCGACGCACTTTTTCAGCGCACCGCGCGCCTGCCCCGCGTTGAGATTCGCAAACCCTCCCGCGTCATCGGTACCAACACCGTCGGCAGCCTGCAGTCCGGCCTTTACTACGGCTACCTCGGCCTGGTCGATGGCATCCTCGAACTCTTGCTCGACGAATTAGGTAAAGACACGAAGGTTGTCGCCACCGGCGGCCTCGGCCCCATGATTGGTACGGGATCAAAGTACATCAAGCAAGTGGATGATTTTCTAACTCTCGAAGGCCTGCGCATCATCTGGGAGCGCAACGTAACGGCTGGTGCCGGCCTTGCGCCGAAAGCTGCGCAGAAACCGTCCTCGCCATTATCGAAGGCCGCGTCCCGCACGTCCCCTGCAAAATCGAATGGCGGCGAAGATCGCGCTCCTTCCAACCCGCGTTCCACCCGCTGACTGCCGTGGACGATCCAACTAAGGACGATCAATCCAATTATTTCAACTACTTCACCGAGATTGAAGAACACTTTCAGCGCCGCCGTGGAACCCTGCTGATGGTTTCGACGCTCGATTGGGCTTTGATGGAAACCTGGAAAAATGCCGGAATTCCACTCGAGGCGGTATTGCGCGGGATCGACGCCGCTTTCGACAAACACGATCAGCATCCCTCGAAAACGAGGAAAATCAATGGTCTGGGATGGTGCTCGCAGGCCGTGCTTGCGGCCGCCGAAGATATGAAAGAAGCCGCAGTCGGCGCCGCCTCAACCAATCCACCATCGGCCAAATCGCCTGCTGGGCAAGGCTTTGAACCCGAGACCATCGCAGCATTCCTGCGCCGCAACGCGGATCTTCTCCACACAGCGAAGCTGCCGCACACCACCGGAATATCCGTGCATGCAGTCGCCGAGGACACCGCTGCTACTCTGCGCAAACTCGCGCGCGAAATCGAGAGTGCGAAGTCAGCACCAAGGCTGGAGGATTTGGAGCGCCATCTCACCGTCCTCGAAGAAAAACTTTTTGCCGCATTGCTCGCCGCCACGCCCGACGAAGAAATTGTCACCGTTCGCGCCCAAGCCGATCTTGAACTATCCCCCTACCGCCGCAAAATGTCAGCGCCGCAAATCGAGCAATTACAAAAACAATACGTCCACAAGCGCCTTCTGGAAAAATACAACCTCCCACGCCTCAGCCTTTTTTACATGTGAATTACTTGGGCTTTACTCCCAAAATCACCAATTCCTTGTACGACGCCACGAAAACTTTTCCGTTGGCTACTACCGGAACCAGGTTGCTGTTGGTGCCATTCGTTACCCAAGTGCCGGCGGTGCCCATGAAAAGTTGCGCCATGGTCGTTCCTCCCAGGTCGGGACTGAAGGCGTACAGCGAGATCGCAGTCTGTTTACCCTGCGGCCGCGACAGGGCCCAAATGATGGGGCTGGCGGTGCCGTTCGAGGACACGCTTGTGAAGAAGCCGGTCCCCGCCGAGTTCAGGACCGGAGAACTAGTGACTTCCGTCAGCGACGGAGACGGCGAAGTCAGCAGCTTCCACACCATGATCGTGCTTCCGCCACTGCTTACCACCCGGGCAGCGCCATCCTTGGGGTCCACGAAATAAGACGGCCCGCACCAGCAGCCACCGATCGTATAAGTGCCCAGCACGTTATTCGTGTCCGTGGAATATCCGCCAAGGTCATTTTCATTCATGAAGAACATCGATCCCACCTTGCCTGCGGCCACTGCCAGATGCGGGATCGAACCCGGCTGGTCGGGAAGCACCATCACTCCCCCCGAACCGAAATCGAGATCGTTTTCATCCAGGTATCCGACATTGTCGGGTGTGAACAAATCGAGCACCGTGGTTAAATCCGACGATACCTGCACCACGCTCTCCTGAATGTTGGTGACGCCGTCATAAGTGTTTCCCGAAGGATCGGAATTGGAAGTCACGAACAGGACGTTCCCCGAGTCGTCAGCCGCAGGCCCATATCCCGACATCCAGATCGAAGACAAAAAATACTGGCCGGTATCGGTGGCTTGTGTGTCCATAAGCTGGTTTCCGGGCAGAGGCGTCAAAGTTCCTGTCTGCCAGCCCAGAACCCAGCCTCGTGAAAGATTCGGTGAACGGTCACAGAAGCTCCCGAAAGCCGCATACACGTTGCCATTTGCCAGGAGCAGCGCCGGACGCTGACGCTGATAAGTGGCGTTGAACGTGAACGTGGTTCCGCTGGTAAGTGTGTGTGACCCTGTCACCAGTTGCGGTGTCACTTTGTCGGTCAGGCTGCCGAGATCGAGAGCGTGCACAAAATACGCGGGGCCTGTCGACTGCTGGGTATAGACAACCGCGTACAACGTATTGCTGTTAAGGTCAACGACCGGAGTCGAGTTGATACCAACGTCCGGATTATTCTTGCCGCAGCCCAGCGGCTGCACCACCGGCGGCCCGAAATTCGGCTTCAAAAGGACTTCCCCGCTCGTGACATCAATGGCATAGATAGAATTGTTGTCGGTAGCCACGTAAACCACGCTGTGAGTCGTTCCCCGAAAGTGGCCCGCCGTGATGCTCACATTGGGCACCACCAGCGGCTGCGCGTCCACCTGGTCGTCCAGGACCACCGTCTTCAATACTCCGAACGATGAGCTGTGTACGGCGGTCGGGGTGAGCACGGTTTCCTGGGAATTCAAGCCCGTGCGGTAGTTATCGTAGTGGTACGTGGCAACTGAAATCTGTGCCGCGGCAAGAAGACTGCTGGCCAGAGTTAGTACAATCAAGGCAGAACTGTGGCGGAGAATGCCATACCTGGAGTGACGAAACATGCGTGATTGCTCCTGAAATGCTTTTAGGGTCAAAGCGCCAGCGGCTGGCGCGGGGAGGGGCTATAGGGAGTTTAGGGCCTCAGACCCCGCCTGTAAAGCGGATTCTGGCGCCCCCGGGTCGCACGGGAAATACCCTCGGGGCACGGCATATTTAGCAAATCAAGATAAGTTTAGAGTGCATTCGCCTTATATTCGCCAAGCGGCGTGCGAGATCCGGCCATGCAACTCTTATGTTGTTTTTGGGTTCAATATGTAAGGACGTTCTCGTTTGGAGGAGACCTTGAAAGTATCGCGCTTATTTGACAATGGAAATCGTTTTGGCATGTCTGCGGCCGTAGTGGCCGTGAGCTTGATGTTGATGGCTGTCTCGGCTTTTGCCCAAGAGGGTGCGATGAGCCCCTATCAGGACGAACAGGATGGCGTCAGCGCCGGTGGCAAGTGGATGGAGTTCCGCTCGGAAGATAAGATGACCGGCGCGAAAAAAGTCCGCTTTGAGCTGCTGGCAAACAATTACTTTCGGCAGGACCCGGATTACAAGCCGCGGGTCGAGGTGGTATGCACCAACGGCAAGTATCAGTACGCCGATTTCAACATGGGCGGGCGGCTGGGACGGCCGGATTATCCCGGCTTCTGGGGCCAGCCCAAGATGGAAGTCATGGTCCGCATCGATGGCAGCCATGACCACAAGGGATGGAACTGGGTCCGCGGCCGCTTCCTCGCCATGGACAAGGGCACGGTTCGCGGCGTGATTGGCGCCCAGGTCTTCAATCTGGAAGTGAGAACGAGAACCGGTCCGCAGATCGCCGAATTTTCGCCTGCAGGTTTGAATCTGGATGAAGTAAAGCACGTCTGCGACCTGACTCCGCATAAGCCGTAAGTGATTTTCCGCTCGTCAAGGGGGCTGAGCCGACCGGCTTAGCCCTTTTGTTTCCACCGCAAAACTTCCTTCGCCCCAAATCTTAAGTCACTTGCACAGCCCACCATTCTGCTGTTTCACTGGAACCATTCGGAGACTAAGCTAAGTCTTATCTCGAGGCGGAAATATGATGGAAGGCGCGGTATTTCTACTTTTTGTAGTGGGCGTTGGGGTTTACGTCGTGATCCTCTACAACGGATTGGTGCGGTTACGCAACGATAACGACCGCGCCTGGTCAAACATCGACGTACTGCTCAAGCAGCGTCACGACGAGATCCCCAACCTGGTGGAGACGGTAAAGGGATATATGCAGCACGAGCAGCAGACGCTGCAGGCAGTGACACAGGCGCGAGCTGCATCCATGAATGCCACCAGCATCGCCCAGAAGGCGCAGGCGGACATGGCGATGACGGGCGCGCTACGCGGCCTGTTTGCCGTTGTGGAAAATTATCCCCAGCTCAAGGCCAACGAAAACTTTCTCAAACTGCAGTCCCGCATCAGCGAACTGGAAGACCGCATCGCCGATCGCCGCGAGTTTTTCAACGACGACGTCAACACCTACAACACCCGCATCGGCCAGATCCCCGAGGTCTTCGTGGCCAGCTACATGAACCTGAAACCGCGCACCATGTTCAAAGTGGCCGAGGAAGACAGGCAGCCGGTTGAGGTAAAGTTTCAGAGTCAGTCCGCAGGCGGGGCATAGCCGCCGGAAGTTTCAAAAATCACCTGAGCGGCGGCCAAAAGGCGATGACAACCCCCTCCAGGCTCCGAAACTCACTCCTTCTTCTAATAATTTCAACGATGCACCCTTGCCTCGTTTTCGGCAACTAACTTAGGTAAAGTTAAGTTTACGAACTCGATGAAAGGTGGCCTTTGATGAACAATTTGATTCGATCGATTCTTAAGACCGCAGTGTATTTCCTGGACCAGACAAACAGCTTCACCAGCGATGTGCGCGACCGCGTTTCCGACGGCATGGGCCGGGCCGCTGACCGGGTATCGGATCTGCGCGATCAAGCTGCGGATCTCTACTCCGGCGAAGATCATACCGTCCGCAATGTGCTCACATTTGTGGCCGGAGTAGGTGTGGGTATCGGCGCGGCGCTGCTCTTTGCTCCCGCCAGCGGTGAAGAGATCCGCGGCCAGATAGGCGATAAAGTTCATGACATCGGCGACCGGGTCCGGGAACGTTTCTCGTCGCGTACCTCAACTGGTACCGAAGGCCGCTAGGCCTTCAGAAAACTGATGGCACGGCCGGAGGCGCGTGACCCGCCCTTCGCCGGCCCTGACTGTGTCCGAGCAAGCCCCCATTGAGCCCGGCTACCCGAACCAACCTCGGCACAACACTTACGAAAAATGCAGGGAGTTTTCGAGGACATCCGAAAACTCCCTTTATCTTTGCCCTAAGATCCTTTTTGAAGTTCTTACTGATTCACTGCGGCAGCAGTCCGTAAACGTCCAGCTCGGTTGAAGTGGGCACAAACACCTTCCCGTTCGCGATGGTAGNNCCTGCCGTATCCCGCCCGTTCCCCGCCTGCGAGCTGTTGTAAAGTTGGTTTGCCACATTGGTGGCGTTGTAAGCATGCAGCACAGACGGCCCGCTGCCAGCCGGATCGTTTCCGTTATAAGCCGTGTTGTCGATATCCCAAATGATGCCGTTCACCGCGCCATTGGCGGATAGCGACGCGGTTGCCCCATGCGTTTGATAGACCGCGGTACCGACGGATGTCGGCGTTGTCGATAACAGGCCCGTGGTGGCGTTCCAGCTGAAGGCGCGTACAACGTCATTATTACAGTGGTAGTAGATGGATCCGTTCCAATAGACGGGTGTGGAAAAAATGTTGTTGTACCCATCGGTGCAGATTTGCACCTCCTGGATAACCTTGTTCTGCGGGGGGTCGGGGTTATACCCGCCCATGTTATCGCGGTTGACGATGAACACGTTGCCATCCTTTCCGCCCCCAATGGTTTCATGCGGAGTGGAAGAAGAGTTGTTTGGCACCAGAATGTTGCCCCCGCTGCCTAAATCGGCGTCGTTGTCTGAAAGAGTCAAATTGTCGTCCGGCGTAAAGAAATCCAGCACCGACAAACTGTTCGGATCCAATTGTAGGAACGAATCGTTATAGCCGGTTGTTACAGGGTCACCAACGCCAGGACTGAGCTCGTCCACCCCAGTGATCAAATACAGATCCCCGGTCGTATCGTCTATGGCTGGAGCTCCACCGCTGGACCACATTCCGCCGCCATCGCCGTCCGGCGTGTCGTTGAAAATTGCCGTTTGCGCCAGCGTGGTCTTGTCGTAAGCCAGCAGCCACCCATGGGTACAATCCCCGAAGCCAATGTAGATTTGGTTGCTGACAGGATCAAGAGCCAGACCCATGCGCTGATAGCAAGAGCTTTCGAGACTAATGTATCCGTTGGAGCTGTCTCCACCGGTACCGGGCACCGACCCGGTTATATTGACCGGGCTGCCGAGCTCTGTAACGCCGGTCGTTATATCCAGTGCGTATAGATAGTATGGAGTAGGATCGGTCTTACCGCTTATCTCGGCGACTAAGTACATGGTGTTGGTAGTTGCATCAATCACGGGCGTCGAAAGGATGCCCACAACAGAAACACCATACACACTGTTCTTGGTAACAGGCGGTCCGAGCTGTATGTCCTGCCAGAAGGTTTGTGCGGTTTGCGGCGACGTTGCGTCTGCATCAAAGGCGTAGACACTGTTGTTCTGCGTGACTACAAAAACCGCATCGTGCGTCCCGCCGGCAATGCTCAATCCAGACACATACAACGGTTGACCGTAGATCTGACCATTTACAGGGTCCACGGGATAACTCAGCAGCTTTCCGAATTGCGTCGAGTTGACGTTCGTCGGCGTCAGGTTCACTTCTTCCAGATAAGCGCCATCGCGGGCGTCGTCATTGTGGTAAGTGAGCACCGCTGCCTGGGCAGTATTGATCACCGTGAGTTGAACGTTAACGCTGAATGCAGGCTCCGCCACACTGGTCGCGGTAACCGTGTGGCCTCCAATAGCGTCTGGCGCGGAATACAGGCCGCCGGTAGTAATCGTGCCGGTAGTCGCATTGCCGCCCACAACCCCATCCACCGACCAAGTCACGGACTGGTTCGTCACTCCTTGGATGGTGGCCGTGAATTGCTGGCTGCCCGAAGGAGCGACTGTCGCCGATGGAGGCGAGACTGTGAATAGAATAACGCTCACCGCAGCGCTCGCCGTTAGAGCGGGATCCACAGTGCTCGTAGCGGTAACGGTATAGCTGCCGGCCTGGGATGGGGCCGTGTAAAAGCCGCTAGCTGAAATAGTGCCGCCTGTAGCCGACCAGGTAATCGCCGGGTTGGTAACTCCCGGCATCGTGGCGGTGAACTGCTGGGTGGCGTTACCAACCAGCGCGGCCGTCATGGGCGAAAGTAAAATGCTGGTAACCGTGATCGAGGCACTGGCGGTTATCGCTGAATTAGCGACAGTCGCCGCCGTGATCGTATGCGTCCCGAGCGTAGTGGGCGCGATGTAGAGTCCCGTCGCGCTGATCGTCCCAACCGTCGCATTCCCGCCTGCGACTTGGTCGACAAACCAACTTACCGGCGTACTCGTTACATTNNGACGAGCCCGTTCACGGTTACAATCGCGCTTGCACTGTCCGCAGTGTCTGCAACACTCGTGGCCGTAACCGTGTGGGTTCCCGCCGTGATTGGAGCGGTGTACACCCCTGAAGCACTAATCGTTCCCACCGTTGAGCTTCCACCCGCAATGGTGTCGACGTACCACGTTACAGCGGTGTTCGTGGCGTTCTGCACGGTCGCAGTAAATTGCGTACTCGCTGCAACCGCTATGCTCGCAGAGGTCGGACTCAGCGAAATACTAATAACCGGCGCTGCGGTAACGGTAACTGCCGCGTTTGCGCGCGCTGTCGTGCTGGCCATGCTGGTCGCCGTCACAGTGTGAGTTCCTGCCTGGGATGGCGCCGTGTATAAACCTGCGGTGCTAATGGTGCCCACCGTCGAGTTTCCGCCTGCAATAGTATCGACCGACCAGGTGACGGCGGTATTCGTGGTGTTCTGAACGGTGGCGGTGAATTGTGTTTGGGCGCCAGCAGCCACGCTCGCCGACGATGGGTTGAGCGCCACGCTCACTGCGGGCTGTGTCGGCGTCGATGTAGGTACACCTGCGCAACCCACCAATATGAGCGTAATTGCCAAACCTAGACAGCGGCCAGAAATCCTAGACGGAGTACCATTCATAAGCGGAGTGCCCTTCCTAAATGCTGCTCATCGGGATAGCGCAACTAAGAAATCAAGCTATAGATGGCTTTGGCTGCGAAACTGTTGCTGCGCAATTTGAGCCGGAATGTTCGACCGGAATGTTCGGCTCTTTTCATGATCAGTTCTTTTCAACAATCGCGCACTACGGGTTTCACCCTAGGACGGTGGTTGCCGCAAGGTAGGGATCAAGGGAAGTTTGGTAGGCCATCCTACGCCAGCAGGCGCGCCGCATCTTTGGCATGGTAGGTCAGGATGATGCTGGCGCCAGCGCGACGGATGCTCAGCAAAGCCTCCATCATGACGCGGTCGCGCTCAATCCATCCGTTACTTGCGGCGGCTTCAATCATGGCGTATTCGCCGGAGACCTGATACGCGGCAAGGGGCACATCGAAGCGATCGCGCGCTGCGGCGATAACATCCAGGTAAGGCATGGCGGGCTTGACCATGATCATGTCTGCGCCTTCTTCGATGTCCAGTTCGATTTCACGCATGGCTTCGCGCAGGTTGGCTCCATCCATCTGATAAGAACGGCGGTCGCCGAATTGTGGAGCGGAGTCCGCGGCTTCGCGGAACGGTCCGTAGAATCCGGAGGCGAACTTCGCGGCGTAAGAAAGAATGGGCGTGTTGATGAAACTGGCTTCGTCTAGGGCCGCGCGGATGGCGGCGACGCGGCCGTCCATCATGTCCGAAGGGGCGATGATGTCGATGCCGGCGCGAGTAAGCGAAACCGAGGTGCGGGCCAGGAGTTCGAGCGAGGCATCGTTGTCGATTTCAAACTTGGAAACCACACTGGCCACGATCGATGCCAGTTCGTCGATCACCTTTTCTTTTTCCTCGCGGCTCCTCACCGCCAACCCACGGCTCCTCGCCACCACTCCCTGCCTGGCACTCAAAGCATCTCGGGCGGCAGCGCCCAACGATTGGGGCGTAGACCCCGGCTTCACCACGCCGCAATGGCCGTGCGACATGTATTCACAAAGGCAAACATCACCCATCAGAATCAAATCCGGGACTTCCCGTTTCATGGCGCGCGCCGCCTGTTGCACAATGCCGTCATCTGCCCAGGCTCCAGCGGCAACTTCATCCTTTTTGTCGGGAAGGCCAAAGAGAATCACAGACGGAATCCCCAGGGAACGAACCTCCTGCGCTTCCTTCACCGCTTCATCCACCGAAAGGTTGCACACGCCGGGCATGGAGCGAATTTCCTTGCGCACACCCTCACCCGGGCAAACGAACATGGGATAGACGAAGGCGTCGGGTGTGAGGCGCGTCTCGCGCACCAGGTTGCGAAGCTGGTCGGTTCGGCGAAGACGACGAAGACGGGTAACAGGGAAAGACATAAGGCACCAGGGATTTCTGAGCATGGCGCCGGTTCCAAAGTCACGGGGGCGACCCAGTAATTAGCCGCGCCAACTCGGATCAATTCTAGCAGGAGGGATCAACCAGAAAGTGATGCTGGTCAGAGTTCCTTGCCATAGACTCCAGGTGGTCCCCTCGGCGCGAACAGTAACCAAAGTAACCAGGTTAACCCCGAAAGCGATCTGGGAATCGCTGGTTTTATCCATAAAATGGAGACGGATGAGTCTGTTCCAACGAAATCGCTGGTTCGTCCTCGCAGGTGGAATTACGCTCGCCTTCGCAGTGGTGTCGGCAACGGCGCCGCGTGGTCCGGCGCTGACGGCAATTTCTAATATTGGATATCTTCTTCTAATGCTCGCGGCCGACACCGCGATGTTCGCCAATGCATGGTCGGCGAAGGGTGTGAAGCGGCACTTCTGGGTGCTGATCGGGGTGGGGTGCACTCTCTGGGCGTGCCATCAGGCTGGGTGGGTCTATTACGAGGTTGTGCGTCGAACGACGGTGCCAAAACCGTGGTTCATGAATGCGTTTCTGTTCCTCCACCTGATTCCGATGATCGCGGCGGTGGGGTTGCGTCCGCATCAGACCGAAGGCGGGCAGAAATTCCGATTGGGTACGCTGGATTTTCTCCTGCTGTTCGTATGGTGGGTATTCCTCTATACGTTCGCTGTTTTTCCATCGCAATATATCTCGGTGAATGTGGCGCAGTACGACAGAAACTACAACATACTCTACCTGGTTGAGAGCGGTGTGCTGTTGTTGGTTCTGGGAATTGCTGCCCGAGGCGCGCCTGCTGGATGGAAGACGCTCTACTTGAATCTGATGGCGGCTAGTGCGTTGTACGCAGTGGATTCGGTATGGGTGAACCTGGCAGCCACCAAACACGGATACTATACCGGAAGTCTCTACGACGTCCCGCTAATTGGCGCGGCGGCTTGGATGGCGGCGACTATGCTGACGGCCCGCCACTGGCAAACCGAGGCCGTACCGCGCCAGGGTAGTGACAAGTGGGGCGCAATGGCCTTGCGCCTGGCCATGCTCGCCATTCTTTCCTTGCCGGTGCTGGGACTGTGGACCTTCCGTTGGGATGGTTCGCCCCCGCCGACCCGGGCATTCCGCCTGTTCACCGTTCTGGCCGCAATGCTAGTGCTCGGCATGTTCGTGTTTATGCGCCAGTATCTGCAGGATCAGGCTTTAATCCATCTGCTGGAAGATTCGCGGCGCAGCTTCGAAAATGAGCAACGTTTGCAAAGCCATCTGGTGCAGAGAGAGAAATTGGCCTCTTTAGGCCAACTGGTTGCCGGCGCAGCCCACGAAATCGACCATCCCCTCACCGCTATTATGGAATATTCGGAGAAGCTCTGGTCGAATCATCGTTTGACCACCGACCAGGATACGTTGGTTCGCAAAATTGTTCATCACTCGCAGCGGACTCGCGAATTGATATCGAGCCTGCTCAGTTTCGCGCAACAAAGCTCCGGAGAGAAGATGATGGTGGACGTGTGCACCCTGCTACAACGCAGCGTGCAGATGCGCGAACTGCAGCACCACGATCAGAAAATCCGTATCGAAACCTCGCTGCAGCCTGACCTGCCCAGGGTGTGGGGCGATGGTCACCAGCTATTCCAGGCCTTCGTCCAGATCGTTGAGAACGCTTTGGATGCGCTGGAGGAGGCGGGCGGAGGAGTGCTCCGCGTCACNNTTAAAAGAGCCGCTTCGCGTGTTCGATCCTTTCTACACCACGAAAGCGATCGGCAAAGGCACAGGCTTGGGTTTGAGCGCAGTCTACGGCGTGGTGCGCGAACATCGCGGACAGATTACTTGCCAGAATAAGCCCGAGGGCGGAGCCCTGTTCATGCTGCGCCTGCCCACCGCCATGGAACTCGCCCCGCAAGCGGCACGAGCGAAGGCTTAGCTCTGCCTCCCTACACATCCTTCCTGTAACATAAATTCCGATGTCTCAACCGCTCATTCACAACTCCGCCCGCGTGCTGGAGTTCGATGCTCTCCGCGACCTTCTGCGCGGATACGCCTCTTCGCCATTGGGTCAGGCACGAATTGCCGCTCTTGCCCCCTCTGTCGATTCCGCTCGGATTGCCGAACAACAGGAATTGGCCGGGGAAGTGCGGGAGTTCCGCCGCGTGGGCGGACGCTTCGATTTCTCTGGACTGCTCGACATCACGAAGTTGATTGAGAAGTCTCGCATCGGCGGAGCCGTGCTCGAAACCACGGATATCCGCGATGTTGTGCTGGTCGTCGACCGCGCCGCCGAGTGGCGTGAGATTGCGCTGCATCCTCCCGCCAACATGCGAACCGATTGGCGGCGCACCCGGGCACTCTCCGAAACAGTACCCGATTTCACCGAGTTCCTGCGATTCTTCCGCAACAAAATTCAGCCCGATGGGACGCTGGAAGATCGCGCCTCACCCGAACTGGCGCGGATTCGCCGCGACATCGAAAAGCAGCGGCGCGAGATTCAGCAATCGCTGCGCGGATATTTGCGCAAGTTGGCCGAGGGCGGTGCCGTGCAGGACGAACTAATCACAATCCGCGGCGAGCGCTTTGTCATCCCCGTGAAAATTGAACAGAAACGCCGCGTGCAAGGCGTGGTGCATGGCGCAAGTTCCAGCGGCCAAACCGTGTTCGTCGAGCCGCTGGAGACGATCGAGCAGAACAATGAACTGGTGCGGTTGCTCGATGAAGAGCAGGCGGAAATTCATCGCATTCTGATCGAGATGACGCGACGCATTGGCGAGCAAGCGGAGGCCATTCTCGCGTCGGACGAAGCGCTCAGCGAGTTGGAGCTGCAGTTCGCCAAGGCCCGCTTCGCCGAAGAGTACAACTGCGTCGCGGTCCAGTTGAGCGGGGATCAGCAATATCCATGTGGGGACAGCCGCCCTCGGCTGTCCGCGAGCACAGCTCGCCTGCTCCTGCACAACGCCCGTCATCCCCTGTTGGAGCGCAATCTAAAACTCAAAGGTGTGGCCGTAGTCCCCATCACCGTGGAACTCGAAGGCGACCACCGGCAGTTAGTCATCACCGGCCCCAACACCGGCGGCAAGACGGTAACGCTAAAAACCGTAGGCCTGCTGGCGCTCATGGCGCAATCGGGAATTCCGGTTCCCGCCGATCGCGCGGAAATGCCCGTCTTCGATGCCGTGCTTGCCGACATCGGCGACTACCAATCGATCGAGCAGAACCTTTCGACCTTCTCCGCGCACGTCACCAACATCGATCTCATTTCACGCACGGCCACCGCGCAATCGCTCGTCCTGCTCGACGAGCTGGGCTCCGCCACCGATCCCGAGGAAGGTGCCGCTCTCGCCGTCGCGATCGCCGGATACTTCGGCCAAATCGGATGCATGACCGTCATCTCCACTCACCACACTTCCTTGAAAGTCTACGGCGCAAATACTCAAGGAGTGATCAACGCCTCCGTAGGCTTCAACGAAACCACTCTGCAGCCGACTTACGAGTTAAAGATGGGAGTTCCCGGGGCATCGGCGGGAATCAACATCGCACAGCGGCTGGGCTTGAATCCGGCGATCATCGACTCGGCTCGCTCACGCCTGGGAACCCAGGCCCGCGATGTTGGCGAATTCTTAGACAGACTTCACGCCAGACTGCGCGAAGCCGAAAACGACCGGCTGCGTCTGCACTCCCGCGAACAGGAACTGGAAAAAGAAAAAGCCTATCTCGCGGCTGAAGGCAAAAAAGAACAGCAGGCCAAGATCCGCGAAATGGAGAAAAAACTGGAAAGCGTGCTGCGCGACTTTGAATACCACGCGCGCGAAGAAGTGAACGCAATCCAGGATCGCGCCGCCGCCCAGAAGGTTTCAAAAGATGCCGAGCGGCGCGTAGCCAAACTGCGCCGCGAATTCCGCGAGCAGTTCGATTCCACCGTAGTCGCGCACGCCAGCGGAGCCGACCAGGGTGATCCTCACGCCGAGCCGCAGGTCGTGAAGTACGTCTCCCAGGGCGATACCGTCAAGTTGAAATCCACCGGCCGCGCCGCCACCGTGTTACGCAAGTTGGATGATTCTCACTTTGAAGTGGCCATGGGCGCCATGAAGATGAAGATCGCGCGCGACGATATCGCCGCCGTGATTTCGATCGCGCGTTCGGCCGATTCGCCAGTGAAAGCGGCCCGTGCCCGCGGCATCTCGGTCTCGCTCGAAAACGAAGGCCAAAACGCGCCCTCGGAAATCAACGTCATCGGCTACAACGTCGACGACGCCACGCGCGAAGTCCAAAAGTTTGTCGATCGCGCATTCCTCGCCGGACTGCCGCGCGTCCGCGTAGTCCACGGCAGCGGCATGGGCATCCTGCGCAAAGCCCTGCGCCAGGCCCTGCAGCAGCATCCCCACGTGGAGTCAGTCGCCGAGCCTCCGCAGAACGAAGGTGGCGGCGGGGCGACCGTGGTGGAGTTGAGAGTGTGAGTTTGTCATGCTGAGCGGAGGGGAATCGTCCAAAGGACGATACCCCGCAGTCGAAGCATCCCTACCCCCGTTCCCGCCCTTACCAGAGAGGGGGTGTCGCCGCCTTCAAGAATAGTGTCGCCAGNNATCCGATACCACTGCGTGTTAATTTGTCACAGAGTTGTGACCGATGTCACAGCCTTATTCCGCCCAAACCCCGCATCCTGTCATGCTGAGCGAAGCAGGATCGTCCAAAGGACGAGCCTGCGCAGTCGAAGCATCCCTATACCTCACAATGACTGCCAGAGAGCGGCGAAGCTATTCCGTATACATCATGGGAAGTCTCTCAGGCACCCTCTACATTGGTTTCACCGGCAATCTGCACAAGCGCGTATTCCAGCACAAGTTCCATCAAATGGAGG
>PLUI01000229.1:0-14552 GCA_003164855.1 Acidobacteriaceae bacterium
CAGCCGAGCTGATTGCCATCCGGCGGCATGCCAATGCCGGTCTGCCTCACATGAGTTGGTTCCGCTCGCAGAACGGCCAGCCCGATACGCGGGATGCGCCGGAATCGCGGGCAGCGGCCATCGACGAACACGAGTAAACCACTGCTCACTGATGCTTGAGTGCAATGGCCGACGAAAAGCTGTCCGGGGAGACTCATGGACAAATGGAACTGGCGTGGCCTTCTGCTCTTCGAGGCGATAGTTTGCGCTGTTTCCTTGTTCTTCTCGATTGCTGGCTCCATCGCCCCGCAGATTGTCGTGACTGTCCCGGCAGGAGGTTTATCGGTAGGCTCTAACGCGGTTCTGCTGTTGCTGGGCAGCTTTCTTCCCGGAGTCGTTCTGCTTGTCGTGTCGAGAGAATGCAGATCGGCCACCTTCCGACTCCGAGCAAGCATTGGAGTTTACAACACGGCGCTCTTAATTGGTTTTGCCCTGCCGTTCTCAGGCTACCTCGGCGCAAGGTTTGCCTATCCTCCCCCGTGGAATTCGAGCACACTTCCAACTCTCGTTAGAGTGTTTCTGATAAACCTGCTTTTGTCGCCGCTGTGGGAGGAGATCATTTGGCGAGCATACTTTTATCCCAAGGTTAATTCGATGCTCCGGACCGCTCCAGCTATAGTCGTCGCAGCACTCGGATGGACAGTTTGGCAAGCTGGCTTTTTGTTTTACCTCCATCACTCGGGCGTCAGGGCTACAATTCTGATGATCGTTGTGATTCGACTGTTTTTCGGAGGTATCATTTTCTGTTCATTCTTTATCATGGGTAGAAATTCCCTGGCCCCATGTGTCCTCTTACACACAGCTTTCAACGCATCCCCGTAGCTTACTTTGGAAATTACAACCGCGTTAACGATATCGGTTCATACATGGCAGAAACTGCATTCACTCTGGTGGTCGCTATCATCGTGCTGAGGATTGCAATTAGGCGAGCAGGAGATAGCTCTGCCCTCGCTGAGAGCAAAGTTCCAGCTTAAACTCTCAGCCCGTCAACAATTCTCCGTAATTTCCTGCTATCTTCGCAGTATGGCACGCGCCTCCAGCTTCGCCGGTCTCATCCTCGCAGCGGGAGACTCCTCGCGCATGGGCAGGGATAAAGCCTTATTGCCGTGGCCTCCGCTGGCAACCGGGCAAGCGCCTTCCAACGACACATTCCTCTCCGCGGCAATCAGGTCGCTTTCGCAGGCTACTGAGTTTGTGCTGGTTGTGGTGGGAAAGAATGAAGCGGCGCTGGCGCCGATTATTTATGCTCACGGGGCGTCCCTGGTGGTTAACCCGGACCCCAGTCGCGGCCAGTTCAGCTCATTGCAAGTCGGTCTGCACGAAGTGCTCAACCACGGCCGTGATGCGGCCATGGTAACCCTGGTGGACCGTCCTCCGTGTGGTGGCGCGACCATCCAAACTCTGCGGGATGCATTCGAAGTGGCGGATCACGAAGTCTGGGCAGTCGTGCCCGAGTTTTCGGGAGCGCATGGGCATCCCTATCTGGTGGGCCGCGAGATGATGGCAGCGTTTCTCCGGGTTCCACCCACATCGATCGCCCGCGACGTTGAACACGAGTACCAGGCGCACATCCAATACGTTCACGTTGACGATCCTCTGATTGCTCTGAATATCAATACCTCGGAGGATTACGCGGGGCTGCTGGCGCGGCCGTCCTGANNCGAAGCACGTTATCGTCGATAGATGGACGCCGCAGAGGCCCAAGCTTTTCTTCCGGTTACTAACGAATTTCTCGACTCGATCGTGCGCCTTAGACCGCGGGTGGCGGCATTTGACTGCGACGGCACCCTATGGTCGGGCGATGCCGGCGAGCGCTTCTTTGATTGGGAGCTGAGACAAGGTGACATTGTTTCTGCCGCGCTCGACTGTCCCATGCGCGAGCGCTACGCCGCGTACAAGCGTGGCGAGGTCGATGAAACAACCATGTGCGGCGAAATGGTGACNNAGTTCTTCGTCGAGCAAATCTTTCCCGAGATGCGCGAGTTGGTGCGCCGGCTGCTGGAAAACGGCTGCGATGTGTGGGCCGTTTCTTCTTCGAACGATTGGGTGATCCGCGCTGGCATGAAGTATTTTGGCATCCCGGAAACACGCATCCTCGCCGCCAAGGTGGAACTGAATAACGGCATCGCCACAGACCGGCTCATTCGCGTGCCCTCCGGCACGGGCAAACCTGAGGCGCTGCGCGAAGCGGTAAGAGAAGGCATCGACATAGCCTTCGGCAATTCCCGTTGGGATATGGAAATGCTGGCCATGGCAAAATATGCAGTTGCGGTAAATCCGAATCCGGACTTGGAGGCTACGGCTCGAGAACGCGTTTGGCAGATCTATTTTCCCGAAGGCACTGGCTCGCGTGGCTAGCTTGCCATGCGGCTTCTCTNNTGTATTCCGCGCAGCTACTCGATCATTTTCAGAATCCGCGTAATGCGGGAGAAATTGCGGACGCGGACGCCACCGCGGAAATTGAAAATCCCGCCTGCGGAGATGTGTTGCGCCTTACCTTGAAAGTGAGCGGCGGCCGAATTACCCAGGCGCAATTCAAGGCGAAAGGATGCGTGGCAGCGATTGCGTGCGGCTCGGTATTAACGGAATTGATGGCGGGGAAGACCCTGAACGAAGCTAAGAACTTGCGTCGCGAGGATGTGAGCGCAGCTGTCGGCGGCCTGCCCCAAGCCTCGACTCATGCCGCGCAGTTGGCGCTGGATGCACTATCAACCGCCCTGAGTGACATTAAACTGTAATTTCAGATTCATGCCGGACCACTCGCCACGCCGCATCGCCAGCCTGCAGCCCAGCGCTACAGTTATTCTCGCGGAGATTGGTGAACTCGATCGCGTGGTCGCGTGCACGAAGTATTGCGCCGATGTGGTTCCCGAAATTATTGCGCGGCATTGTTTAATACTTTCCGACTCCTGGACCGCCAACGCAGAACAGATCATCGCCGCCAAGCCCGACCTCGTGATCGCCTCCGTGCCTTACCAGGAAAAAGCGGTGATCGAAATACTTAAGTCCGGAGCCCGCTTTCTTGGGTTTGCCCCAAAAACTTTAGCGGACATTTACACCGACATTGCGATCATCGCCGGCATTGTTGATGCAAGCCATCGGGGCAAAGAAGTGATCGAACTCATGCGGCAGCGAATCGAACAAGTCCGGGGCCGCGTGGCGCGGACAGAACGCCTTAAAGTTTTCTGCGAAGAATGGGGCAAGCCGTTGATCGCATCGCAAGCCTGGGTCGCGGAGCTGGTCGAGGCCGCCGGAGGTGAATTTCTGGGTGCACCGGGGCGGAAAATCTCAGCAGAAGAAGTTGGCCGCATGGATCCCGACATTTTGATTGCCGCGTGGTGCGGAGCGGGCGACCGCGTTCCTCTGGAGAAAATTGTAGCGGACCGGCACTGGCAGCGAACTCGCGCTGCGCTTGCTTCGCGGGTCTTCTGCATTCGAGATGAGTACCTCAACACGCCGGCTCCGACGCTTGTACGTGGGCTGGAGGCGCTGGCATTTGCCATTCATCCCGAGCTGTTTGTCCGGCCGGACGGAATCCGTCAAATTACCAGCGTTTCATCTTCTGCGGCCGCGAATCGCGTGCTCTGAGTTAAGATTTTTCTTATGCCTGTCAAAACCAGAATGGAAGAAGTTCGCTACGAAGTTATGACGCTCGCGGAAGCGGCACCGACGGCAAAAGAGGTCATGCACGGGGTCTGCAAGCTGTTGCACGAGCGTATGCTGAAGTACAACTGGGTTGGCTTTTACATGCTCGAGCCCGGCACCAAACCTCCGGTGCTGGTGCTGGAAAGTTTCGTGGGAGCCATGACTCCACATACGCGTATCCCGCTCAACCAGGGCATTTGCGGCGCTGCGGCCTCGAGCGGCAAGACGATTGTGGTGGACGATGTCAGCAAGGACTCTCGGTATCTGGCCTGTTCTCTGGAGACCAAGTCGGAAATTGTTGTGCCTATTTTTGTGAAGAACCAAGTCGCTGGTGAACTTGATATCGATAGCCATTTCTCGGCCGCGTTCGGAACTGACGATCAGAACCTCGTCCAATATTGCGCGGAAGTTGTGGGCAAAAGGCTGGAGAAGTCGTGAGAGTCGAAAAAGGCCAAGTGCGCGCGCCCGAGATCGGACGCGTTTGGCTGAATTCTCCGCCGCTGAGTTTCCGTCAGTTGCGCGGACGCGTCGTTCTGGTGAACTTCTGGGACTATACGTGCCTCAACTGCATACGTACACTGCCCTATGTGCAAGCCTGGCATGAGCGCTACCGGGAAAAGAACTTGACCGTGATCGGAGTACACACGCCGGAGTTCACCTTCGCACAGTACGAGTCCAACGTGGAGCGTGGCATTCGCGAGTTTGGACTAACTTATCCAGTGGTCGTGGATAGCAATCGCGAAATCTGGAAAGCCTTTGCCAACCGGTACTGGCCCACCAAGTATCTGCTCGATAAGGACGGCTATCTGCGATACGGCCATTTTGGCGAGGGCGGCTACGGTGAGTGCGAGCAAGTGATCCAGGAACTGATCCACGAGATCGATCCGGGTGTTGCTCTGCCTGAGATCATGGAACCGTTGCGGGAAGAAGATCATCCGGGAGCGGTATGTTACCGGCCTTCCGGCGAACTTTATCTGGGCCATCGACGCGGGCGGATTGGCAATGAAGGCGGCTTCAAAGAGGACGAAGTCGCCGACTATGAGTTTGACGGTAAGCTCGAAGAGAATTTGTTTTACGCCAGTGGACGCTGGGCCTCAACCGGCGAGTACTTTGAAGCCGCCGGGGAAGGTCCGCACATTTTGAAGTTGAAATACGAAGCCTCGGCGGTAAACCTGGTGATGGCCGCGCCCCGCGGAGCCTCGGCGGTGGTTCAAGTGCTGCAGGACGGCCGTCCGCTGGCGCGCAGTCAGGCGACGAAAGACATTCGTTTCCGCAACTCCGGCGGGACCTCCGAAAGCTGCGTCGTGGTGGACTCTGCCCGCATGTATGCCCTGGTGGACAACCATGAATTCGGCGAGCACGAACTTGAACTGGTTTGCGATCCGGGGATTGCGGCCTTCGCTTTTACTTTTACGGGATGCGTGGATCCAGTCGCCAGTGCGTTGCATGCCACCAGTAGTGCCGAATTATGAAACGGGTTGTAGCTGCGGTGATCGAGAGGGACGGCAGGTTTCTGGTCGGCCAGCGGACGCGGCATCAGACCATGCCCCTCAAATGGGAGTTTCCCGGGGGGAAAATCGAAGAAGGCGAACAGCCCCGCGACGCGCTGCGCCGGGAATTGGAAGAGGAACTGGGAATTCAGGCCAAAGTCGGCGACGAGATCGCTCGCATCCAGCACACCTATCCGAACGGCGCCGCGGTTGAGCTGAGATTTTTTATCGTGCGAGAATATGGCGGCGAAATTGAAAATCGCATCTTCCGCGATCTCCAGTGGTCGGCCCCCAGTGCTCTTCCGTCCTATGATTTCCTTGAAGCGGATGCATCGCTGGTGAAGGATCTGGCCGCCGGAAGGTTGCCCTGAGAACTCGCGCTGCGCGGGCTCATCCTGTCTTGCCGGTAATGTAACCCAATACCAGTGCCACGGATAGTCCGGCAACGAGGATGGTTGTTCCCCAGGCTACGGCATTGAATAAGTGCGAATTCACATATTCTCCCATCAATTCTTTCTTGTTAATCAGCAGGAGCATAAAGATCAATACAAATGGCAGGACGATTCCGTTCACCACCTGCGACCACAGCACGATTCTGACCAGTTGCGGTCCGGGGATCAGGAGCACGAGGATTGCGCCAGCCACGATTAACAGAGTGTAAAGCCAGTAAAAAAACGGTGCCTCGCCGAATTTCTTATCGACACCGGATTCAAAGCCCAGGCCCTCGCAGACTGTGTATGCGGTGGAAAGCGGTAGAATCGATGCGGCGAACAGCGAGGCATTGAACAGCCCCACGGCAAACAAAATGTAGGCATATTGCCCCGCCAATGGTTTGAGCGCTTGCGCGGCGTCCGCAGCGTACTTGATGTCGCGGAAGCCGTGCACATACAGCGTGGCGGCGCAGGCGACAATAATGAACCACGCCACCACGTCCGTGAAGATGCAGCCTGTGATTACATCCCAGCGGGAAGCTTTAAGTCCGCGGCGGGTTACGCCTTTTTCAACGATGGATGACTGAAGATAGAACTGCATCCAGGGAGCGATGGTTGTTCCTATCACGCCGATTACCATGAATAAATATGCCTGGTCACGGAAGGCTTTTAGGGCGGGCGGTTTAATGGTTGCAACCGCGGCATCTTTCCATAAGGGATGCGCCAATGCTCCGGCGAATATGTACGTAATGTAAAAGAACGACGCGGCGAGGAACACTTTCTCTACGCTCTTATATTGTCCTTTGACCACGATCAACCAAACGATCACGGCGCAAATCGGCACCGTGATGAAACGCGACAGCCCGAATAATTCCAGACTGGTGGCGATGCCGATAAATTCTGTCACCACGTTTCCGAAGTTGATGAATAGAATTGCCAGCATCATCAGAAACGTGATGCGGAGGCCGAATTCTTCGCGGATGAGGTCGCTCAGGCCCTTGCCGGTGACCGCGCCCATGCGGGCGCTCATCTCCTGGACGACGATCAGCGCAAGCGTGACTGGGATCATCGTCCATAGCAGAAGAAGTCCATACTGGGCTCCGGCCTGCGAATAGACCAGAATGCCGCCCGCATCGTTGTCGACGTTCGCCGTGATGATTCCCGGCCCCACCACTGCGAGGAACAGAAGGGTCCGGCTTTTCCAGCGTTTGAGAGGTCTCATGCGCGCAATTCACAACCATAGGGATGAAGCACAACGACTGCCAATAAAGGCGACGCAACAGAATAAACGGAACCCGCAAATCTGAACACCCCAAAAGTGTGAAATCAGAAGAAAGATTCGGCGGAGAGTCGTCGCCGTCGCCGGTTATTAGTTTGTTAAACCGGGACGAGCGATACCGGCCCTACCGGGTTAAGATATTTCCAGGCTCAAAATCTGGATGACCAAAAACTCTGCGCGCGCCATTTACCTTCTGATTGTCCTCGTGGTTGTCGTGCTTGACCGCTGGACAAAGCACCTGGTGGCGCAGCGAATCCGGCTTTACGCGCACATCCAGGTCATTCCAGGCTTTTTTCGCCTCACCCATACCGAAAATACCGGCGCTGCTTTCAGTCTGTTCGCCGACTCGACTGCGCCCTGGAAAACCGGATTGCTGATTGCATTTTCCGTAATCGCGTTAATTGTGGTCTCGGCCTTGCTATGGAAAAACCACCATGCTCACATCGCCACCGGCGTGGGTTTGTCGCTGATCATGGGAGGTGCGTTAGGGAACCTGTGGGATCGGCTGGCCAGCGGGCGCGTGGTTGATTTTCTGTTGGTCTACGTAAAGCAGTATCAGTGGCCGGTCTTCAATTTGGCGGACAGCGCGATCGTGGTGGGTGCGGGGCTGCTGATTGTGGAAATACTGTTTCACAAGTCGAGCGGCCAAGAGGAAACTCGGCCGAGCTGAAAATCTGAGCTCTTAGATTAGGCGTGCTGCGACTCGAACAGTTCCTTTAAGCGCCAGCCATGACTCGCCAACTACGTACGCCTTATCTATGACCCTACGGCGTCCCATACAGCTGCCTGTACACGCTGGCATTCCGCAGAATCGCCTGCACATATTCCCGCGTCTCGGTGAAGGGAATCGATTCCACGAATTCCTGCGGATCGCGATATTTTCCCTGAGCTAGCCACTCGTCCACGCGGTCCGATCCCGCGTTGTAGGCGGCCAGCGCGTATTCGAATGATCCGCCGAACTTGTCGACCATGCCTTTGAAGTAGCGCGTTCCTAGCTGCATATTCACCGCCGGTGTATACAACTGGCTGGCGTTGAAACGCTTCAGCTTCACTTCTTTGGCCACGGCTTTGCCGGTCTTGGGCAGCAACTGCATCAGGCCGACCGCATTGGCGCGCGAAACCGCGTTGGGATTGAACTCAGACTCCTGCCGGATGAGGGATGCGACCAGATAAGGATCGAGGCCATTAGCGGCCGAGCTTCGTTTTAGGTCACTCCAGTAGGGCTTGGGGAACAGTGCCTCCCAGTATTTTCGCGGCAGGTCTGGAATGTCGAGAGCAAAGTAGTTCGGGGCCGAGTGCTTCATGTACTCGATAGCGCGGTCGTAGTGCCCGGTCTCAACATATAGTTGCGCGGTTTCCGCCGGCGCCCAACTGCCACCGTCGGTTGCGGCGGCCGCTTGCAGTTCGCGCACGGCAAAATCGACAAGCCCGCCGTTGCCGAGCAGTTGTGCTTTCTGCACGCGGAGTTCATCCGCGGGCGGTTCCGTCTCCGTTATTTTTTCAGCGTGGTTGAGGGGCGGCACGCGGTCGAGAATCGCGTACTGTGTCACCGCTGCCGCGTCGGTTGTGGCAGGGAGGTGCTTCATCCGCTGCCTGGCCAACTCCGCATAATAAAAGTTGCGATAGCGATCGGAAAGTTTCTCGTAGAACGCCCGCGCCATGACGAATTGATTGTCTTCCTCGGCCAGACGAGCGCGCCAATAGAGGGCCGCGGGTGTTTCCGAGCCGGAGGGATAGAGCGCAATCTGTTCCTCGAAAGCTTTTTTCGCATCCTCGTTGCGTCCCTGGCGCAGCGTGAGCCAGGCCGCTTTCCAGTGGACGTAGGACGCGCGCGGGCCATCTGGAAAGCGCTGCTGTGCCTCGCGGAAGGCATCGAGCGCCTGGTCGTACTCGTGATGCACAAGGTGCAAGTTGGCTGCGGAGAGCAGTGCCTGCTCCAGCCACGGGCTGGCGGGGGCGGCTTGCCGTAAATCATCGACCGTCCGATAGAACGTCTCGTTGTCATTGGCCGCCCATGCGATTTGGCCCAGCAGATAAAACCGCTGAGCATTCAATTCGCCAGAGACATCGCCGAGGAGAGCCAACACCTGCTTGGCGTCCCGATTCTTCCCGCTTCGATGCAGCGCGTCCGCCAAGGCCAACTGCATCGTCGGCCTTTCTTCAGTGCTGACTTGGTTTACCAGACTGCGATATTCGTCCGCCGCCTCGGCATAGCGCTTGCGGCTGATCAATCCTTCGGCCCGTATTCGAAGTTGAGTGACGGTGGGCGGAGGCGCGGACGGCAGTTTCTTTAACTCGGCATACGCGGCGTCGGCCTCGGCGCTGGCCGGCATGGTGTAGTAGATATTCCCAAGAGTATCGGCCGCTTTCGAGGTTTGACCGGACGCGGCATAGGCGCGTCCCAGCGCGAATTCAACGTCCGAGCGGATCGGTACCCGAATCTTTTCCAGCAATGCGGCCGCTTCCGCTGCTTGCCCCTCGAGCAGGAGCGTATCGGCATAACTTACTTCGGCGTCCCGCACCAGCAGGGAGTCCGGATGTGTTTTGGCGAAGTCAGCCAGCGCCGCCAAGGCCTCGGCGGTGTGCCCAGTTTGCAGGTAAGAAATTCCGAGATAGTAAGCAACGTAATCTCCCAGGTCCCCCGCATGGATTTTCGCACGGCTGAGCGGGTCGATTGCCTGAGCATAATCCTTATCCAGCACGTGTGCGTAGCCGAGCACCAACCAGGCCAGTGCTCCGGCGTCTTCTTTGGCATGGGCACGGGCGTAGGCCTGGACTCCGGCGTAGGCTGGCAAAGTGCGATCCTGGAGGAGTTGTTGCGCCATGGGCCGCAAACTCGCTGACGCCACGAAGGCCTGGCGCATGCGCCGGACTCGCGGAGAAACCGTGTGCGGCTTTCGCGCGCTGGTGTAGTGACGCTTGGCGCCGCTGGCTGTCGGCTGGCTGCCGGCAGGAGTTTTATGAGTTGCAGGCTTGCTGGGAGCGCTTTCGTTCTTGCTGCTGGGAGCATTCTGAGCAGGCTTCGCCGGGGACGTAGCTTGTTGGTCTTGCGAAGAATTAGACAAAAATGGCAACGGCACTTCCGCTGATACCAGCGGAGTGCCAAACAAGCTGCAGAGAAGCGCAGCGACGAGTACCCACCACCACTTGGAAACTGATCGAACCACTTTTTACTTTTTTCGCGCAACTACAACGGCTAGAGAGAATCACGCAAAATCTAGCGCCGGAAATTCGGCCCCATGATGGAGAGGTCGTCTTCCGCGAGACTCCGCACCAACTCGTTCTGAAAATAATCTCCGCTTGCCGCCACGGTGCTGCCGTAGCGCTTCTGGAAGGTACCCTTGCTTTTATCGATATCTTCCTTCAGACGGTCGTATAAGTCTTTGTTGCGCCGGCCCTCTGCAACCTTCGCCTGGTTGTAAAGCTTGATCTCATCCACCAGCAGCCGCGCGAAGCGCTGCGCTTTACGGTGGACGTCTGCATCCTCCGGTGAGAGGCCCGCCAAGGGATCAGTGGCTGCGGCTGGCGCGGCCGCGCCGGTAGAGTGCGCCGAAGCCACTTCCACCACTTCAGCCGCGGGTTCCGGCTTGACGGGAACGCTGGCGGGTACATGTTTGGGCGCGTGGCTGGCGAAAGGATCGGAAAACGAAGATACGGTTTGCACCGGCGGAGCGGCGCGCTCAACGCTGCCGGGCGCGTCCGCGTCCTCTCTCGACGCCGTCAGCTTGCGCAGCGAGATGACCTCTAACCATCCGCTGGTTGCAATCACCAGCAGTTCCAGGGCGTCGGCATCGAGCTTGCCGCTGTCGCCGCCGTCGGCATAAACCAGCGCTGCTACTTTGTCCTTGAGCGCCAGCGGCAATACCAACACCTGTTCGTTGGCGGGGCCGCCGAACTGCCCGACGAATCGTCCGCCCATTTCCGCGATGTTTCCCGGCGTGGCCACACGATTTTGATAAGTGTGTGCCACTGGGCCGGCGGTAAGATCGAGGGGAAAATCCTTCACTACTTCCTCATCGCCGAAGCCGCGGGACTGCCATCCCGATGCCGCTCCCGCTTTCACCACGAATAACGCGATGCGCGAACAATACTCACTGCCCGCGTCCAGCAAAGCCCGCAAAATTTCTTTCTGAGTGGAACCCGCATGGATCTTGCCAATGGCATGAACCAAGGGCTTCGACTGGGCTCCGGCTGGCGCGGGAGTTTCGCCGTACTGGCTGGGCAAAGCGTTCAGCACCTGCTGCACAATTTGCGCCTGCAGTGCTGGAACCTGCGCTTGAAGGGCCTGTGAAACGGCGCTCGCGACTATCTTTTCGATCTCGATGTGCTGCCCCTCGTTCTGTTTCTGATTCCGTTCCGACATGCTGGGAAACCGTTTTTCCTTATAGAATCGCGCTCGGGCCGAAGGTCAGACTAAAATAGCGGCTCTAACTGCTGATTATACGGCACTTGTGGGACTGTCCCAGAGTACTTCGGTACCTGTTCAACCGCGTGCCCCTCAATCTCGACTTTACCTCAATCTTATTCGGCTCGAAACCTGAAAGCGATTGGGCAAATACGCGGGCACCAAGTAGAATAACAGTTCGCCTTTCAGTATCGCGGTCGTTTGTCCGCAAAATACTGCATCGCTTAGAGAATGGAAACCATCCAAAACAAACTAGAAGGGCCTGTCACCGATGAGCTAACGCTGGTGCGGGCGGCCAAGCAAGGCGATGACTCAGCCTTCGAGGAGTTGGTTCGCAGGTACGACCGTAACGTCTTTCGGATCGCGCAGCACATCACGCAAAACCGCGAGGATGCGGAAGATGTGGTGCAGGAAGCGTTTCTGAAGGCGTACGGGAATTTGCAGAAGTTTCAGGAGCAGTCGAAGTTTTATACCTGGCTGGTGCGCATCGCTGTCAACGAAGCGTTGATGAAGTTGCGCCGCAAGAAGCCGGAGCGCACGGTTTCGCTGGACGAAGACATTAAGACGGAAGATGATTCGCTTCCGCGTGAGATTGCCGATTGGAGCCCTAATCCTGAGCAGCAGTACACCCAGGCGGAGTTGAGGGAGATTTTGAGTAAGACGATCCAAGGCCTTCCCCCAGGTTTTCGGACCGTGTTTGTACTGAGAGACGTGGAAGGACTTTCGACCGAGGAAACTGCGGCGGCCTTGGAGTTGAGCGTGCCGGCAGTGAAGTCGCGGTTGTTGCGGGCCCGGCTGCAGCTTCGCGAACGCTTGGGACGGTACTTCCAGAAACGTGAGAGTGGAGATGGCAACCAGTGAAATGCTCTGAATTTTTGCACGAGCTGACCAATTATTTGGACGGCGTGATCGACGAGACCACCAAGGTCGAACTGGAGAACCACCTCTCCTGGTGCCATAACTGCTATGTGGTTTGCGATACCACGAAGAAGACGATTGAGATCTATCGCGACTCTCAACTGTACGAATTGCCCGAAGACCTGCGCAGCCGGCTCCGTTCGGCCATCATGACCAAGTGCCAGCAGCACAAGAAGCGCGGTCCGGAAAGAGCCTGATTTCCAGCTTAAAACTTTGAAGCAGCAGCAACCCTGCAGCCCTCGACTCCATCGCATATAATAAGCATCACGCCATTGGGGGTGCTGCATGCGACGTTTGCGGACTACAACCCTTCCCGCTTCCCTGATTCTGTTTGCCTCAGCTTTGCTTTATGGGCAGGCCAGTCCTGGCGGACAAACTCAGCTTTCTCCGCCGGCTTCCTCGACTAAACAGCCGAGTGATCGAACGGAAGCGCCGAGTCCAGCGTCGATCCCTCCCAATGCGCCGCGTATATCCAAGGAGACCCGCCTACAGATTATCCGCGATTTTGAGACTCAACTGGTTTATGCGAGGACTGCCTTTCCCATGGGAACCAAGGGGCTGCAGCTGAAAGAGGGAACGATCACCCCTAATGGTATCGAATTGGAGCAGATGCTAAACCTTTGGGGACCGGCGGTAAAGCCCGGTGATCCCGCGCACGTTTCGTTTGTCCAGATCAAAAACGACCATATCCACTTCGAGATAAATGGCGGACCGGTACGCAGGCAAAAATGGTATGAGCGCGTGCAGATCTCCGGGACCTACGGTCAGCCCGTGGCCGGCGGGCAGGGGCCGCAAACCAATGCGCATGGATCTTACGTGGACCTTTATTTCGACAAATACGTTCCTGAGATGACGGGAGCTCAGTTGCGAGATCTGTTGTATCCAGTGCTCGATTTCAACGCCCGAAACAAGGAGCAAGCCTACCTCGATACCGTGCCTCCCAAGGTGAAGGCGGCGATTCAAGCGCATCACGTGCTGGTAGGGATGAATCAGGAGATGGTGCTCCACGCCAAGGGCAAACCTCCGAAAAAAGTCCGGGAGCGGGCCGGTGAAATGGAATACGAGGAATGGATTTACGGCGAGTCGCCGGCGGATGTCGATTTCGTTCGTTTTGTAGGCGACGAAGTGGTTCGGGTCGAGACCATGAAAGTGGATGGCCAAAAAATCGTTCGCACCGAGAAAGAAGTCATCCTGGACAAAGATAAAGATAAAGATCAAGAGGCGAAAAAAGAGCCGAACGAGCGTCCCGCGAACCCTCCAAGTCTGAAGCGTCCCGGGGAAGATTCGGACGATGTTCCGAAGCCCTCCAACGGAGCTCCGCCCCCGATTGTTATGCCACCACCAGACTTTCCCCAACCTCCAAGCGGGCCCGGAGAAATTGTGTCAGCGCGATAAGACGGACAGCCCGAAGGACAATCGCTCAAGAAGCTACTTCGTAGCGACGCTCGTGCCTGCATCGGCAAACGAAAAAGCTAAAGACACATTCGGATATTCCCGTCCATCCACTTCCACGTAGGGATAAACAAAATAGTTGAGTGGCTTACCATCCTGCGGAGGGCTCAGGCGAAGGTCGCGGCCCATGCTGAACTGCACGCGATTCACGTCGTGCGAGCCGAAAAAGTAGTCGCGCTTTTGCTGATGCTTCCAGGCTTCGGAAATATCTACCGGAATCCATCCTTTGCCGTCGACATAGAAATCTGACCAGCAGTGATAGCCTGCGATTTCGGCGGAGTGCTTATCGGGAGGAAGTGGAAATCCAATTTCGAAGCGCGCCGGAATTCCTTGCGAGCGGGCCATTGCAATGAACAACGAATGGAAATCAGTGCAGTTGCCCTTCTTCGCGTCGCAGGCATAGAGAACGTCGCCATGTCCCCAGCCAGTTCCCGTCTTGTCATAGCGCATGGTGGTGAAAACGTAGTCGTAGATGGCGCGAGCCTTGTCGAGGGGTTGAGTCTTGCCCTGAGTGACCTTCACGGCTAGCTCGGCGGGTACGCCGGTGACGGGCACGAGAACGTCGGGCTGCAAGTCTTGTTGTTTTTCCGAAGATGAAAGCGAAACAGGAACAACGTGCGGCGCGGTTTGCCCCAGGGCCACCCGTTCATGGCGGATCACTTCATATTCGATATCGAAGTGCAGCTCCGGCGGGGCGGAGCCGGTCTCAGCATAATAGATCTGATTGCCGTCCTTCGATTCGCTGGTCTTCTTCAAAGGCAGATCGCCTTTCGCCGAGATGATATTCACCTGTTGATAACCGTCCGACTGGGCTGCCGGGATCCACACTCGAACCTTTTCACCGGCGGAAAGATTTTTGATGGTGAAGGCGTAGGAGAAAGTGAAGTGGCGGG
>PLUI01000229.1:14575-14829 GCA_003164855.1 Acidobacteriaceae bacterium
ACCGTCAAGTGAAGCCGCGCCTGGGTATGCGCATAGGAGAAAGATGCCGGTCCCGCATTCGGCAATGCGGTATTTTAGCAAAGCTGGCAGCAACAACAAACGGCGAACCGATATTTTCGTTAGAATCACTGCGTGCCCGTCGCTATCCAATGTCGCGATCTGCGCAAGACTTACGACGGTAAGGTCGAGGCCGTACGCGGGCTCAATCTCGAGATCCAAACCGGCGAATGTTTCGGCCTGCTCGGTCCCAATGG
>PLUI01000186.1 GCA_003164855.1 Acidobacteriaceae bacterium
CGCCCGTGGGCATTCGCTGCACGGCAGCAAAAACACGAGTGAAGTCGAGCGATCCGAAATGCTTGATCATCAAAAAGAGCGCAATCAGGAATCCAAAGTCGCCGATCCGATTAACAATGAACGCTTTCTTGCCGGCCGACGCTGCCGAGTCTTTCGTAAACCAGAAGCCAATCAGCAGATAGGACGCCAATCCCACGCCCTCCCAGCCGATGAACATGACCAGGTAGTTCTTCGCCAGCACCAGCGTCAGCATGAAGAACATGAACAGGTTCAGGTAGGCCATAAAGCGGGAAAAACTTTCGTCGTCCCACATATACCCAACCGAATAGATGTGAATCAGGAATCCGACACCGGTTACCACCAGCAGCATGACAAGCGACAATTGGTCGAGATAGAAACTGAAATCGACTTGAAATTTGTCGGAGCGGATCCAGTGCGCAAGAGCACAAGAATAAGGAGCCGATGCGGAAGAAAAACGCGCCGCCAGAAAAAGAGCCATCGCAAAGGCTGCGGCGCAAAACACCAGCGCAACCGTCGTTACGACCTTTTTCGACAATCGCCGGCCAAAAAAGCCATTGATTGCCGCCCCCGCGAGCGGTAGCAATGGAACGAGCCAAAGATATGGATTCGGCGTCATAGCTTGAGCAGGTTCACCTGGTCCACGTTCAAGGTCTCGCGCGTGCGGTACACCGAAATTATGATTGCCAGACCTACGGCCGCTTCCGCCGCCGCCACCACCATCACGAAGAAAACGAATACCTGCCCGCTCAGCGCATGCCAGTGCGCCGCGAACGCCACAAACGAAAGATTCACCCCGTTTAACATCAGCTCAATCGACATAAAGATAGTGATGATGTTGCGCTTGATCAGAAATCCGGCCAC
This sequence comes from Acidobacteriaceae bacterium, assembly GCA_003164855.1. Taxonomy (GTDB): domain Bacteria; phylum Acidobacteriota; class Terriglobia; order Terriglobales; family Acidobacteriaceae; genus Sulfotelmatobacter. The sequence goes on from PLUI01000186.1 coordinate 883, forward strand.
GCCGCAGGCGAACAAAAATCCGCTGAGCAGCAGGTAATAAGATAGCGGTACCATCAGTCCACCTTCCCCGCCGCCGGCTCCGGCTTGCTGGCCAGCACCACAGCGCCCATGATGGCGATCAGGATCAACACGGAAGTGACTTCAAACGGCAACAGAAAATCATGAAACAAAAGCTGCGCAATATCCGTCGGATGCCCAGGCAGCGCCCCGATCGCCACCGCTTCCGTCCCCGAATGCCGTAGCACCACCGAAGCCATCAGCACGCTGCCGGTCAGTATCCCCGGCACCCCAAACAGAATCGCTACGCGGCTGCCCTTGGTCTCTTCTTCTTCACCCGCATTCAGCAGCATGATGACAAACACAAAGAGCACCATAATCGCGCCGGCATAAACAATCACCTGCACCGCGGCGACGAACTCCGCTCCCAGCAGCAAATACTCGCCAGCCAGCGCAGCCATCACCGCGATCAGCGAGAGCGCGCTGTTGATTGGATGCCGCTGCGCCAGCAGGTTAACCGCGCCGCCCGCGCAAACCGCCCCGAACGCGAGAAATAAAATGAGATGAAAACTCATAAGAACAGTTGTCAGTTGCCAGCTTCCAGTTGCCAGTAACACGCAACTTCGAAATTACTTCGCCTCAGCCAGCGGCCCCGTGGTTTTACTGGCAACCGGCAACTGGCGGCTGGCAACTGCCTTTTCCTACCAGGCGACCGCAATCGCCGTCGCCACCAGATTCGCAATTGCCAGGGGCAGCAAAAACTTCCAGCCGAAAGACATCAGTTGGTCGTAGCGGAAGCGCGGCAACGTCCCGCGCACCCAGATATAAAGAAAGAGAAAACAGAAAACCTTGGCAAGAAACCAAAACACCGGTAGCACCGCCTCCAGCAGCGGAGGCCCAAACAGCGGCCCATGCCAACCGCCAAAAAATAACAGCGTCGCCAGGCAGGCCACCGTGATCATGTTCGCGTACTCCGCCATAAAAAACATGGCAAACTTCATCGAACTATATTCCGTGTGATAGCCCGCCACCAGCTCGGTTTCAGCCTCCGGCAAGTCGAACGGAATGCGATTGGTTTCCGCGTACGCCGCCATCAGATAAATAAAGAAGCCGATGAACTGTCCGTGAAAAATATTCCACCGCGGAATGAATCCCAGAAACCGTCCGCCCTGCGCATCGACAATCGTTCGCAAACTGAAACTGCCGGACTGGATCAGCACCCCAACCAGCGAAAGTCCCAGCGCAATCTCATAGCTCACCATCTGCGCGCTGGCGCGCAGTCCGCCCAGCAGAGAATATTTATTATTCGATGACCACCCCGCCAGTGCGACCCCGTACACCCCCAACGAGGTCACGCCCAGAACCAGCAGCAGCCCGATGTTTACATCCGTAATTTGCAGCGGAATGTTATAACCGAAAATCGGGATCGAGTTCCCGAACGGAATCACCGCGATCGAAGTCAGCGCGAAGATCACCGCCATCATCGGCGCCGCTATAAATAGCGGCTTATAAACGTGCGGCGGCGTCAGATCTTCCTTAAATAAAAATTTCAGTCCATCAGCCGCAGGCTGCAGTAGCCCAAACGGCCCCACCCGCGTGGGTCCCCACCGATTTTGCATGTGCCCCACAACTTTGCGTTCCAGCCATACCGTGTACGCCACTGCGGTGAGCAGCGCGATCAATACGATCAGCGACTTGACCACCGACACGAGTATGAAAACGCCAACCGACAAAGCCTGCTTCCTCTCCAAATGCAGGGTAAATGCGAATCAGTCTGCTGCGACTTCGGCAGCCTTCACTTCGTGACTTTCCACCACGGATTTAAGCGCGCGTGAATAGCGTCCTAGAGTTCCGGAACTAAAAAGATTGTCTTTCGCTGGCGCGATCGACTGCGCGTTGTGCTGAACTCCCGGGCCAACATTCGCCAGCGAGGTATGCTGACTATTGCCCGCCAGCAAGTTCATGCGAGAAACGTCATAGCCCGGAACCAGCCGCTGAATTTCATCCAGAATCGCCGTGGGTTCGAATGGGCTCATCTTCGGTTCGAGTCCCTGCGCCTCCAGCCACACCGCGTGACGGTCCGCCTCGCCCGATTGTGCGCCGCGCGACTGCCCCATGTCCGCTTTCGTTCCCGCGCGGACGCCCTCGCCAAAAGGCACTAGCTTGCGCACATCAAAACCCATGGCATCGGCCATTCTCACGATCATTTCGAAATCAGCCTTCGTCCCCGTAACCTCGCCGGCTTTCTTTACCAGTTGCAAATCGCCACAAGTATTAGTGAAGGTGCCGGATTTCTCATAAGCATTCGCGGCCGGCAAAACTACATCGGCCATCACCGCCGTCTCGGTCAAAAACATATCCTGCACGACCACGAAGCTCTTCGAAAACGTGAACGGATCGATATTCAACCGCCCCACCGGATTCGATCCCACCACATAAAACGCTTTCAACTTGCCCGCTTTTCCCGCTTCCACCATGCCCTGCAAGTCCAGTCCCACCGCCTGCGGGACTTCACCCCACTCTTGATGAAACTCGCTGCTCCCCGACGTTGGGTGATATCCCGGCAGCAAATCCGGATACAACCCCATATCGGCCGCCCCGCGTGAATTGGCATAGTCCGCCAGACAAACCAACTTCGTTCCCGCGATGGCAGATCCAAATTTCACCAGATTGCTCACATCAGCACCGAGGATCTCGGAACCGAACACAATCACCAGATTCTGCTCACCGCGCAGTTTCTCGCGCAACGCAATCCATGCATCCTTATTAGTAGATGGGCTGACGATAGATGGACTGACGATCGATTCCGCCGCGGCATCGTCACCCGCAAGGAACTTCGCAACTTGCGATTCCATCCCCAGCGGAATCTGGATGAAGCTCGCCGCCTGCCGCCGCAACTTAATCGGATTCGAGTTGATCACGTACAGCCGCGCCCGATGCAACCGCACATTGTTACGAANNCCAGCAGCGGATGCTGCTCCGTCGGATCGTTCCCAATCAGCAGAGTCGCCGGCGCATTAAAAACCTCCGCCATGCTCGCCGTCGCATCGGCCTTGCCGCGCAGCGCAGCCGCCAGAGCAGGGAAGTCTGCTGTCCGATGATGGTCCACATTATTTGTTTTCAGAACCACACGAGCAAACTTCGAAAGCAGATAATCCTCTTCATTCGTAGTCCGTGTCGAACCGATCACTCCAATCGCTGCTCCCCCATCGCGATCTCGAACTTCCGCGAACTTCTTCCCGATCAGTGCAAACGCTTCTTCCCACGTCGATGGCGTNNAGCTTCCCGTCCCTGCGAATCAGCGGTCTCGTCAGCCGCTCCTCATGATTCGCAAAATCAAATGCATACCGTCCCTTGATGCAAAGGAAATCCCCGTTCGTCCCGCTCTTATCGCGATTGTCGCCGCGCACAATTTCCATGCCCGTATCCGCGCGCCGCACGCCCAGCGTCGTCTTGCAACCGTCTCCGCAGTGCGTGCATATCGTGCCTACGTGCTTCATCTCCCACGGCCGCGTCTTGTA
>PLUI01000034.1:0-807 GCA_003164855.1 Acidobacteriaceae bacterium
ACGACCTGAGCAACATCGGCAATGCCGGTCATCCACGAGTAACAGACAAGCTGCGGATCCAGAGACAATAGCCCATCAGGTTCTTCAGGATATCGGCTCGAAGAGGTTTTCCACTCCAACAGGCAGCGCGTGCCGTCGAGTTTGCCGATGGCATCGATGTAGGCGACGAAATCGTTCTGGCCAGCAACTGTCCTACTGAATTTGATCTGCAGATTCCTTCGAGGTTGCGAGATTTGGATACGATCGTCCTGGCAGAAGCGGGTCAATAACATGAGCCCTTGCCGAAGCATGCGATCCCAGGAGTCGCTTTTCGAGAAGTGCAAGTCCTGGCTCTGGCAAGCAGACCACTCCGAGAACAGGGCTGCTCCGGGATCTTCCCGGCGGAATAGAGCGCCCAGCGCTTGTTCGAAGGCGCGACCGAACAGCATTGCTGCGCGGGTGTCTTTTTCTTTCCAGCCATCGAGATAGCGATGCCGATAGCGCCGCGGGCAGGTGAGGTATTGGCTGATCTGGGTATAGCTGTAGGTCATCTCAGGCCACCTGTGGATTGTCCAGATTTGCGGGTGAAAGTTCTTCCCAGCGACCAGCGGGTGCAAAGCCGTCGAGTCGAAGCAGGGAATCGCCGTTGAAGACGATGTGGCTGATCTTGACTACGCCCTTCAAACCTACGAGCTGTCTTTCATCCACCTCGTCTCGACCGAGCAACTCAGCGTCATAGCCGAAGTCGCGAAGAAACCAGTTCAGCTTCCACAATGCCTTCGGGCTGCAATAGAGGCGGCTCGAAAGGATGTGGCCGGAAAACCGACT
>PLUI01000034.1:826-21355 GCA_003164855.1 Acidobacteriaceae bacterium
CGTTTCATGCGGCACCTTCTTTCTGGGCGGGATAGCTGTTGAGCTGGCAGAGCAGGGCATTGCGGTCCTTGTCGGCCCAATCGGCCAGATGCGTGACGAAGTTTTCGACCTGCTCGCGGGTCGCATCGCGAAGGGTCTTTACACCACAGAAATCGGTCGCATAGGACTTGACCAGGTTGGGGTCGAGTTGATGCTGGCGAATCAGTTGGCAGAGGCGGTCGCGAACCTTGGGACCACCGTTGCCGTTGCCGTTGGCCGGTTGTGGCGGGAGCTTCTTCGGCTCTCGGTTCGTTTGCGGCGGCTCGGCGAAAGAGCCGATTTCCTCGACCGAGCAAATGCCAATGCCGTAGGCTTTGCGCAGGGCCCGGTTGACGGCACGCGTCTCAGCGACTCGCATCTCGGCGCCATGAACAAGGAAAGAGACATTAGAAGGGTCGGCGTCGCCGTAACCAACAAAACCCTTGCATCTTGGCGACCTAAAGACCGTGGCCTTAAAGACCCAGCGGCAACTAGCAGGCTCAGAAAGGGTGCTGGCTGCCTCGGAGTGAATTCCGACACATCTGCTGCGACGAGCCAGTCTAATCAGACCTGTGTGAGTCACATACCAACCGTTTTCAAGGAGGATCAAGTCACCCGAGCTGATCGATAATTTATGACGATCGGTCAAGGATCTCAACGCTCGCAAATGAAGAGTGCTCATTTGAGACGGCCACCTCTTCCTAGCAAATCTCAAGTTTTCCCCCAGCAACAGTTCCTTAGTCTTCATCGCATTCCTCATCGATTGTCACCCGTATATAGGTTATCAAAGGGATGACATTTGGATGACATAAGGATGCCATAATGTAAATCGTTAGTCAATCTAAATTTTAGGAGCTGGGCATTTGAGTAGAAGTGCTAAGATTTCGAAGATGAAAAAAGATGCGCGTTTGACCTTTCGCGTCCGATCCGACCTGAAGAAAGATGTCGAAGGAATCGCAAACCGCGAAGATCACAGTGTTGCCCAAATTTGTGAGGCATTCTTGCTAGCGGGATCTGAAGCTTACAAGAAGCAGGGCAGCAGATTTGTAAATCGGGTGCTTGCTCGACTCATCACCAAGTCGTCAACCGATTGACTTTCCAGTCTGTCTAGCAACCGTGCCAGGCGCTTGACCAACGTTTTCCCGCTGTCCGAGCATTCTAGATGGGGTGCACGTTGGATCAAATAGCCGGCGTTCTGCCCTTCGCTATCACCGAGAGCTCCAAACACCTAGCTAGACGATGTGAGCGCCGCGGGGTGAATGTCCGGCGGCATGGCGGCGTCACCAGAAGAATCCCTGGTCTGCTCATGCTTGTGACTTCAGTTCACGCGTGACGATTACGATTGGGTGCAGCAATGAACGAGGGTAGTGGCTGAAAAGTGCGTTGGTCTTATTTCTTGGGCAAATGCGGGTTCAGTCGGCTATAGGGGATGCCAACTTTGACGGTGACAAATCGCTTGCCGAAAAAAACTCTGGTTACGATTCCGCTGTCCGGGATGTTTATTTTCAGGTGCTTTATCGGTTTCTTGCGCTCAGTTGCCATAGAATCCTCCGAGACCGGCCTTGAAAAATGCCGGAAGGCACACGTCGCCCTTTGGCTGGTTTGGCAGAGCGCACGTCGCCCTTAGCTCTTGGTCGCGTGAACGAGCAATGCACCAGACATGGCGATTACAGCCCCAGACATGAAAATCAGGGCAATCGCCATGAGAACGATTACAAGATCGTTCGTACTCTGCGGTGCCGGATGCTCTTCTTTCTTTGATCCAAGGTTTACGTTTGGCGAAAAATTGAGTGGTAGTGAAAACATAGTCCAACGATGTTAGCACCAAAACCCGCGACTGGCGCGGTTTCTATCCACAGAAAAGCGCGTAGGGGAATATGGCAGAAAAAGGGATTCAGGACACGCTCACCTTTAAGTTGATGGTGTCGATTGTCGAATTGGTGCAGACTTCGGGCGTTACGCGCCAATGCACGAACAAACCTCGTCTTTGATTGAGAAGCCAGACGCGATCATTCAACAATGTTCGAAATGACTGGCTTTCTGGGGCCAGCACGTCAAATATGTCCCTGATCAGGGGCGCACTGTCGATGGGGTTCTAGGCTGTCGCGCGACTGGTAGAGCGCGTTCCATTTTTTCCTTTTGGTCGATGCGGTAGCGACGCATGTACGCCGCTCGCTTCTCCTTTTGGCTGGGGTTTGAAGCAAAATACTTCAGCTGACAGGCCGAGTTACAGAACTTTTTGTGAGAGGGATGAGCGTAGAGCCATTTCTGACATGTGAGGCACTCCCTGATTCTGTCCAAGGACCTGTAGGATGCGAGTCGGAGAACTCCAAAAACCGCATCAGCTTCGTAGACACGGCGCCCGTTAGGCCGAGTGAACTTGTAATCGCTCCGTACCGATTCACCGAAGAGATCAAACCACCAGCGCCGTTTGTCAAAAAGTATGCAGGTCAATCTGGGATGAAAAAGGTATTCAGCAAATGCTCGGCTAACAGGTAGAAGTAATTTATCCACTTCGCGCCTCCGGCGGCGTTTCTCAGCAGGAATGATATCTCCGGCCCTTCCCACGTGAATGAAGACGCGATCGCGGAGCGCGGAGTCAACTGCCGCATCCGCTGCCCGGATGTTTCGAATCAGCTTGCTCACTCGTTCGTAACTTTTTGTACCCACAGCAGCATTCAGCCACTCGATGAGCACGATTCGATCCTCTTCCCCTATCACGGTAAGGGATTGATGCTGCCCTTCCTCAATGGTTCGGTTTGCCGACCCCTTAGATTTCTCTTCGCGTTTCATGCGTAACCAATGGTATGTAACCTATGGTTAGTTAACATTAACACTTGTCACGATAGGCGGTCAAGTGAGATATTGTGATCAGCGCCGACAAATGATTTTGAGGCGAATTGCGAAGTGCCCGGGTCCGCACGAGAGCATGTTACTGAACAAGTTTCGGCATCATAAATCGTTTGAAAATGGTGGCGAATGGAAGAAGAATATGGCGCGATAGCGCGCTGATAGCCCCCCAAAAAATCAGTCAGACAGAATAGCGCGTCTGTCTAAACGCGGAAAGGCGCATGGCCTTCCATGGTGCGCACTAGAAAGTGCTCCTCACCGTTGAGCGGCCTGCTGAGATGTCGCGACGGAGAGTTTCGCAATGGATGCTGGACAACGCGTTATACGAAAACTTATAACGAGCATTTTGAAAAGGAGGGGCGGCCGTCGCCTATCGCGTTTTCGTCGCGATGAGTCGGATGATAGAGAAACTCATGGAGCATAAGAAAAAACGAGCTGTCAACGCGCAAGAACCTCCGGCAACCGTTCCTGCGCTTGCCGCTCATCTGGAGATATTCGCAAAGGCAGTGGCAGAAGGGGCCAGCCACATAAAGGCGGCTGCTACATGTGGTCGAAGACCGGGATCTGCCAGTTTTCTGTACGCTCAGCCGGGCGTTAAAGAACGCATTGCTGAACTCCAAACGATAGCGAGGAATGCGACTGAGAAGGCAATGGCGGAAAATGCAATTAAGCTGCGTGGCGCGGTCGACATTGATCGCAACGAGATCATCAATATTCTCAGCGAAATCGCCCGAGATACGCAGCAACCGGGTCGTGTACGAGTTCATGCCGCGAATGTACTATCGAAAATCTTCATGCTCCAACCTAAGAACCTCAAAGAACTGAAATCGTTTTACGGATGGACGTCAGATGAACTGGAGGAATACGGTGNNGTACGGAAGCGCCGAGAGCGTGAGAAGGGAAGAAGGCTGGCCCAGCCGAATGAGCGGGATCAAGCGTTCATCGAGCAGGCCGTGCGCGACCCTTATACCTGGGTGACCAAGTACACCGAAACCTACAACGAACACTGGGTCGAGGAAAAGCGGCCGTCGCCTTACGAGCACTTTCCCCCATACCCATACTTCGGGGACCTGTTCGAATTTTTCGATGCCAGGCAGATTGTGTGGATCGAGAAATCCCGCGACCTGATGATCTCCTGGGCCTGCGTCGCCTACCTGACGCTGAATGCCATGCGCGTGCCCCATCGTGGCGTGCTCTTTCAGACTCAGAAAGACGACAAGGTCATTCAACTCGTTGAATACGCGAAGTGCCTCTATCGACGGCAGCCGCAATGGCTGCAAGACGCTTACCCGCTCACCAAGCCGGTCGACCTGCAGCCGGAGCACTCTCTCAGCTTCGCGCATGGCGGCTACGTCGTGGGCATCCCTGGCGGCGCCGACCAGGTCCGCTCCTATCACCCGTGGGGCTACCTCAACGATGAATCGAGTTTTCAGGCCGATGCCGGCGAATGCTACAACGAGGCCATATCCGCAGTGAAGGGCAAGATCATTTTCAACTCCTCCGCCGGGCCTGGCTGGTACGCCGATGCCCGCAGAGATATTTAGCGAATCAGTAAATAGTCAATGAGTATCGCTCGAAAAGCCTTAGAGCAGGCCGAAGAACTGGCCCCACAGAGCTCCGTCGAAGTGCGCCCCGGCGAGACCATCAAGCTCACCTCGGGCGGAATTCTCGTCGTGCGAATGCACTATGCCGTTCACCCCGAGCGCAATCCGGAAGACAATCCCGACTGGAAAACGGCGGAGCGCAAGAAATACACCTCGCAGGCCGACTGGGACCGCGAGCAGGACATCAGGGACGAAGCGGGCGGAGGAGAGTTGGTCTTCGCGGAAATTCTCTCTCGCTACCAGGACAAGATCGTCATCACCGATCCGCGCTGGCGTCCGGACCCAGACTGGAAGATGGACGCCGGTTTTGACCACGGGCGCGCCAGCCCCACGACGATGCTCCGCTGCTACTCGGATTACGAAGGCACGCACTACTTCTGCGGCGAATACTACCAGCCGGGCATGGAAATCTGGGAGCACGCTTCCGCTCTGCGGGAGATGCCCGACCTGCGAAAACTGGGAACCTGCTACGCCGATCCCTCCGTTTTTCCACTCAACGCTCAGGCCAACGTACCCACGCGCAAAGGCGAACGTGCGAAATCGCTGAGTGAGATTTACGAGGAGAACGGCATCGACTTTCTTTCTCCGTTTCATGGCGATCACTCCGACGTGAGCTTCGCCGGCCGCCTGCTCGAGCACTGGGCCAATCTCGAAGAGCACGAACCCACGGTGAAGATTGTTTGCCGGAAATCCTGGGAGCGGCCTCTCTACGGTCTGCATAGCTGGGATTGCCCAAATCTGCTGTGGGAGCTGATGCGGACGCGGCGGGAGACCTTGACCGCGCAGCAATTGCTCACCCGAAACGCCTCCGAAGCCATCGTCCAGAAAGACGATCACGCCCGCGATGCCTGCAAATACGTTCTGCTGTCGCACCCCGAGCCAACCCGAAAGCCCTATGCCAGCCGCGTGGCCGAGCGCCTGGAAAAGCTCTGGAAAGAAAGATCCCCCACCGAAGCCATGCTCGCGCTCTCCAAGATCCAGGAAGAAGAGCGGGAAGAGGACTCGCCCGTCAGCAGCTATTACGGCGGCAACATCCGGCATGCGCTCGCCGAGCTGCGGTCCCAGGCCTGGAAAAAGTACAGGTAGACGATATGCTCATCTCGTGGTTTCTGATACCTCCGATAGGACTCACCTTGGTCAAAAGCCAAGCCTGGCGCGGTGTTTCGTCGAAGTATCAGATTCTACTATCACGTCGTTTTCTTGGTTATTGATAGAAATTGATACCCGAGCCGGAGTAAAGTCGGGCCGCAAATCTAGTTCCGACCTGAAGCATTCTTGGGATCAACCTGCAACGCCTTGGTAGGCCGATGGAGTTCGCCATGAGCTGCAGTGGGGCTTGCTGCCGATAGCGTCGTTTCCTGGCGGGCGACCGCTGGTTCGGTGATGCAATATTTCACCAGGCACCAGAGCGCACGCACTCCGTCCTTCCAGTGAATTTTCTTGCCCTCTTCATAGGTACGGCCCCAATAGCTGATGCCGACTTCGTAGATTCGCAGCTTCCGCTTGGCGATCTTCACCGTGATTTCAGGCTCGAAACCGAAGCGTTTTTCTTCCAGCGGAATCGATTGAATGACCTCGCGACGAAAGGCTTTGTAACAGGTCTCCATATCGCTGAGGTTGATGTTAGTGAGAGCGTTCGAAAGCAGGGTAAGGATCCAGTTGCCCACAGAGTGCCAGAAGTAAAGCACGCGATGGGGACGGCTGGAAAGAAAGCGAGAACCGTAAACCACATCGGCGCTGCCTTCGATCAGCGGTTCCAGCAGCACGGTGTACTCTGCCGGATTGTATTCGAGATCGGCGTCCTGGATGATGACGTAATCTCCTGTGGCTTCCCGAATGCCGCGGTGTAGGGCGGCGCCCTTCCCCATGTTCTTAGGCTGAAGCAGAATTCGAATCTGGGAATGCTCCTCCTGCAGTTGCGCAAGAATCTCCCGGGAGCCATCGCGGGAACCGTCATCCACGCAAATCAATTCGATCTCCAGGGCAACGGAAAGCACTCTCTCCACCACTTGCCGCAGCGTGGCACGTTCGTTGTACACCGGCATGACGACGGAAAGTTTCATTCGTTTGAATCGTAGTGTAGCGAAAGAGTGTAGCGCAAATCCAAGCTGCGAGGTCCAATCCACTAAGCGCGACCACCATTCCGCAGGTACTCGCGGATGATCGCACAGTCCATGGTCGGGTCATTGTTAAACGTCTGTAAGTTCTTGAGATAGAGCGGAAATGGGCCCATTTTGGTTATCTACGTGCTCTCATTTAAGTAATGCTGTGGATCACTCCGAAAGATGTAAATTCTTCAGGGTCTATCAGTAGTACACAGTAGTTTTCTCCTAGGGTGTTTACCTGAGATGAGCGTGGCTTGGCGCCTTCTCAAGAACAAGTGCCGCTCACGGAGCGGGCGGTCGGGACATGCGCTGCTCAGTCGTCCCAGACCAAGACCTTGCGGGATCCCAAACCTCACCGCGTCGAGGAAACGTGCTGGCTGCGCGTATTTTCGCGCCCTGAATGCAGTTCCCAGCCGTTTTAAAGCCCAACCGTGCTGAGACGGAAGGCTCCGCCACCCGCGGAGGTTCTGCCTTTAGCAGCCGCGAATTGCCTGTGGAAATGGTTGTTATTCAATCACATTCATTACGGCCTAAAAGTGGCATAGTAGGTGCTACCAATGAAAAGACTCCAGTTGTGGAAGATGGGCAGACCAATTTAGACCAGGGGGCAGGGGAAAGTGATGAGCGAGCAGTCCGTTCGGCTAGGACCGCGCGAACAGCAAATTGTCGAATTGCTTTTGCAAGGCTGTGACAACGCCGAAATTGCCAAACAACTCAAAATGGCTCGCAGAACCGTGAAGGCTCATTTCAACCGGCTTTTTCTCCGTTTCGGAATTACAGATGGAATCAAGCGAGTAAAACTCGCAACACTCTTATATCGGAGGCAATCATGTTCCCCTACGAACGCTACGGAAACCGCACCCCGAGCGAGCGCGAACACCGCGTCATCGAACTAGTCGCCCAAGGTTTGAAGAACCGCGACGTGGCGCAAGCGATTGGCACGACCGAGCACGTGGTAAAGAATTATCTGCGCGTGATCTACGACAAGCTCGGACTTTGGAACAGAGTGGAATTGGCGTTGTGGTACGAATCGCGCAGGCCGGGCACCGGATTTTCGTCAGGCGTCGCCTGAATACGGCGGACGATTGCCCGCCGCCACTCGCTACCGGCAACCAAAGGCTTGCAGGTTGCGAAGTCGCTCGGCAGCAGCCGTGACGCCCTTTCGGGCAGCCGCGTCCAATAACAAGCGGGCTTGATCGCAACTCTTCGTTACTCCATCTCCGCGAAGGTATAAGTCGGATAATAGTAAGCTTGCGGTCGAGTTCTGCTTGGCCACGGCCTTCCACAGCCAAGTGGCGGCTTCTCGGCTGTCGCGCGCCGTGCCAGGCCCGGCATGTAAGTATTTTTCAGCAGCAACCAGTTCTTCGGAGCCATTTTGTTGAGCTGCGCTGCTGGATAGACTTGCGCTCACGGAGACGGTGCGAGCAGCCGGGCGTCGCCCGGCCCTGCGAGCGTCATCCGGACGTGATTCCTGATTTGGCGGTGTGGCGGTCGTTCGAGCAGGTTCTGCTGTAGCATCGGCTTTGGGGACGGGCTGCACCGGAGGCGCCGCGGGCGGCTCTGTCGCTGCCGCCGGTTCTGATTTCGCGGCCGGAACCGCTTGTGGCAGCGCCGACGGTGCGGCGCCGCTACTCCAGAAGGATGTGTTGCTCCGCCATGTCATGTAAACCAGCAGACCAAGAACGATAGCCACTACTGCTCCGACATAGATCCTGTAACTGTGAGAAACAGGTTCGGACTGATACTCGGCGAGCATGCTGAATTCCGCTCGACCGTTTTCAGACGGCGACCAAGTCAGGTTCTGCGGTATCTCATGTTGCTCCGCCTCGTGGTAGTCCGAACCAAGGGCCGATTCAGTAGGCGGTTCCAGTTCGCTCTCCGGATGCCCGCTGGAAATCGCGCGGGATTCATCCCAAGTTTCTGTGGCAATCGGCTCTGCCTCTGCGAATCTTTGCGAAGGACTCTGCCACGCGATTGCCAGTGGCGTTCCACACATCCCGCAGAATCTCTGCTGGGGAGCGTTCTTGTGTCCGCAGGATTCGCAGAGGACTGGTTCCTGGATCGCCGATGCCTGGATCATCGATTCGGAGCTCATCGGTTCAAAGATCGCCGATTCGGAGACGCTCGCGTGTTGCTCGAAAATCTTAGCTGTTTTCGAGGACGGAACCTGGTCTCCTTCTTCTTTCACGCCCTTCCAGATGCGTTTGTCGTTAGCTCGCTGGGCCGAACCAGGCTCAGTCGTGGAATTGTTTGCCAGCTCTCGAACCAGGTCAGATACGGCTTGGGCGCGCTGCTCCGGCGGACTGGTGAAATACACTTCTGCCCACCGTCCCATATGTGCTGCCAGCAAGGGATTGAGCAGGGGATTCAGCTCAGGATCGGGCAGGATTGCCGCTTTCGACTCGTCTGTCGGCTGCGCCACTGTTATTCTCCGGAAACAGCAATAGGTATGATTGCACTCCCGGCGAACAAGGTTGTCAATTCCATTGCCGAAAATGAGGATCGGAAGGCACCCGAGGGGTCAGTCACATGCCTTTCGGGAAGCGGGTTCAAACTGATCGAGCTGGGCATCGTGCTGACTGGAGAACTTGCCTTTCGGCGTCTTGCCATAGAGATCGGAACCCGGACAATAGTAAAGGGCTGTGTGCAAGTCAATCCATACTTGTGCATTGGGATTTCCTTTGTATTCTGGAGTCTCAGGAGCCTCGGCCAATCCAAAATCGATCAGTAGTTTGTCGAACATGGATAGATCAGCGTCTGCCGGCTTGCGGCGGGTCGAGCTCCCGGAGGCTGTGGGTCCGCTACCAGTCGCGCCCACCGAGTGATTCGACAAAATTCCCCAACGAATCACAATTAGTACCAAAATAACGGCAACTACGAGATAAAAATCACCGCGCCGGGCATGCCAGAAGCGAGCCAGTGCGCTGGGCGAGCGGGTCTCGGCCAGTGCTTCCAGAAAATCACGAGCTTTCGCCGCGGAGCTCCAGGTCACGTCCTGTTCCAGCGACGCGACCAGACTGGCGGGAGAAACTTCGAGATTGTTTCTTCCGCTCTGCAGCCCGAGGGACGTGATCTCTCCGCTGCGTTCCTCTACTTCGCCGGTGGCGACTGATTGTGCCGAGAGGGCATCCTCTTTCGAAACGGCGAGGGGGAATGGTTGAGGAAAGTAACCGTCGTCGTCGGTTGGTTCCTCCGCCGAATTCCCGGCGCGTTCATTCTGGTGCGCCGCACCCCCGCGGACGGTTCCGTTGGAAGGCGAAGAACCTATCTGGCTGGTTTGTTGCATGTGCAACGCTGACGCTAGCTTGCTCTGGGTGCTGCCAGGATCGCCTTCACCAATGCGGGGGGCTCCGCACTTACCGCAAAACTGTTCGTCTTCGATCACGTTGCTTCCGCATTTCCAGCAGAAAGAGCTCTCCGTGCTCACGGCCGGTGTGCCAGCATTGTTGCCTGCGCTAGCGGAGGACTGATAATTAGGCTGACCATCTGCCAGAGCAGCCAGATTAGGCTTCAGCTTTTCGATTGCGGCCAACATCGAAGAGCGTTCCGCCGCCATGGACTTCTTTAGCGCAGACCCGGCTCCGCGGCCGATCGCTTCGGTCACCAGTCCCGCCATGAGTTGGCAGGTGTGAATGTCCTGCTCGACGAAGCCATTCAATTGGTCGAAGTAAAGTTCGAGCGCTCCTACAATATTGCCGTCGTGATAGACCGGCACTGCGACCAGCGATTGAATTTCGCGCGCGCGGCACAAGTCGGGATCGAACAGAAACTCAGTATTCACATCCGGCGTCCGCAGGACTTGACCAGTACGCACGCAGACGGCGCAGATCGCCGTCTCCAGAGGAACTTCGCTGCCCACAGGCAACGCGGGCGCGCCCGATCCGGCACGGTACTTTACGGTTTTACCCTCTAAAATTCCAATCGCCGCGCCACTGGCGTTGGTGATGCGCGCGATTCTCTCGGCGACTACGGCCATGGCCTCGTCCGATTCAAGATGCCGAATCTGAATCTGATGCTGCGTTTCGACAATCTCGGCCAGGGTGAGCGTGTACTCGGGATTGGGCCGCGAGCTGTCTTCCGTGCGACGCGCGCTTCGTAGCAGCGCAGCCTGGGTTTCCGCTTCTTGCTGCCGAAGTTGCTCGCTGTGCAGCTCCAGGCTCTCTTCCATCTCCCGCATCTCTCGATTGTGTTCCTGGAGCACGTAAGCGGCTTCCAGCAGCTTTGCAAAAGTCTGCTCGTCGAGACCGGGTTTGTTTTTCGCGTCCGTCACGATTCTAGGTGCCGCCAGCAAGGCGAAAATCGCCCAGTAAACACCAACCCTATTCTAGAGCAATTCATTCGTCAAACAACGCTCAATCCTGAATGTTCAATCGTGAATGTTCAACCCGCCGGCATCCCGCTTCCCGTCTTGAATATTGAATTTCAGTCCAAATCAGGCGTATGCAACGGGTTAACTGGGATCCAACAGCTGGCAATCGAAAATCTGCGACATCCGAGGAACGTTACTCTAGTAATTGGGGTGGCAAGCCTGCTCACGGTATCCTCCCACAACTTTCTCTCAGCGAGGGATTGAACCTATTTTTCTTGCTCGGGTGAGTCAGATTTATAGGACTTGGGCGGCAACAGCAACTGAATGCCGAAATAGCCGATGAAATAGGATTGATTACTGCGCGTGGGCTCGAGGCTGCGTCCCGCCATGAAGAGGAATATCACCGGGCTATGAATTTTGTAGCGACCGCCGACATCGATCGTGGGTTGTGCTCCGGAAGGATGGAAAGTTCCTTGGGAATAGAACTCAATGTCACCTTCGAGTTTGCGAGTGAAATCGTGGCCAAGAACGAGGCCGGTGAGCCAGCCGTCCGGTCCTT
This sequence comes from Acidobacteriaceae bacterium, assembly GCA_003164855.1. Classification (GTDB taxonomy): domain Bacteria; phylum Acidobacteriota; class Terriglobia; order Terriglobales; family Acidobacteriaceae; genus Sulfotelmatobacter. The sequence continues at coordinate 12,272 of PLUI01000034.1, forward strand.
TGTGCACAAACTGATAGCCGATCTCGTAATCCACATCGATCGGGCCAATCTTTTTAGAGAATTCGAATGGCAGGAGGAAGGACTCGCTGGCGGGCGTAATTCCACGGCGGACGGCATCGTTGGGATTGTTCAGGAAGAGTTGGGGAAAAGCCGAAATGTTAAGGCCGGATTCTCCGGCGTCGTAGAAACGCCACTTCACGCCCGGATTGGATTGACCAAGGCCATACGCGGTCCGGGAAGAAGGATTCTGGACCCGTAGCCAGGCATTTTCATAAGTGAGCTGGATGCGATCTCCAATGCCGAAATTGATGTCGACATCGGGGGTATGGGAAACGGATTGATCGCTGTAATAAAAAGGCATGTAGCCGAGATTGATCTCCCAATTGAGATGGCCAGGAGTGCCGGGATCATTGGTGTAGTAGGGTGGTCCGCCTTGAGCAACCGCGGATGCGGCAGGGAATAACAAGAATAGGGTCAAAGCTCGCAGCGTTGCCACAGACTTCGCGATCGGGAGCAGAACGCTGTGCGAAGACGGGTCTCGACTGTTCCAGCCCCAGATTGAACAGAACAGTGGCTTCTTGGTTTCCATTCCGGGAAAACACTTCTCTCTCAAGGGCAAATTAGGTCTTACCGTTCCCAGGGTCCACCTCCGACCAGGTTAATTGACGAGCGAAAAGGTTCAGAATCAGGAAAACAAACATCTTACCTTGACCGGGCCGCGCTTGAGTCCAATGTTGCTTTCAGCCAGTTTTTGCGGCAGGCAAACTGGATCGATGCGAAACTCAAATTCTGCGCGGCGCTGGCACCGGCTATTCCAGCCCAATCTGGGACTATGCGGCCTAGCAGCTAGTTTCTGGAGGTCTCCGCAAGCAGAGGTCATTGTCCCTAAGTGTAAGTACCCACTCGGCTTACAACGGCGCTATCAGGCAAGCGAAAGTTTGGCGAAACGTGTGCAATAGCAGCTGTGTAACGCAGTCAGCTAAAACACCAATCGAATCGAGACAGGGGGAAATACCGTGATGGACCTGAATGGAATTAAGGTTACGCCCAGAGATCAGCAGGTGCTGAATTTGCTGGTGCAAGGTTGCAGCAACAAGGAAATCGCGGGCCAGTTGAGCATCAGTCCGCGCACTGTAAAACAGCACTTGAGGACACTTTTTCTGCGCGCCGGAATCAGGGATGGCCGCAAGCGCGTGAAGCTGGCCATCGCGGCTTTTGAGAATCACGAGGTGATCCAATGATGCCGCGAGAGCGTTTAACTGCAAAAGAAATTCAGGTGGCGGACCTGGTCTGGCAGGGACTCACGAACCGTGAGATTGGCAAGATCATGGGCACGACGGAGCAGGTCATCAAAAATCACTTGCGGAGTACATTCGACAAGCTGGGCGTCTGGAGCCGGCTTGAGCTAGCAATGTACGTCGCCAGCCACGGTGGAAAGCGCTGGCTGGAAGATTCTGATCGTTCGAGCTTCGCATTGGGCCGCATGGCAGCCAGTTAGCTTGGTCTCGGCGGCTATGCTGGACTTTGGCGGCTATGCTCGACTAAGGATGAAGCTGCGGGGTAGTGATGACAGCCAACACTTTCGATTTCTTACAGGGAAACGGTCCAACCGTTCTGCGGATGCTTGGCGCGACGGACCAACTGCTGCAAAAGGTTTCCGTTGCATTCAGTACGGTTCTGCTTTGGGACGCGGTAAGCTGTTGTGAAATAACGAGTTTGCTGACCTGCACTGGCGGCCTATAAATTGCACTGGCCAACCTGACGAGTAATCGCACTCGCAAATAAGCGGGATTGCAATTGCAGGTCGTGAGGGCAATGGCCTACAAAGAGACCTTCTGGATGGCGTGCGATTCCACCGAGCAACTGCGGGCGGAGTATGGTCCGTTTCATACCCGTGCTGAAGCAGAAGCTGAGGCCCACAAGTTGGGATTCAGCTATCTATTGCGTTACGAACACCTGCTCGATGAAAACGAAGAGATCCTGGAGGTTCGCTGCATCTTTCTGGAGTTGCCCGGCGCGGCTGTGGCGGAAGCTTCCGCCATCAGTCTGCACACTCGCTGCGCCACCTGCGGGGCGTCCGCTACGCACGATAAGGCCTGGCGTGCCGAAGTCTGGGCGGACATTCACGAATTCGAACACTCACGCCATCTCGTGCGGCTTTTCGAGCATGCGCGAGGCAAGGGACTAAAAGAAATCGGCGGGTGGCGCGGCTAATCTCGCTTTTTGGGGTGCCCGGCTTACACAGCCGGTGACAGTTCGCTGGCCGCCGCCCGATCAATGAACCAGATCAGTTTGCCTTCGCTGGGCCGCACCAGTTTGGAAGGATATTTCTCGCCTGGGGCATCGCCTTCCAGAACCTCATGTAGAACTGCTGCCTTGTCAGCTCCGCCGACCAGGAATGCAACTTGCCGTGCCGCGTTCAAAACTGGCACCGTGAGTGAGATCCGGCTGGTATTCAGTTTCTCCACCCAGTTGGCCACCACCAGCCGCGACTTCTCCTGCAACGCCTCCGTCTCCGGAAACAATGACGCGGTATGGCCATCCGGTCCCATGCCCAGCAGGATCAGATCGAAGCGCGGAAATTCGCCCGGTGCCGGGACGAAAAACTTTCGCAGAGTCTGCTCGTAAGCTTCAGCCGCCGCGGAAGCGTCTGGGTTTTCGCCGGGGATGCGGAAGATGTTCGCCGGCGGAACGGGAACTTTTGACAGCAAGGTTTCTTGCGCCATGCGGTAATTACTCTCTGGATCCGTCGGAGGGACGTGCCGTTCGTCGCCCCAGAAAAAGAATATTTGCGCCCACGGAAGGCCGGTGCTCGCATTGGCTGCGATCAGGGTATAGAGGTTTCTGGGCGTCGAACCGCCGGAGAGCGCAATGGTGAAGCGTCCGCGCTCTGCCACCGCTGCAGTGGCGACACGGATCACTTCCTCCGCCGCAGCCTGAAAAAGATCCTGCGGCGTGGTCAGCCTGCGCACTTCAACGGATGCGCTCACGACGCCCCTGCCAGCACGGTGTTGCTTTTTGTGGCTGCACACCGAGCCGCCCCCAGCAATCCCGCCTTATCGTTAGTGACGACTCGCACTGGGATGCCTTCCAGAAGCGGGCGCAGCCGGCCCTTCTCCACAAAAGCGTTCATAAACAATGGTCCTGTGAGCTTGGGAAGAATCTTCGGCGAGATTCCGCCGCTGAGAAAAATTCCACCGGTCGCCATCGCTTTCAGCGCCAGATTACCGGCTTCCGCGCCGTAAACCGCGACCCAGAGATCCAAGGCCCGCTCCGCCAGGGGATTCGTGCCGTTCAGCGCGGCGTGGGAAATTGCGGCCGCTGCGTTCGACCCGCCAGCTTGCGCGGCGAATCCGGGAGGTTCCTCGGCAACACCCTTCTTGCGCAGAAATTCGTACACATTTACCAGACCAGGACCCGAGAGTACGCGTTCATAACTCACATGTCCGTATCGGCTGGCAAGAAACTGCAACAGCTCCACCTGCAAATCTCCTTGCGGCGCGAAATCCGCGTGTCCACCTTCGCAGGCGAAAACCTGGTGTTGAGTTCCGTTCCAGAATAATCCCGCCTCTCCCAGTCCAGTTCCGGGTGCGATCACCGCCTGGTTCCCAACCGACTGCCGCACGCTGTTCAGAGGAGTCAGATCCTGCAGACTTAATTCTCCGATGCCCCACGCATTGGCTTCCAGATCATTGATCAACAGTGTGGCGGGAAGCCCAATCTGTTTCGCCAGGCGGGACTGTTCGATGATCCACGGAAGATTTGAGGTTTCCACTCGCCCATTGTGTACTGGTCCGGCGATGCCGAAGCAGGCGACCTCAGGCCGCGCCGACAATTCGTTCAGGAACTTGCAGACGATCTCTCCCAGTTCGCTATACTCCCGGCTGGGGAAAACGTGCTCGGCGATTAGGCGCAGATTGCCGTTCTGCGATTGAAAGGAGGCCAGTCGAGCGTTGGTTCCACCAATATCGCCGGCCAGAATCATTTCTCGAAGTTCCTCCAGCGCCGGCCATCGCGCTCCAATAATTCGTCGGCCTCTTTCGGCCCCCACGTTCCCGACGCATAATTCGGAAAATTCCGCGGGGGCAGGGCCTTCCACAGATCCAATACTGGATTTACCACGTTCCAACCCGCCTCCACCATATCTGCGCGCTGAAACAGTGTCTGGTCGCCGATCATGCAATCGTGCAGCAGCCGTTCATAACCCGTGCTCGGCTGCTTTCCGAAGTATTGCTGATATTCGAAGTTCATGTCCACTGTTCCCAGGCGCATTACCGGGCCGGGCACTTTAGCGGCGAATTGCAATGAAATGCCTTCTTCCGGCTGGATATGCAACACCAACTGGTTTGGCATCAGATGCTCCACCGAGGTATCGCGGAACAGCACAAAAGGAGCCTGGCGGAACTGGATGACAATATGCGTGTTGCGCGCCGGCATGCGTTTTCCGGTGCGAAGGTAGAAGGGAACGTCGGCCCAGCGCCAGTTGTCAATGAGCAGCTTCATCGCGACGTAAGTCTCGGTCCGGGAATCCGGCGCAACGTCGCTCTCGGACCGGTAGGCGGGAACACGTTCTCCACCCACCGTTCCTTCCCCATACTGGCCGCGCACGCTCCGGTTAAGCACTTCTTCGTCGCGCATGGGCTGAATCGCATGCAGTATCTTTGCCTGCTCATCGCGTACAGCATTCGCGTCAAACGAAATTGGAGGCTCCATCGTCGTCAGGCTGATGAGCTGCATGATGTGGTTGGGCACCATATCGCGCAGCGAACCGGCGTGATCAAAATAGCTGCCGCGCCCTTCCACTCCTACAGTCTCGGCGACGGAAATCTGCACGTGATCGATGTAGCGCCGGTTCCAGATTGGTTCAAAGATTCCGTTGGCGAAGCGGAACGCCATTATGTTCTGGACGGTTTCTTTGCCCAGATAATGGTCGATGCGATAAATCTGTTTTTCATCCGCCACTTTGAGGATTTGCTGGTTTAAGGTCTTAGCCGATTCCAAATCGTGGCCGAAGGGCTTTTCGATGATCACTCGGCGCCAGTGGCCGTCGTTTTGTTCCATCAATCCGTTGGCTGCGAGCTTCTCGACAATCGGACCGAAGTAACTGGGAGCAGTCGCCAGGTAGTAAAAAACATTTTGCTTGGTTGCGTGATCCTGGTCGATCTTGGCGAGATGATCCTTAACTTGCGGATAAAGCTTATCGTCGCTGAAATCGCCGGCAAAGTAATAGAAGCGCCGGGAGAACGTATCCCAAGTGGAATCGTCGATGCAGTCGCCGCAATATTCTTTCACGTCGTCCAATATTCTCTTGCGAAAATCTTCGTCCGACATTTGCGCGCGCGCCACGCCCAGCACCGCGAACTCTTTCGATAGCAAATCGGCCCGGGCGAGATTATAAAGCGCGGGAATCAACATGCGCGCCGTTAGGTCCCCGGCAGCGCCGAAGATCACCATCACGCAAGGATCGCCTTGTTTGCCGACACGCGGCGCGGCCGCCGTAGGTTTTTCCGCCAATTGAGCCATCATAAGGTCCTTAGAATCGCCGCGGGCTTTATGCAGTCTTCTTGATCTTCGTCGCAGCCCCGCCAGCCCCTTCCCCAGCTTCCACGTGTCCGCCGAACTTTTGTCGCATCGCGGAAAGCATCTTCTCGGCAAATGTGTGTTGTTGTCGCGACCGGAACCTCACGTACAATGCCGCCGTCAACACCTCCGCCGGCACCGCCTCTTCGATTGCAGCTTGGATGGTCCAGCGTCCCTCGCCCGAATCCTGCACATAACCCTCGTATTCGGAAAGCGTGGGATTCTCGGTGAGGGCCATCGCAGTCAGATCCAGCAGCCACGAACTGATGACACTGCCACGCCGCCAAACTTCGGCAATGTTCGGAAGATTCAGATCGTAGCGAATATTTTCTGGCAACTCCTTGCTGGTTGCGTTCTTGAAGATGTCGAAGCCCTCGGCGTAAGCCTGCATGATGCCATATTCGATTCCGTTGTGGACCATTTTCACAAAGTGTCCGGAACCCGAGGGCCCGCAGTGGATGTACCCTTCCTCGGCCGTGCCTCCCAGCTTTTCCCGGCCCGGAGTGCGCGGAATATCTCCTTTGCCGGGGGCCAGGGTCTTAAAGATGGGATCAAGCCGCTGCACGGCTTCGTCGGGTCCGCCAATCATCATGCAGTAACCGCGGTCGATGCCCCATACTCCGCCGCTGGTGCCAACGTCTATGTAGTGAATGCCTTTGCCTTTGACCTCGCCCGCCCGACGCACATCGTCCTTGAAATAGGAATTGCCCCCGTCAATAATCACGTCGCCGGATTGCATGTGCAGCGCAAGCTTCTGCACGGTCTGTTCCGTCGCACTACCCGATGGCACCATCACCCAAACCGCACGGGGCGGCGTGAGCTTTGTCACCAGGTCTTCCAACGACGATGACCCGCCAGCGCCTTCGCCCGCCAGTTGCTTCACCGAGTCCGCACTCAGATCCGAAACGACCAGTTGATGTCCGCCGCGCATCAGGCGGCGTGTCATGTTCGCGCCCATGCGCCCTAGACCTACCATTCCCAACTGCATGTTCTGCTCCTTAATCGCAAAGCAGCGTTGGCAGCCTGCCCTGAGAGAAGTCGAAGAGTCCCGCCCGGCCTTCGAAACTATGCAAGTGCTTTCTGGACTGCTACCGCTAGCGTCGCTAAGCCGGTCGTCTGCCAGTCGATGATGGCAGTCTTTACTGAGGCGGCAAGACATTCTGGCAGTGAGGTCTTCAGTCGGCTCAAGCGTTCTTTCCTTTTTGCTGAACGCTTTTTTCCACCGCGGCCAGCAACTTGTGGAAAGCGTCGGCAAACAGTTTCACTCCGTCACTGGTCAGCTTGGTAGTCACTTCCTTAATCGAGATGCCGGCCTTCGCCAGATCGTCCATCACTTTTTGCGCGCCGGCAACGTCTTCGGTGAGGCTGTTGCGCAACCGCCCGTGATCGCGAAAGGCATCGACCGTGGCCGGAGGCATGGTGTCCACCGTGTCAGTACCGATCAGTTCCTCAACGTACATCACGTCTCGATAAGCGGGATTTTTCGTGCTGGTGCTCGCCCACAGCACGCGCTGGGTCTGCGCTCCCTTCGCCGCCAACGCGTCCCATCGCGGCCCGCTGAATATGCGCTGGTAGCGCTGGTAGGTCAGCTTTCCATTGGCGATTGCAACCTTGCCCAGCAAGCTCTTCAAGAGCGCCTGCTGTTGCGCATCCTTGGTGGCCTTCAACTTGTCTTCGATCATCGAATCAACCAGCGTGTCGATGCGGCTGATGAAGAAGCTGGCGACTCCCGCCGTTTTCTTTAGATTACCGCCACGCATCGCCAGGTCTTCCAGCCCGGCAATATAGGCTTCCGCTACCTTCTCGTACACTTCCTGAGCGAACAACAACGTCACGTTGATGTTGATGCCTTCGCCAATCAGTTGGCGAATTGCAGGCAATCCTTCCGCCGTGCCCGGCACCTTGATCATCACATTTTCGCGACTCACGGCCTTCCACAGACGGCGGGCTTCTTCAATTGTCTCTTGGGTTTTCAGCGCGAGCAGCGGAGAGACCTCAAGGCTCACATACCCATCCCGAAATTTCGAACTCTCATACACCGGGCGCAGCACATCGGCGGCGTCTTGAATGTCGCGAATCGCAATCTGTTCGTAGCGGGCAGTCGCGTTGAGGTCAGGGCGCGAAGCCAGCGACTTCAACATATCGTCGTAAAGCGAGCTTTCGGCGATGGCCTTCTCGAAGATCGACGGATTCGAAGTCATCCCCCGGAGACCGTCATCTTCAATCATTGTTTTCAGGCTGCCGCTCGTGATCAGGTCGCGCCGGATGTAGTCGAGCCACATCGACTGCCCATAGCCGAGCAATGCTTTCAGAGGATTCGTAGCTTTTGAGGTTTCCAGAACTCCAGTTGGCTGCATCATGATTTCTCCTTGATCATGTGGGGACAGCCGCCCCGGCTGTCCGTTCGAGCGAAGCTCGACGACCCTTTTCCCCAAGGCCGGCAAACTCACTACCCAAAAAAATGCCGTTTACTTTTCCGTAATCGCTTTACGTGCTTCCGCAACTACCGCGTCTGTCGTGAAGCCGAAAAACTTCAGCAAGTCTTTCAATGGGGCCGACGCGCCGAACCGGTGCATGCCGATCTTGCGTCCTTTCAGTCCAACATATCGCTCCCAGCCAAAAGTCGCCGCCATTTCTACCGAAACCCGCGCCGTGACCGAAGAAGGCAGCACGCTTTCTTTGTAAGCCGTGTCCTGCTGTTCAAAGATATCCCACGACGGCATGCTCACCACGCGCGCGTGGATGCCTTCCCCCTTGAGCTTTTCGTAGGCCTCGACGCAGAGCGAAACTTCGCTGCCCGTGCCCATCAGAATAACGTCTGGTTTGCCGGCAGGGGCGTCGGCGAGAATATATGCTCCTCTTGCCGTGCCGGAAGCCGCGCCGTACTTCGTGCGGTCAAAAGTTGGAAGCGCTTGCCGTGTCAGCACCAATGCCACGGGTTGGTGTTGCAACTGGGCGATGATCTTCCACGCTTCGACCACTTCGTTCGCATCGGCGGGACGAAGCACAACCAGATTTGGCATCGCACGCAACGAAGCCAATTGCTCGATCGGTTGATGCGTTGGGCCGTCTTCGCCCAGACCGATCGAGTCGTGCGTGAAAATGAAAATTGACGGAACCTCCATCAGCGCGGAAAGCCGGATGCTGGCCCGCATGTAATCGCTGAAATTAAAGAAAGTAGCTCCGAACGCGCGGATTCCAGAAACCGTAAGCCCATTCACACTCGCGCCCATCACGTGCTCGCGCACGCCAAAATGCAGATTGCGTCCGGCATACTCGCCCGGCTGAAAGTCGCCTGCGCCCGTAAGCGTCGTCTTGTTCGAAGTTGCCAGGTCAGCCGAACCGCCCATCAGCCATGGAATGTTTTGCGCCAGCACATTCAGTACCTTTCCTGAACTCTCGCGCGTAGCCAAGCCCTTGGCGTCCGCCGGAAACGTAGGCAGGTTCTTGTCCCAACCATCTGGTAGTTCGCGCCGTTGCATGCGATGCAAGCGGTCGGCCAGT
>PLUI01000266.1 GCA_003164855.1 Acidobacteriaceae bacterium
CCGACGTTCCACCCACCATGGGTATGATGATGGGAAGAGCAGACACGCAGCTCCAAGTTCGAGTTCGGGTCACGCCGTCCCAAGCCGTGCTCCCTCCCGACGAAGAGTTTGCGGCGGACGAAGAGTGGTCCCAATTTCTTGACGAGAGCCAACAGCTACATTTGGTGAATGCTCAGCAACAACAGTAGCGAAGTCAGAACGAACCGGAAACTCCAGGCGTGGGCCGCATGAGGCTGCATGAGCATACAGGTTGCTCTCAATCATTGGACACGGTACCGTTACGACAAAGCGGTCTCAATCGGTCCGCAGGTTATACGGTTGCGTCCCGCCCCGCATTGTCGAACGCCAATCCTCAGCTACTCGCTTAGCGTCACTCCGACCGCTCACCTTCTTAATTGGCAGCTCGACGCCCACAACAATCATCTGGCGCGTCTTCTTTTCCCGGACAAGACCAACGAATTCCGCGTTGAGGTCGACCTCTTCGCGGAGCTATCCCCCTTCAATCCGTTCGATTTTTTCCTGGAACCAGAAGTCGCAGACTACCCTTTTGAATACGCTCTGGAGCTGGCTAAGGATCTCGAGCCCTATCGCTCGGCCGAGCCGGCCGGGCCCCTGCTCCAGACTTTTCTTAGGACGCTTTCCCGCGAGACGCAAGGAACGATCAGCTTTTTGGTCAACGTGAATCGGAGGGTGCGAAACGAGATTGGTTACGTGACGCGGCTGGATCCGGGCGTCCAGACATGCGAGCAGACCCTCGAAAAGGGCACGGGATCCTGCCGGGACTCGTCATGGCTGCTGGTGCAGGTTCTCCGACACTTGGGAATCGCGGCACGCTTCGTCTCCGGGTATCTGATTCAGTTGGCAGCGGACGAGAGAGCGCCGGACGAGCCGAAGTCGGACGCCCCGAGCGGTCCGCAAGCTGACTCTGCCGACTTCCATGCCTGGGCGGAAGTATTTTTGCCGGGTGCGGGCTGGATGGGGATGGATCCGACCTCGGGCCTGTTCGCCGGCGAGGGGCACATCCCGCTCGTCTGCACCCCGAACGCTTCCAAGGCCGCGCCCATCGAGGGCACGGTTGAGCTGGCCAACGTGGACTTCAGCTATTCCATGTCCATTCGCCGCTTGAATGAAGCACCGCGGCCGTCCAAGCCCTTCACCGAGGAGGATTGGCTGCAGGTCGAACAGGTGGCGCATCGCGTCGACGCGGACCTGGAAGCACAGGANNACCATGGGCGGCGAGCCGACGTTCGTCGGCATCGACGAGCCTGAGAGCCCGCAATGGAACATCGATGCTCTGGGACCGATGAAGCGAACCCGCGGCTTGTCTCTCATCCGATGCCTCCGCGAAAAGCTGGCGCACGGCGCACTACTTCACTATGGACAAGGCAAATGGTATCCCGGCGAGCGCTTGCCTCGTTGGGCGCTGAGCTGCTCCTGGCGCCTCGACCGTATCCCCATTTGGGAGAATATCGATCTCATCGCTCGCGAAGGTCAGGATTATGGTTTCGGCGCGGCCGATGCTTTGAAGTTCATAGAAGCGCTCACGCGCCGTCTTCAGGTAAGCTTCGAGAACGTGCTTTCGGCCTACAACAGCGAAGCTGAGTTGACGGAGCCGACCGGATACATTTTGCCCATTCGCCGCCGTCAACCGGCGGGCCGGTTGTGCTGGTCGAGCCAGTTGTGGTTTCCCCGTCCGGAACGCCTGTTATTGTTGCCCGGCGATTCCCCAATCGGCTACCGCATAGCGACCGAGTCGATGCCCTGGGTGGCGCCTGATGAACTCGAATACGAGTACGAGGCTGCACCGTTCGCTGGGCAATTTGAAGCCCGGATCAAGCTTCCATCACGCCCGAGCCGGCGGATGGATCTCTTCCAGAAAAATCCCGTGGCAGATCCGCTGGCTGCTCTTTCGGCAACCGCGGAAACTGCGCCGGAACTGATCCGGCCCGCGCTCTGCGTGCAGGCTCGAGAAGGCCGCTTGCACGTGTTTTTGCCATATGCGTCCAAGCTTGCGGATTACCTGGACCTGGTCGCCGCCGTCGAGGATACGTGCCAGTTTCTGCAGAAGCCGGTGTGGCTGGAGGGCTACGCCCCGCCTTCCGATCCGCGGTTGCGATCCTTCAGCCTCACACCCGATCCCGGAGTTCTGGAAGTAAACTTGCCACCCGCGAGCAATTGGGACGAACTCGAACAGATCAACACGGTACTCTTCGAGGAAGCGCGCCATAATCGGCTGACCGCTGAAAAGTTCGGCTATGACGGTGGCCATCTCGCCACCGGCGGCGGCAGCCACATCGTGATCGGCGGAGCGACCGTGCTGGACAGCCCTTTGCTGCGCCGTCCGGATCTGCTGCGCGCCATGCTGACGTTCTGGCAGAACCATCCGTCGCTCTCGTACCTGTTTTCCGGCATGTATGTTGGCCCAACGAGCCAGTCTCCGCGCGTCGACGAAGCACGCATGGACGCCTTGTACGAATTGGAGGTCGCCTTTAGTAATTTACCTGCGAAGGACTGCCCGCCGGCTATGTTGGATGGATTGTTCCGCAACCTGCTCGTGGACGTCACGGGTAACGCGCATCGCGCCGAGTTCTGCATCGACAAACTCTTCCCCCCGGAAGGTCGCGGGTTGCGCCTCGGTTTGCTCGAATTGCGTGCCTTTGAAATGGCTCCGCATGTCAAAATGGGTCTTATCGAGATGCTGCTCATCCGCGCGTTGGTAAGCATGTTTTGGAAACGTTCATTCGAGGGCGGTCTGGTACGCTGGGGCACCGCGCTTCATGATCGTTTTATGCTGCCGTATTTTGTCAGGCGCGACTTTTTCGATGTGATCAGTTGCTTGCGGGCGTGCGGCTACAATTTCGAAGAGAAGTGGTTTGCGTCCCACCTGGAGTTTCGCTTTCCGAAGATCGGATCGATCGCTGCTGAGGGAGTCGAACTCGAACTGCGTCACGCCCTCGAGCCCTGGAATGTTCTTGCGGAAGAGACTACCTCCGGCCAAACCGTTCGCGCCGTGGACTCGTCGTTCGAGCGGATTCAGGTGAAGGTATCTGGATTCGCCACTGGATCCCGCTATGCAGTTACATGCAACGGTCGCAGGGTGCCACTCTATTCCACGGGCGAGCATTTTCCTGCTGAACCAGCTCCTGCTGAACCAGCTCCTGCTCAACCAGCTCCTGCTCAACCAGGAGCGGCGGTTGCTGGCGTACGTTTTCGCGCCCGGCAGCTCTCGGCGGTGTTACATCCGATAGTTCCCGTGCACGCCCCCTTAACCTTCGACATTATTGACCGCTGGAAAGAGCGTTCGATAGGCCGATGCAGCTACCATGTGGAATCGCCGGATGGGCGCGCTTATACAGCCCGCCCTGTTAACGCAACGGAGGCTGAGGACCGCCGCCGCCAGCGTTTCCAAGTATCCGGCTCGCCACCCGGGCGTATTGCGGTGCCAGAGGAAGAGACTAACCCGATCTTTCCCATGACTCTGGACCTGCGCTTTCCTCCCCCTGGGAAACAGAGCCGCGTCGAGAAGCTGGGGCTTGTCCCATGACGGTGGATTTATGTCAGACTCCGCTCCGCTACGGAACTGCCTACGACGAATTGTCGGCCGATGGCGTGACTCCACGCCCGCACTGGACCCACCTGATGGAGTCCCTTCGGGCTATTGGCCACGAGGAACTGGCACGGCGCTGGGCCCGTGCCGAGCGCCGCATTCGCGAGAACGGGATCACGTACAACATTTACGGCGATCCGCTCGGGGCAAGCCGGGCTTGGCAGATCGATATCGTTCCGCTGCTGATTCCGGCGGACGAGTGGCGCTACATCGAAGCCGGCATTATTCAGCGCGCCCAGTTGCTCAGTCTGCTCCTCGAGGATCTCTATGGGGCGCAGAGCCTTCTGGTGCAGGGCCGCTTTCCAGCCGCACTTCTCTACGCAAACCCCGCATTTCTGCGGCCGCTCGTGGGCGTGCGTGTTCCCGCACACAGCTATCTGCATATGCTGGCCGTCGATCTTGCCCGCTCGCCCGACGGCCAGTGGTGGGTGCTGGCTGATCGCACGCAAGCGCCTTCGGGCAGCGGCTATGCGCTGGAGAATCGCATCATCGTCGCCGACGTTTTGCCCGATCTCTTCCGCACTTCGAACGTGTTGCGCCTCGCTCCGTTTTTCCGCGCGCAACGCGAAGCACTCACCAACCTCGCCCAGCGTGATAACCCGCGAATCGTATTGCTCACCCCCGGACCGCTCAACGAGACTTACTTCGAACACTCCTATATCGCGCGCTATCTGGGGTTCACTCTAGTCCAGGGCAAGGACCTGACGGTGCGCAACCGCCGCGTGCATCTCAAGACGGTCGACGGACTGGAGAAGGTCGATGTGATTTTGCGCCGTGTGGACGATAGTTTTTGCGATCCTCTCGAACTGCGGGGAGATTCGCTTCTCGGCGTGCCCGGCCTCGTTGATGCCATCGTCGCCGGAAATGTGAAGGTGGCAAACGCGCTGGGAAGCGGTCTGATTGAGTCGGCCGCGATTATGCCCTTCCTTCCCGGCCTCTCCACACAATTGCTGGGCGAGAAGCTTAAACTTCCCTCCGTCGCCACCTGGTGGTGCGGGCAGCCGTACGCGCTCGATTGGGTGCTCGACCATCTCGACTCGGTGGTGGTGAAACCGGCTTTTCCCTCTAGCGGCATGGAGCCCGTCTTTGGAGCCGAACTCCCGCACGCCGAGAAGGGCAAGTTTGTCGAGCGATTGCGGGCCCGCCCGCACGAGTATGTGGCGCAGGAGCAGGTCGCTTTGTCCACGGCGCCGGTGTGGGATAACGGATCTCTCAACTCACGGAGCGTGGTGCTGCGCACTTACGTGCTCAATACCGGAAGCGGGTGGATTGCGATTCCGGGAGGACTGGTACGGGTTGCCGAAGCGGAAGGATCGGTCGTCTCGATGCAGCGCGGCGGCCATAGCAAGGACGCATGGGTCCTGTGGGATAGCCCCGTCGATACGTTCAGTATGCTGCCCCCGCGGAATGAGCCGGTGGAGTTGCGCCGGGTCTCGCGGGTGGTGCCGAGTAGTGTTGCCGACAATGCCTTCTGGTTGGGCCGATATGTCGAGCGAGCGGAAAACATCGCCCGGATCTTGCGCGCCATGATCCCTCGCATACGGCGCTCAGAGGAAGCGGATCTCGGCTGCCTGATCCGGCTGCACAGGTGCCTGGAATCGAGACACAGCAAGTTGCCAAAAGCTAAACGCCGGCGGCCGACTTCGGCTGAACTTGAACAGGAAATAACCTCACTGCTGACGGATGCCAAGCGGCCTGACAGTCTGGCGTGCACTCTGGCCGAGGTATACCGGACTGGTGGCACCATTCGCGAGCGATTGTCGGCCGATATGATGTTCCTCATCGGCCAGTTGCGGGACTCGATTCAGATCGGGGGCGGCACGCCGTTTCTCGAGTATCCGGGGCTGTTGACGGACAGTTTGGAACTACTTTCTGCATTCTCCGGAATGGAGCGGGAAAACATCAACCGCGGTTTGGGCTGGTTGTTCATGACCATTGGCCGGCGGCTGGAGCGCGCGATCTATTTGACCCGGCAACTCCGCGAGATCACTACGCCTCTGACCGAGCAGGATTGGACGCTTTTGGACTGCTTGCTCGAGGTTGCGGATAGCTCTATGACTTATCGGACCCGGTACTACACGACCTTGCAGCCCTTAGCCGTGCTGGATGTGATCATGGCGGATGAGACGAATCCCCGTTCTTTGGACTTTCAACTGAGCCACCTCGCCGATCTCTATCAAAAGCTTCCTCGGCATCTCGCGGCTGACTTAAAAGCGATGCGGGGTGCGCTGGCATTGTTACGAAGTTTCGATTTGCGAAAGTTAAAGTATCCTTTGCCGGGCGCCTCGGCGGCGAACGGGTCCGATGGGCTCACCCGGCTTGCAGGTTTCCTGAAGGGACTGGAAGGATTGCTGCCTTCCTGGTCGAATAACTTATCGAACAGATACTTTAGCCACGCCCGGACGTTGCCCATCTCCATAGGCCAATGATCTTCGCTCCACGATCTTCGTTCAATGATTCTCGCATAATGATATTAGGACAATGATTTATAAAATCGTTCATCGGACCACTTATCAATACAAATATCCCGTGTCGGCCGGAACCCACGTGGCGTGTCTGAAGCCGCGCGCTTTGCCGCATCACCAGGTGGCTCACAGCGAGCTACATATCCAACCGCGCCCGGCAACGCGCACCGGGCGTGTGGATTCTTTTGGGAACGTTCTTTGCTTTTTCACCATTCAGGAGCCGCACAGTGAGTTGGTGGTCGAGGCGCGGAGCGAGGTAATCATGGCAGCCAATGCGAAGCCTTTGCCTCAGCTGCCGTTGCCTTGGGAAGAGGCAGCCAGGTCGCTTCCAGGCGATCACAGCGCAGCGGGCCTCGAAGCCTACCAGTTTGGATTTGAGTCGCCACGCATCCGGGTACGGCCGGAGTTTGCTTCCTATGCTCTCCAGTCGTTTACGCCCGGCCGGCCATTGCCGGAAGCCCTTCTGGACCTGACGGCACGCATCCACAAGGACTTCCGCTTCGATTCGAAGGTCACGAACGTCCGGACGCCAACCGAAGAGGTCTTCCGGAAACGGCGGGGCGTCTGCCAGGATTTCGCCCACCTGCAAATCGCCTGCCTCCGCTCCCTGAATCTCGCGGCACGTTATGTAAGTGGATACCTTCGAACCTATCCACCTCCGGGGCGGCCGAGGCTGGTGGGCGCCGACGCTTCCCACGCCTGGGTGTCGGCTTATTGTCCGGGAATCGGCTGGCTTGATGTAGATCCCACGAACAACATTGTCCCTTCGAACGGCCACGTGACGCTCGCCTGGGGCCGGGATTACGGTGACGTAAGTCCTCTGCGCGGCTTAATCCTGGGCGGTGGGGCTCATACGCTCAAGGTCGCCGTCGACATGGAGCCGGTCGATTCCTAATGCCGTGACTATGTGATGCGGCCAGCAGAACTAATACGCTTTCATGCTTTTCATGCCAAACGCACCTGTGGCACAGGCTCCGCGATTTCATCCGTCCAGACTTTAAAGCCCTCCAGGGTATATGGGCCAAACGTGGTGGCGATGGCGACATCGGTTGCATCGCGGCCGCGCGCGATGAGCACTCGTCCAATCCTGGGCATGTTGTTCCGGGGATCGAACGTGTGCCACGCGCCGCCGAGATAAACTTCAATCCAGGCGGCAAAATCCATCAAGCCGTAAGGCGGCAGCGTCCCCATGTCGCCAAGGTATCCGGTGCAATACCGCGCCGGAATATTCATGCAGCGGCAGAGCGCGATCGCCAGGTGCGCGTAGTCGCGGCAGACGCCCACACCTTCGTTGAACGCCTCCCACGCTGTCCGCGTGGGCCGCGCTTTTTGATAATCGAAAGTGATGTGGTTGTGGACAAAATCGCAGATCGCCTGGACGCGCGGCCATCCCGGCATCGACTGGCCGAACCGCGACCACGCTGCATCGGACAGCAGATCGGTCTCGCAATACCGGCTGCCCAACAGGAAGACCAAAGTATCTTCCGGCAATTCCTGCAAAGGGTGCTGTTGAGCGGAGGGCGTCAGCACGTCGGCTTCGCCCGAGTCTCTGACCACCCCGGTGCTGGTCAGGCGGATTCTCCCGATGGGCGCCACAATCCGGCTGCACCAGTTTCCAAAGCCGTCCCGATACGCCGTGATTGGCGTTTTCGGATCTGTAATCAGGAGATCGGGGGTGACGATATCCGCGGCGCGAGAATAATGGACGTTGACCATAAGTATCATCGGCGTTTCTTGTGGACAGTAAAAGATCAATTCGTAGCCGACCTGAATCAACATGC
>PLUI01000167.1:0-15733 GCA_003164855.1 Acidobacteriaceae bacterium
TGCTTTTTCTTCCAGTCGCCGATCGCAGCGCGGATGGCGTCTTCAGCCAATACCGAGCAATGGATCTTTACCGGAGGAAGCGACAGCTCCTTCACAATGTCCATGTTCTTGATGGTGAGAGCTTCATCCACGGTCTTGCCTTTGACCCACTCGGTGGCCAGTGAGGACGAGGCGATCGCGGAGCCGCAGCCAAAAGTCTTGAACTTGGCTTCTTCAATCACGTTGGTCTCGCGATTGACCTTGATCTGCAACTTCATCACGTCGCCACACTCGGGTGCGCCGACCAGGCCTGTGCCCACGTCCGCGCTGCTCTTGTCCATGGAGCCGACGTTGCGGGGATTGTTGTAATGATCGATTACCTTATCGCTATATGACATTTTTTTCTCCTAAATTCTAGAATCTGTGGCGTCGCGCTTCTCTTTTAGCTTCTCACGCCGCTTCGCTGCTTTCTCGGTACTAGGTACTCGGTACTGGTTACTCTCCCGCCCACTTCACGTCCTTCAGATTGATGCCTTCCTTCGCCATCTCGTAGAGCGGAGAAAGTTCGCGCAGCCGTTCGACGGTTTCGATCACGCGGTCGGCCACGTAATCGACCTCGGCAGCCGTGTTGAAGCGGCCGATGCCGAAACGGATCGAACTATGCGCCAGGTCGTCGCCGGTGCCCAAAGCCTTCAATACATAAGATGGCTCAAGCGTCGCGGAGGTGCATGCCGAACCGCTGGAAACCGCNNCGATGTTCCATAGAACCGTTGATGTAGGTCTCGTCCAGACGGCTCATGATGCGGTCGCGCAGACGATCACGCAAACCGCCCAATTGAACTGCCTCGCGGGACATTTCCTCCGAAGCGAGGGCGCACGCTTTGCCCAGGCCAACGATGCCCGGGACATTGAGCGTACCGGAACGCATACCGCGCTCGTGGCCGCCACCGTCAATGCCGGGAGAAATCTGCACACGCGGATTTTTCCGGCGCACATATAACGCGCCCACACCCTTCGGACCGTAAATCTTGTGGCCAGTAATCGACGCCAGGTCGATATTCTGCTTGATCACGTCGATGGGAATTTTACCGATTGCCTGCACCGCGTCGGTGTGGAAAATCACGCCGCGTTCGTGGCAGAGCTTGCCGATTTCTGCAATCGGCTGCAGCACGCCAATTTCGTTGTTCGCGGCCATGATAGTCACCAGGATGGTTTTGTCGTCCATGGCGCGTTTAAGGTCCTCAAGATCGATCAGACCGTCCTTTTGCACCGGCAGGTAGGTAACGCGATAACCATATTTCTCCAGGCGCTTGCAGGTATCGAGCACCGCCTTGTGCTCGGTGACCGCAGTGATAATGTGGTTGCCCTTCTCGCGATACATTTCGGCAACGCCCTTAATGGCGAGGTTGTCGCTCTCGGTGGCGCCCGAAGTAAAGATGATTTCCTTGGTGGTGGCGCCGATCAGCTTTGCGATGCGTTCGCGCGCTGTTTCTACGCCCTCTTCGGCTGCCCAACCGAATGAGTGATTACGGCTGGCCGAGTTGCCGAACTTCTCCATGAAGTAAGGCAGCATCTCTTCCAATACGCGCGGATCCATGCGCGTGGTGGCGTGATTGTCCATATAGATGGGCAGCTTCACTCCCTGCGGAGTGGCGTGTTTTGTGATTCCAAGTTCCTGGGGGATTCTTACATCCGTGCTCATAATTGCGTCTCCTACCTTTTTGATTCCTGGGCTGTCAGTCTTCAATCTACCGCTCAGACGATCGTCACCAGCTCGGCCGGCTTGCCAACAGCGCTTTCTGCCGCGTCCGGCTCTTCCCTCATATGCGAAATCTTGATGCGCTTCAGCACCGCTTCTATGCTTTCATTCACCTTGCGCAGGGGTTCGCGAATGTTGCAACGATCGCTCTGGCCACATTCTCCACGAACCGTGACACAAGACGTGATAAACAGTGGCCCGTCGATGGCCTGTATCACTTCGAAGGCCGAAATCGTATGCGCGGCCCGCGCCAGCCTGTAACCGCCATGAGTGCCATGATGCGAGAGCAGCAAACCAGCCTTGGCCAATCGCTGTAGTATCTTCGCCAATGCCTCAGGCGGGATGCCGAATGAATCGGCAACATCTTTCGCGCTGGCACTGCCCGTGCCCGCCTGGGCATGGTCGGCCAAGTGCTTCATGGCCATCAGTGCATAATCCGCCTTCTTGGTTAGCTTTAACATCTCGTCACACGATCAAAGTCGAACGCCGACCTATTCAGTCGGACTTAATTGCGACCTTTTCTATCGCAATTCCATTCTACGTCCAAACTCCAGAATGACGCAAGGGCTTCCACTCAAGGGTCAGAATTTTAGTCGAATGGTAACTATTCGCGATTGAATGGGTTAGGTGTTGGCGATTATTTTGGTCGGGATTCCGTCAGCTTTCGTAAAACCCCTCGGATCCAGTTTTGTCCTATGCTACTAAAATTTATCAACAAGGACTTGACAACTGACAAAGTGAGGCTAAAATACCGGGAAATTCCCGCGAATCGTTCCTCCACGTATTTAAGAGGGCGACGTTTCCGGATTTATGACCTCAAAGCCGTTCTCCCAGCCGAAAGACGCGAACAACCAGCCTTGCAAGCACCCGCGCGTGCAAATCGTCAGCCGCGACGAAGATGCCGAGTTCGTGGAATGCCTTGAATGCCGCGAAATCTTCGAATCCAGCGAACTTAGGGACATGAGCATCGAAGAGAGTGTCGACGGCGAAGCCCAGGAATCCTAGCCCGCGATGGCGGAACACGACCCGTTGAGTCACCACAGTAACTATGAGTGCTGTGTTCCCGCTTGTTCCCGCTGAGCCACGCTGCTAATCTGCGGGCCGGGGGCGTGCATTCCGCACGTTGCAAGCTCATGCCTGCCGTAGCGCTGGTGGTCGACGATTCCATGCTGATTCGCTACACCGTATGCCGCTCTCTGGAAGAGCGTGGCTATGCGGTGGAATCTGCCACCAATGGCGTGGAGGCCTTGCAGATTCTCGAGCGGGTTCACCCGGATGTGATCGTAACCGACATGCAGATGCCGAAAATGTCAGGCAGCGAATTAATCACCGCACTGAAGAAAAACCCGGAGACCGCCAATATTCCGATCATCATTGTTGCCGGCCGCGCCAGCGGCTTCGATGAAAAAGAAAAACGCGCCAACTTCGCCATTTACAAAGATATCGATATTCAGAGCCAGCTCGATAAGGCGCTGGACGCGGTGATGGGGAAAAGCCAGAGCCAAGAAGCCGGCAAGTAGCGGCATTTCGAAATCAACCGTTACTTTTTCCGCGATCTCTGACTAGCGTAACGCGAGGCTGGCTTCGGCCGAAAAATCCATCGCGGCAAAATCCTTGGCTAAGAATTTAGGGTAGGCGGCGGCGGCAATCATGGCGGCGTTGTCGGTCGAAAGCGCTCGCGATGGAAAGTAAACCGGCACACCTTCCTGGGCGCCTTCGCGTTCAAATGTTTTGCGCAATTCGCTGTTGGCCGCCACTCCTCCGGTTACGAAAAGCGTAGCTACGTCGCAGGCGCGAGCCGCCGCCAGAGTTTTGCCGACCAGGTCTTCAACCATGGCGCGCTGAAACGAAGCGACCAAATCGAGAGTCTGGCGGTCGGAAGCGGCCAGGTAATCTTCGAGCTTCGGCTGCAAAATATTAGCCAGAGCCTTGCTGCGGAGTTCGATCGCCGCGCGCATCTGGTGAACTTCAACGTAACGCAGCACAGCAGTCTTAATGCCGCTGTAGGAAAAATCAAAGCGCGGGCGATCGATTTCCACTGCTTTCTCGCCGCGGCGCTCCCGGCGATCGCGGTGTTTAATTTGTGCCGGCGGGAACTTTACTGCGCTCGAATCGCCATGCGGAGCGAGCCGGTCGATGATCGGGCCACCGGGATAACCCAGCCCGATCAATTTCGCGACCTTGTCGAAAGCCTCGCCGGCTGCGTCGTCGCGAGTGTGGCCAATATTTTCGTAGGTCCAACTGTCATTCTTCCGGGCCGCGAGATACAAATGCGTGTGTCCTCCCGACACCACCAGAGCCAGCACCGGAAATTGCAGTTCGTGATTGCCTTTCTGCCGCTCTTCCAGCAGAACCGCATGAATATGCCCTTCGAGGTGGTTGACCGCAATCAGCGGCTTGTCGAGCGCGAAGGCCAGCGCCTTGGCATAGCTGATGCCCACCAGCAACGCTCCGGCAAGACCCGGGCCTTGCGTGACTGCGATCGCGTCTAA
Organism: Acidobacteriaceae bacterium; assembly: GCA_003164855.1. Taxonomy (GTDB): domain Bacteria; phylum Acidobacteriota; class Terriglobia; order Terriglobales; family Acidobacteriaceae; genus Sulfotelmatobacter. The sequence goes on from PLUI01000167.1 coordinate 4,231, forward strand.
GGAGTTGTAAGTCTGATTGGCTTCAGCCAGTGCTTGGCGGACGACGGGAACGATAGCTCGCAGGTGTTCGCGCGATGCCAACTCGGGCACTACGCCGCCATAGGGCTGATGCGTCGCGATCTGCGAGGCAACAACGTTAGAGATAAGCCGCTCTCCCGAACGCACCACGGCCGCCGCAGTTTCATCGCAGGAACTTTCAATGCCGAGGATGTAGGCCGAGGGCATGAAGCTATAGTATTAGATTTTTCGTGGCACCGAAGGCGTTCGGAGGCGTCGGCAGTGCCAACATGCTTATTTTGGGCCTGCGGTTCGGCGCACCGCACAGATTCAGAGCCAGCCCTTGGTTCTGGCAATTCTCGACGCTTCAACTCGGTTGCTGGCGCCCATTTTGCTGATCGCTTCCGAAAGATAATTTCTGACCGTACCTTCGGAGAGGCGCAGTTCCGCGGCAATGTCCCCGCTCTGCATGCCTTCCCCGGCCAAGCGCAAGACCTGGCGTTCGCGATCGGTGAGCGGGTCCATTTCCGACCAGGCCTCGGTCGCGAGATCGGGGTGGATGACGCGCAATCCCTGCTGCACGCGGCGCACAGCGTCGGCAAGTTCCTCGGCGCGCATATCTTTCAACAGGTATCCGAGCGCTCCGGCTTCCATCGCCCGCCGTAAATATCCCGCACGCGCGAAGGTGGTGAGAATGATGACGCGGGTGCTGGAACGCCGGCGTTTAAGTTCGGCAGCGGCATCGAGTCCGGTCATGAGCGGCATCTCGATGTCGGTAATAAGAACGTCGGGCTTGTGGGCGAGAACAGCATCGAGAGCCTGCTTGCCGTTACGCACCTGAGCCACAACTGAGATATCGCCTTCGATTTCGAGCAGCGCCGCGAGAGCTCCCAGTACCATGCCCTGATCTTCGGCGAGAACCACGCGAATAGTTTTACGATTGTCCTTCGCGGTGGGATTCAATTGGCGGTGCCCTCGTTTGCCGGCGTGACTTCTTTCAGGGGAAGAGTAATGGTGAGTTTGGTGCCCGCTTGAGACTCGCAGCTGAGCGTACCACCCAACATTTGCACGCGTTCGCGCATGCCGCGCAGCCCGTTGCCTTCGCCGGCAAATCCGCCGCGGCCGTCGTCTTCGATTTCCAAGCGGCAGGAGCCATTCTGCTGCTCCAGTCGCAGCCTGCAAGTTCGCGCCTGCGCATGGCGCACAACATTCGTAACGGCCTCCCGGACTGCCATGGAGAGCACGCCTTCTTGCAGCGCGGGTAAAGGAATCTTCACCACATCGCACTGAACGGCGACGCCTGCGGTCTCCAGCGTGGACTTGGCCTGGGCGAATTCCGCCGACAATCCTTTCGAGCGATAGCCGCGGATCGCGTCACGGACTTCCGACAGCGCCTGACGCGAAATCTGTTCGACCTCGCGGATTTCATTACCCGCGCGCTGAGGGTCGCGATCCATTAATTTCCCTGCGAGTTCCGATTTGAGGATGATCACCGAGAGTGTATGGCCCAGAACATCGTGCAGATCGCGCGCGATGCGTTCCCGTTCGGCCACTGTAGCGAGGTGCTCAATCTCTTCCTGAGCCCGGATCAACTTCTTGTTGCTTCTATTGCGCTGAGCAAAATGAATGTTACTTGCGCCCACGACGAAAGTAAGTCCGCATCCGAACAGCAGGAACCAGGCGTTGAGGTGCAGAACCCAATAGGTAAGCCCGGCTGCGGCCTCAACCGCCAGCAATAACTTAATACCAGCAATCTCATCGGCCACAACGAAAGGTCCGCAAGCCGCGGCGAAGATGAAAAGAGTTGTTGCTCCCCCGTTGTACTTGGCAAAGGCCATCCCCATCAAAACCATGGCAGCAAGGTGCACCAGACCCTGCCGGCAGCTCACCCAGAATATGGAAAAATACAAAAACAGAAAGACCACCGTCGCCAGCACGGTAAAGAACCACACCTTTGCACTCGCGTGGCTCACGATGGGATCGATATAGAAAAAACCAAAATACAGAACGGAGTACATCGCCCAGGAGTATTCACTGTTTTTGGGCAGGAGTCTCATAGAGTGATCGCGGCCGCAAAGCAATTATCCATTTCCCCATGCGAGTTCATTTCCGAGTTCATTTCTATGAGCATCCCGGTATCTTGAGGCAATCCATTATCGTTCATCTCCAGGTTAGTTCCGGCTCCTTTTGAAATCCGCTCCACTAGTCGCATACCAAATCACCACGGCAGCGGGGACTAGCACCAGAAGCCAACCTGCGCCACCGTACAGTGCGAATATTCCAAGAATTATCAGAACCATCGTCGATCCGTATTTTCTCTTGGCGTCGGCGCTCATAATGATCCTTGTCTTCTTCCGCCTCTTTTGCACTCCAAAACACTTACCAATGCGGATGGCTTCCTAACCGTAGAGCTTCCCCTGATCGCGCTGGAAACCAATGCGTGCAACGCCCAAACAAATCAGCGTGAAGGCGAATAAAACTTCCCAATGCGTTGCTGCCGGTTCGTGGCGCCCCGCACCCACGATTNNCTGTGACAAATGATATGGCGGAAGCGCCAAGGCAATCTGACGCATCAGTTTCGGAAGAAACATATAAGGCACCCACAAGCCGCTGCAGAACGACAGCGGGAGATAAATCAGGTTGATGGCTGAGGGCGCGGAGTTTGGTCCAGCGAAGTATCCGATGGCCAATCCCATGGCGGAAAATGGCAACGATCCGGCCACCAGCGTTCCGCATAGCTTTGCCATCTCCGCGAGCGGCATCTTCACGCCACCGAAAGCGATGCCCAAAATCAGCAAGAGTGCAACCACGATTGAACTGAAGATCATGCTCACAAAAACCTTCGCGGCGAAGTAGGCGAACGGCGGCATGGGGCTGGCGCGCTTCACCTGCAGCCATCCCAGACCGCGATCCGATGCCAGGCCCGACGCGGTTCCAAACAGCGAAGCTCCCATCACCCCAAATGTGCCGTAAGTCGCGATCAGGTAGGTGGGAAAGCTCGTGCCGCCGATCGCTTCTTTGGCGTTTAGGACCAAACCAAAGAGAATGTAGAACATCAGAGGAAAAGTGATTACCGAAATCGTGTAGACGCGCAGGCGCAGGTTCTTGAGGAACTCGTACTTAGCTTCCTTCAGATAAATGGTGGCGGTGTGGTTGATCGAGCTCTCGACTTGAGTGTTGCTCAATGCCGCTGCAATCGTACTCATCTTCGTTTCCTCGGTTTCTCTGAAATGCGCGCAGTGAAAGTATCGAATCAGTTTTGGTCATTTTCGTTTTCGCGTGTGTCCCGGGTGAGGGACAGAAACGCTTCTTCCAGTCCCGCGCCGCTGATTTCCAGTCCGGAAAGCGACGGATCGCGCGACAGCAATAGGCGAACGACAGGCTCCGCTTCTCCGGTATGGATTTCTACGGCCTCGCGGTCTCGCTTGACGCCGGCCACACCAGGGATCTGCAGTAAAGTCGCCATATTAAGCGCCGTGACGCAGCGAATTCTTTTCCCGCTGGTTTGCGATTTGATCTCCGCCGGCGTGCCTTCGGCGATAATCTCGCCCTGGTTGATCACGGCGATGCGGTCGGCGAGAGCGTCGGCCTCCTCCAGATAGTGCGTGGTGAGAAGCACAGTTTTCCCGCACTCGACAAGGCGGCGAATTTCTTCCCAGAGGCCGCGCCGGGCCTCAACATCGAGGCCGACAGTCGGTTCGTCGAGAAACAGGATCTGCGGCTCGTGCGACAGCGCCTTTGCAATCATCACCCGGCGCTTCATGCCGCCGGACAGGCCGCGCGCCGCGCCGTTGCGCTTGTCCCACAGCNNTGCGCTGCCGCTGTCCGCCGGAAAGGTCGCCGAACCTGCGGTCGCGCAATTTCTCCAGGCCCGCTGCGCCCAACACCTCCTCTAGAGGCAGCGGTTTCAGGTAATAACTGGAAAATAGGTCAACGTGCTCGCGCACCCGCAGAGTCTCCGGCACCTTGCCCACCTGCAACATCGCGCCGGTACGCATGCGATTCTGCGGATTCGTAGGATCTCCGCCGAATACACGGACGTTGCCGGAGTTGGGTTGGATTAGGCCCAGCAGCAGCTTCACTGCCGTCGTCTTGCCTGCCCCGTTGGGGCCTAATAACGCCACGACTTGACCTGCGCGCACGGTGAAATTCACATTGCGCAGGGCCCGAACATCTCCATAGTTTTTGTTGACATCTTCCAGACTTGCTACGACAGCTCCGGAATTTGCGCGCTGCATGTTTTGCATTTCTTCAAGAGTTCCGATCATGTTGGGCAATCTCCGTCACTTCACCGAGGCTCGTTCTCTCTCGAATGCTTGCATCATTGCGGAGTTTGGGACCAGGCACCAGTGCCGTTCATCATGGAATCGAGGTGACAAATGTCATTGGAATTGAAGGCAGAGATGCCCGGAGAACGGCGAATTTGCCAGAATCGAAGCGGAGGGCCAAAACCAGGATTTTTGCAATTTTTCGATTATCTGTTACGAAAAACGAACAAGGGCGTCGGCTCTGCGGGACTGCATACCTTCAGGAAGGACGCTTCCGGCGGTTTCCAAAATGCGGTATTCACCAGTCAGGACGCGGGGGAAACGTTGTTCGTAATTCGTAACAAACCTGGCTTGGCTAAATTTTCTTTGTAAGATCATGACACAAACCCTGCTCCCTGCTATGATAGCGGGCACTTTGGTGATCTCCTTCACTTTATATTCTATGGAGGCCTTCCATGCTACCGGCCGGTAAGAGTCTTCGCACCCTTCGCGAGAAGCTCGGCTTGACCATGCGTGATATCGAACTGTCCAGTGCGCGGATGGCTGAGAAGTATCGCAATGAAGAGTTTTCGATCCCGCCGAGCCGTCTGTCCGACATTGAAACCAAGGGTGTTTTGCCCAGTATTTTCCGCCTCTACACCTTGGCCGTTATCTATCGCCGCGATCTGCGGGAACTGCTGGCTTGGTACGGCGTTGACTTGAACAACATGGCAGCGGATCTCGGCCTGATCGCTCCGCCGCGATCACATGTCTCTGAGGCCTTGTCCGCACTATCTTCCGTACAGGTGCCGATCCGCATGGATCCCGGCTTTGACGAGCATCGCACCACCAATCTGGGGCGCATGGTGGAGCAATGGGGTTTGGTGCCGCTCTCCTATCTCGCTCATTTTGCGCATAGCGATTTTACTTACGGTTACATCGGCACTCAGGATTTCACCATGTATCCGATTCTTCCGCCCGGCAGTTTCATCCAGATCGATGAGGAGAAGAACAAAGTCGCGGAAGGATCGTGGCGGTCGGAATACGAACGTCCCATCTATTTTGTGGAAACTCGCGACGGGCACACTTGCTGCTGGTGCAGCATGCGAAAGGATGACCTGATCTTGCAGCCTCATCCGCTTTCGCCGGTGCAAGTGCGAGTGTTGCGGCATCCTCAGGAAGCCGAGATCATCGGACAGGTGGTGGGGGTGGCTATGAAGCTGACGGACTGGCAGCCTTTCGGTTCTTCTCCAGGGTCGAAAGGGCAACCAGTACTGAATTAAGATGGCGGGCGGAAACTGCGTCTTGCGGTGAGGGAAGCAGTTGGTTGAATTGTTCTTGCATGCCCGCAATGTAAGTTCCTGCGGTTTCCTGGCCGCCCTGGCTGGACTCGTGCAAGTCTTCCTCTAGCTCCGAAATCGGAGTGCGCAGTACCTTCGACAATACTTCTGTATGAGCGGCCTTTAGAGCACGATCCGACGATTCCTCGCCATAAACCAGCGACAAACCCCAATGTTTGTAGCCCCCCTCGCGGCGTCGCAAAGAGGCTAGATACGCCAATTTAGCGAGCATTCCGGCAATAGCGGCCAGTGTGGTTTCTCGCAGGTCTTGCAGAGCAGATTTCAGCGTCATCTTCTTTACGAATTCCTGTTACGAATTCCGAACAACGAAGGGCCTTGTGTGCTCTTCCCAGCAGGCCGGAGGCTATGAAAGTATCACAACTCGATTTTCTGATACAAGGAGAAAACAAACATGAAACGTGCGCTACTCATCGTTGCAGCAACCCTGATGTTCCTCAATACATTGGTGATTCCCACCGTGGCCCACGCCGATGGCGGCGGCGGCGGCGGTAACTGTTCCGGCCAAACCGCCTGTAAGCCCTAATTCGCAGGATACAAGTTACAAAAACCGAACACTACGCATAGAGAGGTTGCCTGAGAACATTCGCAGCGTTATAGTAGCTCGCTACCGCCATGCTGCAGCCTCATTCACTTTTGTGGCACTACTTGTGGATTGGGCCTCATGCTCTTCTCGCACTTCTTGCCCTCGTGATGTGGAGGCGTGGACTGCACAGGGAGTTCCCTGCCTTTTTCTGTTATGCAATCTTTGAGTCCGTAGGAGAAGGAGTTATCTATGCAATAGACGTTACGCCGACGGCCTCGGCGAGACTCTATTGGTTGAGCTACCTTTCTTTCTTGATCGTCGAGGTATTCATAAAGCTCGTCGTCATCGGCGAGGTTTTCACTCATCTTCTGCGCCGCTATCCCTCGCTCGGCGAATTCGGGAAAACCCTCATCAGCGGTGTCGGCATCGTTCTCGTATTTACAGCGACGATTATCGCCGCTTATGCGAGTCCCACGCCCTTCTGGCTTATTTCCGCTACGCGCATCCTCGGCCGAAGTTTAAGTGTGGTTCAGTGCGGATTAATCCTTTTCCTTTTTGTTTTTGCTTCCCATTTCAACTTGAGATGGGGGCGTCCTATTTTTGGCATCACAGTCGGTTTTGGGATTGTTGCCGCTTTGGATCTAGCCTATTGGGCTCTTATGACTGGCTGGCTCTTCGGGCAAAAAACTTACCTGCTCGATTTTTTGAACATGGCCACCTATCAAGTTTGCGTTCTGATCTGGTTTTACTTCCTCCTCGTCCCCCAGAAGATCGTTACTACGCCTGCGGCTCCTTTGCCTGAGCACAATCTCGACATCTGGAACCGGGAACTGGAGCGTTTACTCCAATAATGAATCTGGCCATCGTTCTTGTCATCGCCGCTGCCGTTGCCCTGGGCGTGATTTTGCGCCTGGCGGTGTCCCCAAGCCTGCAGGCCAAGGGAAGCTCTAATCTAGCCGCAACCATTTGTCCGATCGATGTGGAGGCATTCCGCAATCTGATCAACCCTGCCGAGGACCATTACTTGCGCCGTCGCTTGCCGCCGTCGCAGTTTCGAATGGTCCGGCGTGTGCGCTTGCGCGCCATGGCGGCGTACATTCAAGTCGCGGCGAACAACGCCGCGGTGCTGGTGCGCGTGGGAGAAGCTGCACTGGCCGCCGGCGATCCGCGAGTTGCCGAAGCTGCCCAGCAACTGGTAGATCACGCCCTCCTGCTTCGTCGCAATACCACCGTTGCTCTGGCGCGGATTTACCTCGCATTGGCGTGGCCTCACTCCTCGTTTGCCGCCGTGCGCGTAATCGACCGGTATGAGCAAGTCAGCGGCTCGGCCATGCTGTTGGGTCGCTTGCAGAATCCCGCCGCGGCCGTTCGCCTGTCCGCGCGAAGCTGAGGTGTGACCGCTATGTGACATCGGTCACAACGCGGGCTCAGCGAAACTCCGGGGTAACTTGCACACTACCTCCTGTGCATTCCTGCCTTGTTTTCGTCACCCATTCTGGTGTAAAAACCAGCGGGAAACTATCGCCCTGAAAATCTTGGACGAATTTCGGCTATCTGCCGTTGTAGCTGTCTGCCGCCACTTCACAGTGTCGGAGTCAAGGGAGACCCTATGATCCGCTCAATCATGATCCGCATGATCGCGATCCGTCGCAGCGTAAGAATTATTCCCGCATCTTTCTCCGCATCGATGTTCGTGCTGTCAATGTTCGTCCTGCCAATGTTCGTCCTGTCGTTTTCCTCCATTGCCTGGGGTCAGGGCGGTGTAGCGACCGGTGACCTGCACGTAACCGTGAAGGATCCGAAGGGCAGCCTGGTCATCAACGCCACGGTCACCGTCAGCGATGTCGAGAAAGGCCTGGTGCGCGTCGCCACTGGCGATGGCCAAGGAGGCTACAGTGTTCGACAGCTTCCCCCAGGCACCTACACGGTCAGCGTGGAGGCGGCGGGCTTTGGCAAAGTCGAAGACAAGGATGTGAGCATCACGGTGGGCGGACAGGTTGAGCTTCCCATCGCACTCGCGGTGGCAACGGGCAAGGAAGTCGTAGAGGTCAGTTCTCAAACGGAATTGGTGGAGACCTCGCGCACCTCAACCACGGACACAATTGGACAGCGGCGCATCGACAACTTGCCCATCAACGGCCGCAACTACATCAATTTCACTTTGACCGATTCCCAGGTGGAACGCGACAACGCACCGAACACCGGCGCCGCGCCCACCTCCGGACTCAACATGAGCGGCCAGCGTGCCCGCTCCAACCTGGTGAACGTGGATGGCGCCGATGCCACCGATAACGCCACGAATGGAGTCAGGTCCACTGTTTCTCAGGAAGATGTGCAGGAGTTTCAGATCATCACCAACAACTACGCGCCCGAGTACGGCCGCGCCTCGGGCGGGGTGGTGAACATCATTACCCGTTCCGGCTCGAATGATTTCCACGGCGACATCTTCGGCTACTTGCGCAACCGGAATTTTCAGGCGGTGAACCCCTTCAGCACGGTTCCGAACCCTGCCTATACGCGCGTCCAGGCGGGCGCGGCGTTCGGCGGACCCATCAAGAAGGACAAGACTTATTATTTCTTCTCCTACGAAGTGACGCGCCGGCACGAGACCGGGTTCTCCGACATCGGCGCAGCCAGCAACCTGTCTTACTACCAGCTGCAGAATTTCGACACCGCGACCATCGCGGGAGGCGCGGTGCCGCTTCCCTTTGGCACGATACAAGTGACTCCCCAGCAGGCGGCATTCCTGAGCAGTCTGACGCCCTCGGAAGTCGGCGCGATTGGCCTGACAAATATTGAGCAATACACGATTCTGGCTGGAGCGTCCTCCGGGCAGGCCTTGCAGGGTAGTTGGCCGACTGGTCTGGTTCAGGGGATAAGCGGCGGTTTGTTAACAAGCTGGGCGGGTTTCCCTACCAGTTGCGCTCCCCCGGGTCCCTGCGCTCCAGTGCCCGCCTCGTATCAGACCATAGGGTCGCAGGCCGGAAATTTCCCGGTGTTTGAGGGTACGAGCCTCTACTCGTTCCGCCTCGATCACAATATCAATACCAACAATCGCCTGATGTTGCGCGCGAATGTAAGCCCCAGCACGGTCACCGGAATCGAGGTTAGCGGTCAGGACCAGCCCTTCGGGCAGAACGCGTATTCTCGCACTTCCGAACAGACCTACCGCGACATCGCCGGGGTCGTGCAAGACACCTGGACCATCGGCAATAATAGGGTGAATGAATTCCGCTTTCAGTATGCACGCCGCGGCCTGTCTTACTTCTACAACACGGCGATCCCAGGTGGCTCTGACCCAGCTGTCAACATTCCCGGTTTCGCCTACTTCGGCCGCGAACCCTACTCCTACATCCAGCGCGTGGAGCAACGCTACCAGTTCACCGACAATTTTTCATGGACCATCGGCCGTCACGATACCAAGTTCGGAGTGGATTTCAACTACATTCCGACGACTGCAACGTTTACCGTAAATTATGGCGGTGTGTACGATATCAGCGCCGTCGCGGCATTCCCAGCACCGTTTCCCCTGCTTAACCCTGTGCAGGCGTACGGGGCCGGCTTACCCGGCGACTTCATTCAAGGAATCGGTAACCCGCATGACTCGTTTCCCAACAAGCCGCTGGGAGCTTTTTGGCAGGACTCGTGGCGGGTTCGTCCGAACTTCACTTTGAACNNGCTACGACATCGAGTTCCCGCCGCAGTTCGCCTCTCCGACGCCGCTCGCGTTAGCCGGCTATAAATACCTGGGAATCCAGAAGGGCATTCAGACCGCCGCACACAACATACAGCCCCGCATAGGCATGGCGTGGGATCCCAAAGGCGACGGGAAGACCGTTGTCCGCGGATCTTACGGAATTTTTTATGACCATCCGCTGCTAGGACTTTACTTCCTGGGCGATGCCTCGGACGCCTCCACCAGCGACCAGTTAGTATTTGCCGGTACTGGACTATGCACCGTGGCGGGAAACCCCGCGAATCTGAACGCGATCCCGATCTTCCAGGGTCTGCTGAACCAACCGCAATGCGCGCCGTCAATGTCTCCGGCTGCCAATGCCAACCTGGGCTATCTTCCCAACCAGCAGCAGTTCAACGCATTTCAGCCCAACTCGGTTTTCCTGAACCAAAATTACTTAAACCCCTCAACCTTTCTGCCTCTTGCCTTCCAGCCGTTCGGATATCCGATCGGCAAGAATTTTGTCTACCCCTACTCGCAGCAGGCTAACTTCAGCATCGAGAAAGATCTGGGGGACGGCTTTACCTTCAATCTGGCCTACAACTTCAACGGCGGAAGGCATATCAACCGGCCGATCAATGCCAACACAATCCGCGGCGATTTAATGATCAATAACTACGAGGCGGCATCGGCATCGGCCGTTGCCGCAGGCCAGACTCCTGCCGCCAGTCCCTTTACCGTCAGCGGCTGCGGGGTCAGTCCCACGGGTACGCCGTGGGTCGATTCTTCTCTGATGAATTTCTTTCGGCCGTCGGGTCTGAACCCATCGATTGCCGGCGCCTACCTGGCCAGCGGCGGCGCGGCATGCGTAGGCCTCGCCCAAACCATTCTCCAAAGCCTGGCCAGTCAAGGCTTCAACGCCAACTGCAATCCCGCGGCGGGCTTGGCGAATTGCATCCCCTTCAGCGACATGGACGCCAATTATTCGAATGGGAGTTCGGTTTATCACGGCCTGAGCGCGAATCTGCGCAAGCGATTCAACCGGCACTACGAATTTCTCGCCTCCTACACCTGGTCACATGCAATTGACGACTCGACCGACTTGCAAGCCACACTCACGCCGCAGGATAGCTACTTTCCTGCCGCCGACCGCTCAACCTCGCTGTTCGATCAGCGGCATCGTTTCGTCTTCAGCGGCGTCTATCAATCGGGCAAGGTCGGCGGCAACGGTTTTGGCGGCAGGTTCTTCAGCAATTGGACCGTCGCTCCGCTCGTTGAGTTCGGCTCTGGGCGGCCTTTCAATATCATTACCGGCAACGATGACAACCTGCAGTTGTCCACCCTGACGGGAAGGCCCAACACATTCGTCAATCCCGCGTGTACCGCACTCGGCTATCCCGCAGTGAGCTCGAAGTACTCTCCCACCGGAGTCTTCCAGGAGCCTTGCCCGGCGGACTACAACGGGACCCTGCAATCGCTGGACGGCAATCTGGGCCGCAACGCCGTAACCCAGCCTTGGACCGTGTTCGACGATTTGCGCATTTCCAAGCGCATCAATTTCAACGAGCGCTTCAAGATGGACTTGATCACCGACATGTTTAACATCGCGAACCGGGACAACGTGGCCGCCGTTAGCCCGCTGTTTACCAATGCCGGCCAAGCCACGGCGGCTTACGACCCGCGGCAGTTCCAGTTCGCG
>PLUI01000167.1:15779-15951 GCA_003164855.1 Acidobacteriaceae bacterium
CGGACCCGTCTGGTCCGCGAAGCCGATCGCGCGGTTTATGACCGTGAAGCCGCGTATCGCATTCTTGACGAGGGTTTTCTGTGCCATGTCGGCTTTCTCGTCGACGGACAACCTTTCGTGATTCCCACATCCTTCGGACGTAAGAACGACAGCCTTTACATTCACGGCTCCG
>PLUI01000167.1:15975-31332 GCA_003164855.1 Acidobacteriaceae bacterium
AATCACTCGATGAATTACCGCTCGGTAGTGGTGCTGGGAACAGCCACGCTGGTGGATGATCCGAAAGAGAAAATCGAAGCCCTGCGTCTTCTTTCCGAACACATCATTCCTGGACGCTGGGCCGACTCCCGCCAGCCAAACGAGCGCGAGCTTAAGGCAACGTCTCTGTTGAAGGTACCGATCGAAGAATTCTCAGCGAAGGTTCGGAGCGGTCCCGTCATCGATGACGAAGAGGATTATTCCTTCCCCACGTGGGCAGGGGTGGTTCCGCTGGAGATGAAGGCAGGCACGCCGATCGACGATTCGCGAATACTGCCGGGGCAAGTCGTNNCAAAGGCCAGATTACCGTCCCGCAAGAGATCCGTAAACGCCTCGGGTTGGAAGTCGGCGACCGCGTTGAGTTTGTGGTGGAGGAAGGTCGCACCGTGATGCGTCCGGTATATTCGGAAGCCAACCCCTTCGAAAGGTACATCGGAATCGCGGACCCGTTTCCCGGCGGGGAAGAGGGAATAAAAGCCTGGATCGACGATATGCGAAGCGACAAAGACTACGAATGAGGACGGCCCTCGCCACCAACATCCTATCGCCAATCTGGTCGGCAGCCCCCTCGGCAGCAGCGATTGCCGCCGAGCTGTCAAGAGTTCGCGCCGAGGGGGCACTGGTGATAAGCGCGCCGGTTTTTGTCGAGCTATCGGCAATCCCTGGCCTGAATGTGCAGACAGTTCGGAAAGCTCTTGCTGAAACGGCCATCGCCATTGATTTCGACTTGGAAGAGGACGTCTGGATGTTGGCGGCTGCAAGCTTTGCCGCCCACGCCATCCGCCGTCGCCAATCCGGCGGGGGTTCGCCAAAGCGTCTGCTGCCAGACTTCGTAATCGCATCGCACGCGCTGCTGCAGGCCGACAGGCTGATGACCCGCGATGCCAAGCGCTATAGTCAGGATTTTCCAACTCTCCGTCTGATTTGACAGCACATCGCTTCTACGGGATCAGCAGCAGCTTGCCCGCCACCTTACGAGCTTCCAGGTCACGGTGCGCCTGCGGCGCGTCCGCCAGCGGATAGGTCTTCGCAATCCGGAGTTTGAGCCTACCCTCCGCGATCATGCCGAAGAGCGCGCGGGTGCGCGCCAGCAATTCCTCGCGCGTGGCGGTGAAATGCGCCAGCGTGGTGCGCGCCATGTAGAGCGACCCTTTCTCCGACAGCTTCGCCGGATCCACCGGCAGCACCGGCCCACTCGACATGCCGTAGAGCACGAGCATTCCGCGCAAGCGCATGACGTTCAGATTTTTCTCAAAAGTCGCCTTGCCCACTCCGTCGTACACCACTTCGACGCCTTTACCGTCCGTCAGTCGCTTCACTTCGACTTCAAAATCGTGCTTGGTGAAAACAATCACCTCATCCGCGCCGGCCTCGCGCGCCAGNNCTCGAAGCGGTGCCAATCACCCGCGCGCCGATCGCACGCGCCATCTGCACTAATAACAGCCCGACTCCACCCGCCGCTGCGTGCACCAGCGCTGTCTCCCCGGCCTTCAGCTTGTGCGCGTCGTTCACCAGATAGTGAGCGGTCAGGCCATGCACCATCGACGCAGCAGCCTGCTCATCGCTGATCGACGCTGGCACGGGCACAAGATGCTCTTCGGCTGCGACCACGAACTCGGCGTACGAACCGAGCACTCCGCTCCACGCCACACGGTCGCCCACCTTCACCGTTTTGGTCTGCGCGCCCACTGCGGTCACCACTCCCGCGCCTTCCTGCCCAGGGATGAACGGCAGCGGCGTGCGGAACCTGCCATCGCGGAAATAGCCATCAATCGAGTTCACCCCCGCAACCGCGACTTTCACCACCGCTTCGGCAGGCTTGGGCTGCGGAACCTGAACCTCCGCAAGTTCCATTACCTCCGGCCCGCCCGTTCGTTGCACGCGGATTGCTTTCACGGTTGTCCTCGTAGTGCGAGTGGAATGGCAGGCTTTTCGCTGCACTCCGGATAACAATTAGTTTTGCTTGGAGACCTGACGCTTCGACTTAGGGTACCAGTAGCAGCTTCCCAGTTGTTTTTCTTCCCTCTAAATCGCGATGCGCCTGCTGCGCTTTGGCTAATGGGTATGTGTGCTCGATACGCAACTGAAGCTTCCCTGTCGCCATCATGCCAAACACGGCGCTCGACCGCGCCACCAACTCATCGCGGGTGGCGATGTAGTTCACCAGCGTGGGCCGCGTCACGTAAAGCGATCCCTTCTGCGACAGCGCTACCAAATCGAAGGGCGGCACCGCTCCGCTCGAGGCCCCGAACAGCACCATCATTCCTCGTGGCCGCAGGATGTTCAGTCCCTTCTCGAAGGTTGTCTTGCCCACCGAGTCGTAGACTACATCCACTCCCTTGCCGCCGGTTAGCCGCTTGGTTTCCGCTTCGAAATCGGCTTGCGTGTACAGGATCACCTCATGCGCGCCCGCCGCGCGGGCGAGTTTGGCCTTTTCCTCGGTCGAAACCGTCGCGATTACACGAGCCCCGATGTTGTGCGCCATCTGCACCAGGAGAAGTCCCACGCCCCCGGCGGCGGCGTGAACCAGCGCCGTCTCGCCCTGCTTAAGGGGATAAGTATCGTGCGACAGATAATGCGCCGTCATCCCCTGCAGCATGACGGCAGCGGCTTGCTGTTCGCTCACGCGCTGCGGAATCGGCACCAGGCGGTCCGCTGGCACGGCGGCATATTCGGCATACGCTCCATGAAGCCCAGTCCAGGCCACACGATCTCCCACTTTGACCGACATCGTATCCGCACCAACCTCGGTCACTACACCGGCGCCTTCCTGCCCGAGCACAAAGGGCAACGGCGCCTTGTAGCGTCCTTCACGCAAGTAAACGTCGATAAAGTTGACCCCTGACGCGGCCAACTTTATGACTGCCTCATTGGCCTTCGGCTGCGGAACCGGTAACTCCACCACTTCCATCGCTTCCGGTCCGCCCACTTGTTTGACTTGGATCGCTTCCATAATTGCCTTCGATTCTATCCTGAGAGTAAAAGATTCGGGCTTCCCAGCGCTACGGGTCCGGTTTTCAGTTCTCAGTTCAGCTTTCAGTTCTCAGAAAAATCGACCCATGGTTCCAAAATACTGAGCACGGCAACTGAGAACTACCTTCTGCTACACTGGCACGTCCCTTGCGAGGAGCCCTTCGTCATGGCCGAAAAAATGCCCCAAACGCTGGCGAACCATACCAGGCTTGATCCGCTGTTTCACTTTGTCGTATTGCCGGTCTTCACACTCTCCGCCATCGGTGGCACCATCCACTTTCTTTGGCACCCCAGCTTCCACTCGGGGTCACTCTTCGTGATTTCCGTGGCCGCGGTCATCGCGGTTCTGAGAATTCGTATTTATGCGCTCAAAGTGCAGGACCGCGTGATCCGCCTGGAAGAACGGCTGCGGCTGAGTACTCTATGCTCTGAGCCGCTGCGCTCCCGCATCCCGGAGTTAAGCGAAGAACAACTCATCGCCCTCCGTTTCGCCTCCGATGCGGAGGTCGCCAAACTGGCGGAACGGGCGCTCAATGAAAAGCTCTCCCGGGCTGACATCAAGAAGGCAATCCAGACCTGGCGCCCGGATTACTGGCGCGTCTGACCCGCCCTCATTCGACGGGAGAGATGCAATCGATCATGGGTTTCAGTTCATCGATTCAAACCTTTGCCGGGCTTCTGCCGTCTGACTATTGAGGGTATCGAGCCCAAGGGTAACCACGAGCCCTGTGCCGAAAGTAATAGACGCGGTACCTTTTCGGCGTTGACCCGAGGGCGACTGCAGGGTACGATTTTGGTAGAATTCACCGGACTCTACCACCAGGGAGCAATCCGTATCTCTCAGAGAAATATGCGAGTTGCAAAACTCCAAATGCGGATCGCGGTGCTCGCTATGCTGGCCCTGGTTGGCTCATCCTGCCAAACGGCGCAGAAACCGGTCGCCGTGGTACCGCCGGGAACGCCGCCGCCGCTGACGGCCAAAGCGGTCGCTCCCACAGCTCAACCAACTCAGCCCTCCACGCCGGCGCCAGGGAGGCAGAATGAGTTGCAGACTCAACCCGTAGCCCCGGCCAATTCCGAATCTCCAACCCTCACTCCCGCTTCCGATCCGGTTGGAGACTTGGTTGCCAACGTGGAAAAGGAGTATCAGGCCGGATTGGCGGACTTCCAGGCAGGCGACAGCGGCGCCGCCAAACAGAACTTCGACAACGCCTTGAATGCGTTACTGGAAAGCAATCTCGACATTCGTTCCGATGATCGGCTGGAAAAGGAGTTTGAGCGGATTACGGACGGAGTCAACCAGCTGAATCTTGGTGACTTAGCCGCGGAGTCCGATGCACAGAAGTCAGAACCGGCGCCCATCGACGAAACCAGCGGCATCACGCCTTCAGCCGATCCCAACGTAAGGGCCAAAGCTCAGGCCGAGATCCAATCAACCCACTCCGACCTGCCGCTCATGATGACGGATCAGGTCGCGGGCTATATCAGCTACTTCTCCAACCGCGGACGCGGAACCTTCGAGCGCGCCTTCGCCCGCTCCGGCCGCTACCACGACATGATGGTTCGGATCCTTAAGCAGGAAGGCGTGCCGCAGGATTTAATCTATCTGGCGCAGGCCGAGTCGGGGTTTCAGCCGCTAGCCGTGTCCCGTGCCGGCGCCCGCGGTATCTGGCAATTCATGGGCAGCCGGGCCCACGGTTACGGCCTGCAGCGCAGCATGTGGGTCGATGATCGCCAGGATCCCGAAAAATCCACTCGCGCCGCTGCCCGCCATCTCAAAGACTTATATGCCCAGTTCGGCGACTGGTATCTGGCCATGGCCGCCTACAACTCCGGTCCGGGCACGGTACAGGCTGCAGTACGGCGTACCGGCTATGCCGACTTCTGGGAGCTCTATCACCGCAATGTTCTGCCCAAGGAGACCCGCAATTACGTTCCCATCATCTTGGCCGTCACCATCATGACCAAGAATCTGTCGAACTACGGTTTCGATGATGTATCGATGGACGAGCCTACCCCCTTTGACTCGGTAACCATCAACTATCCCGTCGATTTGCGCCTGGTTGCCGACTGTGTGGACGCGACTCCGGCCCAGTTGCAGCAATTAAATCCCAGCCTTCTCCGGTTAAGCACTCCGAGGGAAGGGTCGTTCGAACTCCATCTGCCCACGGGGACGAAACAGCAATATCAGACGGCCGTTGCCGCCATACCGCCGGGCATGCGCCTGTGGTGGCGTTATCCCACAGTGCATTCCGGCGACACCCTGGCTTCCCTGGCGCGCACCTACCGCACCACCGTCAAATCGATTTCCGAAGCCAATCACCTCGACGGCCCACAACTTTCCACCGACGCCAAGCTGATTATTCCAGTCGCGCCCGGCAAGCACGTCAGCGATACGGCCACCTATGCTCGCCGGATCACACGCTACAAAGTCCGCAGGGGAGACACGGTGCAAACCGTAGCCGAGAACTTCGGCGTTTCCCCGCAGATGCTTCGCCGCTGGAATGGCTTGCGCGGCGACAGCCTGCACGGACGAACCGTGCTCGCGCTGCACCTGCCGGTGACCCCGACCGGTGAACTGGCTTCGATCGCGCCTGGCAAGCCGGCCACGCATTCCGCGAAAGCAGTCCATGCGGCTACCGCCAAATCGTCGAAGTCCGCGGACCAGGACGCCTCAGAGCAGGCCAGCGTGCTTCACCACAAGGTGAAATCCGGCGAAACATTCTATTCGATTGCCACCACCTACAAAACCACAGTCGCCGCCCTCAAACGCAACAATCAGAATGTCGCCACTCTGCGGCCGGGTATGATTCTCGTCGTAGAACCAGCCCGCTAAAGATTTACGCGTATCTCCCCGCTTCTCTTTTTCCCGGATTCAGTTCGCGACCGGCCGTCTCCAACCCATGGCTCAACTTCTTTCGCCGCCGCTTGTCGAATCTTCTTCCATTCCGCCGCTTCGTGTGATAACAGGATAGTCGGGCCGGATAGAACCACGGCCCTTGCAGCCTGCACCAAACGTCGTGCTATAATCGCGCGCCGTTCCAGCACAGAGTTTTCTGGTGGTCTTTTAATTTCCCGTACCCGGCAGCCTTGCGCGGTTGTCCTGCGCCAGGAGGCCAAAATAAGATCAGGAGGAGCAATGAGTTTCTACGATCCCACACTCTACGGACGTGATGAAGAAGAAGAGTTCGGCGACAGCGGCGCTTATAGCGAGTCGCTCGAAGAAGATTTCGAAGAAGAAGAGGAGGAGGAAGAGGAAGCCGGCGTGCCCGAGTCCGATATGAGCGAGCCCGCCTCTCCTGCTACTCCGCCACCACCCGCACCCAAGCCCCCTGCGCCCGTCGGCGGCGGTGGAAGCCCGAAAAAGCCAGCTGCCCCAAAGAAAGCCCCGGCACCGGCGAAGAAGGCGCCTCCTGCTAAGAAAAAAGCGCCTCCAAAACCGGCAAAGAAGAAAGCCGCGAAAAAGCCCGCGAAAAAGAAACCCGCGAAGAAAGCGGCCAAGAAGACGGCAAAGAAGAAAACTGCAAAGAAGAAAGCCAAGAAAGGCCGTCGCTAAAACCGGCGCTAGAAAGACCGGCGCTGGCAGAACCAGGACCGCGGCCCCGAGCCGCGGTCTTTTCTTGCCCAGATCTGTAAAGAGATCCTACGGCTACCGGCGACCTCTGTCGCAGCAATCGCTGGAGCGGCAATAAACACCCGCTACTTCTTCCCCCCCACCGCTGCCTTGCACTTTCCATATAACTCGAGCAACTGCGCCGCGTATTCATCGGGCTTCGACGCTGAACCCGTGCCCTGAAACCCCACGCCGGACGACGTCGTCCGCCCGTACCCCGTAGTCATCGCTACAAATTTCATCAGATCGAGCGCGATGTCCTCATCGCGGCGCGCACTCCCATGCAAAGTCGGTCCTTCTTCCATAAGTCCTTCTCCTGATCCGGAAATATAAGGAATCTCTTCTTCGAGTTCTTCGTCTTCCATACTCATACTGCCGCTCCAAAAGTGCTTCGCAAAAATGATGATAGCAGCCCCGCGAGCGCCGCGTCCCGTATCGGGCGGGGCATTATCTGTCAAAGTCAGAAATGTACCTTCCAGACATTCCACCTGAGTCGTCGATCCTATAGGCTGGAAGTGCCTCACCAGCCGCCTGCGGTCATTCGGAATAAGGATCTTTCGCTATGAAGAACTCGGCACTCGCCGCTCTTGCAACAATCTGTTTCGCGATAATTCTCGGTTCCGGCTCGGCTTATGCCCAATCGAACCCACTACCCCTCGGGAAGGTGAACCAGCCGGTGAAATCGGTTACCTGCCCGGACGGCTATGATTTTGGAACCAACTGCTATGCCAGCACGGTGACTTGCCCTGACACATTGGACATCGGTTTTACCTACGGAGTGGTGAATGCCGGCGGCAAAGACGGAACCGTCGTATTTTTCAGCAGCGGCGATGGAACGACCGTCGGCTTTACAGAATATGTGCAGGCCTACGGCCCTCCCGCTCATGATTTTCAATCCGTGCAGGTGATTTGGGAAACCCCCTGGGAAGAGACGGGAAATGGAACCGGCTCCAGCCTCAAGAGCGCCGCATGCCGACCGGCAACCCTCATGGATTGGCTGCTCAACCAGAAGAACGTCTACAACGGCGGGGGAATGTGCGCCCAGGCCGATAGCGCCGGATCGGCTGCCGTCGCCTATTCGCTCGCCGAATATGGAGCTTCCCAATATCTTAACCATGTTGAACTAGAGTCCGGACCGGTCCTGAGCGACGTATCCGTGGGCTGCAATCCCAACTCAAGTTCAATCACCGTTTGCCCTGGCAATGACTGTCTGACTGGAAAAGAAGGCTCGTGGCCCGATTCCCCGATCTATGTCGACGGCAACGAGACTTCAATCTCTACCTGGACCGGTGCATTTGGCCAGAACGCTTGTGCCGTCGGCAATGGAATTTCGCAAACCCAATACTCGGCTTGGAAGAACATGAGTATTGTGGACGGCAATCCATTCGACTCGACCTTCTCTTACCCCAAAACATCGATTTCGGGCTGGCTGTGCAGCAAGCCTCCCGGCTGCAACGCATCCTGGTGCCAGAACAATTCTGCGGCCCAGGGACAACTCTTCTATGAAAATGTGACCACTTCCGAAAGCGTGTACCGCGTGGATGGCTGCCAAAGCACAGAGGGAGTGGAAGAAGGAACCGTCCCCGAGTTTGACAATGAGTCAGGATTACAAGCCATCATCGACGATATGGTCAGCCAGTGCAGCGCACCCCATCATCGATGATCCGGTTCAATCGCCGGTTGGCAATTGGAAATCCACGCGCGCCGTGCGCCGCAACCGGACCATCAGCCACAGCGAAGCCGCGAACAGGAACGGAGACGAATAAAACCCCGGCGCCGGACGCGGAAACGTCACCGAAGCCACCGTGTGTCCCAGGATCGAGAACAGCGTATGCCCCAGTCCGTTTAGAAACATGATGACGGCATAAATCCACGCCAGCGGCCGCAATCCGGGCATTCCACGCGCCGCCACCGGAGTCAGGCAGAACAGCAGTCCGCAACCTACGATCAGCATCACCAGCCAGTCCCGAAACTCAAACGTAGGCATCGGAAACCAGCCCCAGCGCTGGCGCAAAGTGGTCACGGTTGGGTTATATACGGCGAGGAAACCCGTGGTCGCTTCGTCAAAGATGTGCAGCGCGAAGGCCACGCATAGCGCAAACCACGCACTGCCGAAGCCCGACGCGGAAAGTGCTGGCGGTGTTTGCCTCAAGGAATCGCCTGTCGCAATAATTCTCAATCGGCAGCCGGCAATTGGCAACCGAAATCGCCTTGCTGTGCGAACGGACTACCAGATCATCGCGCCACTTCGCTCATCAGCGCCAGCAAATTGCCTTCAGAATCCCGGAAAAACGTCATCCACAAATCGTGCGTCGGCATTTTTGCAATCATGTGCGGTTCGTCCTCAAAAGGCACTCCGCTCTCTTTCAGTTTGCCGTATGCCGCGCGAATATCAGGAACTGCAAAATATAGAACTGAGCTGGGATGGTCGAACTCCGGCTTCTCCGCCCGGTCCAGCATCAGCCGCACCCCGCCGCAGTCGAAGAACGCCAACCCCGGTGGAGCTTTGAACAGCAGCTTCAGCCCCAGCACATCCTGATAAAAAGCGGCAGCGCGCTCCACGTCTTTTGTGTTGATGGCGATCTGGCCGAGGCGGGTAATTCCGATTCCAGTGGCAGTTGCGCTCATGTCTTGACCTCCTGAGTTATATTAGTTAGCATAGCTAACTATATTCGATGACAAAAGTCAAGCCCGAAGATATCGCACCGCGCGCCGAAACCATCGCCGCAGCCGACCGGCTTCATTCCGCCGCCATCCACCTGCTGCGTCGCGTGCGCAAGCAGGATGAAGCCTCCGGCGTCGGCCCCGCGCAACTCTCCGCGCTTTCTGTCCTCGTCTTTGCCGGCCCCAGAACGCTTGGCGAACTGGCCACCGCCGAGCAGGTCAAGCCGCCCACCATGAGCCGCATCGTCGCCGGGCTCAAGCGCAGCCGGCTGATTGAAATCATTCGCGATCCGGGGGATAAGCGCCGCATGCACATTCGCCCCACGGCCAAAGGCACGCGACTTCTGCAAGAAGGACGCCAGCGCCGCATCGAGTATCTTGCGGCCCATCTCGGCAGCCTGACCGCGAGCGAATTGGCCCAACTCGGTGCCGCCGCCGACATTCTGGAGAAGTTGCTAAGCAACTGGCAGGTTTCCCCATTGTGACCTGCCTTTTACGGAAAACTTTCTAACTTGCCAGGGGTTGTGACACTCTAGAAAGTGTTCTAACTGGCAAACTTGATACGCCCCTCTGCGATTAATACGCAACCAACTGTGGAGCTTATGCCGATCGGCCCGCTTCGAACTCCCGCCAGACTCTTCTCGGCGTTTGTGTTGTCTTGGGCGCTCACTTCGTGCGGCACCAGCACACCCGTGGACATTTGCCTCGCCCCCAGCAGTAGTAGTGCCACCTGCACCTGCGGTTCCGGAACCGCTGCGTGCCCCATCAGCCCCGGCCCCGAGTTTCTCTACGCCAGCGGCGGGGGTACGATTGCGGGTTTCAGCATCGACCACAGCACCGGAGCTCTGATCCAGGTTACTAGCGCAACCGGTCCCTCCATAAGTTACGGTCTTGCAGCGGTGAACAATCAGTTTCTATTTGCCTCCGACCGTTCCCAAGGGCAGCTGGATGGATTCTCCATCAACCAGACAACGGGTGTGCTGACCGCGCTCCAGGGCTCTCCCTTCCCTACCGGAAACCTCACCGCTCCTGCCGGCCTAGCTTCGCCGCCGGGCAGCAGCTTTCTCTACGCAGACGACCTCGCCGCGGTCGACTCGTTTACCGTGAGCTCTGCCGGCATGCCCTCAACTATCTTCGGATCTCCTTTCCCCTCGGGAAGCAGTCTGTTTCTCGCGGCCGATCCCTCCGGCGAGTTCCTCTACGCTCCGGACGCCGGTCCTCCGGGCAGCGTCATAGCCTTCACGATTGATTCCACTGGAGCGCTAACCGCAGTGCCGGATTCGCCGTTCGCCATCCCGGGACAAACCGACGGCCTGCCCAACGGCATCGTCGACACCGGATCCTACGTCTACGTCACGCTGTCGCTAACCAATCAGATCGCCGCATTCTCCATTGTGCCGAGCACGGGCGCCCTCCCCCCCGTGCCGAATTCTCCCTTCCCCACCGGAGCGAACCCCACCGCGATCGTCTTCGCCAACGGCTTTCTCTATGTCCTCAACGACGTCCTCAACGATGGCTCGATCTCCGGCTATAGCATTAATTCGAGCAGCGGCGTGCTCACACCTCTTTCTGGTTCTCCTTTCGCCATTGTCGGCCTGACTATGGCCACCGACTCCTTTAACCAATATCTCTACGTCGCTGGACTCACCGGCATTCAAGCCTTTAGCATCGACCCCACCAGCGGCAGTCTTACTCCTGTAACTGGTTCGCCCTTTCCGGCCAGCCTCCTTCTGCCTCAGGTCCTGACCGTGGTCCAGATCCCTCCACCGTAGCCTTTGTTCGTTTTTGGTGACGCGAATTAGTTGCAGCTTGCGATGTTGCATCTCGCGTTCTACTATCCTCCAGCGCCACTGGCGCTGCTTTGACTTCTGCACGCTTCCCTATTCCGGTTTAGAATGTCAGCCCGTGGTCAAAACGAAATCGAGGACAATCATGCGCAGAGTCTGGATTCTTCTTGCCGCTTGTATCTTCGCCAGCAGCTCCGCCGCTCAAGACCAGGATTTCAGTAAAGTTCAGATGAAAGTCTCGAAAGTGGCAGGCAACGTCTACATGTTGATGGGTGCGGGCGGAAACATTGGCGCATCGGTCGGCGACGATGGCATCGTGATCGTCGACGATCAATACGCCCCATTGGCCGACAAGATCCAGGCCGCGCTGAAAGGCATCACGGACAAGCCCGTGCGCTTCATCATCAACACGCACTACCATCCCGATCACACCGGCGGCAATGAATACTTCCAGAAGCAGGCGCCCATCATTGCGCAGGACAACGTTCGCAAACGCCTGGAGAGCGGCGGAGGCGGCGGCAATGGCGGTTCGATACACATGGACTTCAAGCCCGCGCCTCACGACGCCTTGCCCATCATCACATTCGATCACGACGTTACGGTGCATCTGAACGGCGAAGACATTCGCGCCCTATATTTTCCCGCCGGACACACCGACGGCGACTCGATCATTTTTTTCCCGCACTCCAATGTCGTACACATGGGCGACGACTTCGTCACCTACGGCTTTCCCTTCATCGACGTGGAGAGCGGCGGCAGCATCAATGGGATGATCGCTGCGGTGCAACAAGTAATCTCACAACTGCCGCCGGATGTTAAGGTGATTCCAGGGCATGGCCCGGTGTCGAGCCTCGACGATGTGCGGGCCTATCTCGGTATGCTCAAGGAAACTCGCGACGCGGTGCAGAAGGCACTGCAAGACGGCAAGACTCTGGACCAGATGAATCAGGCGAAGTTGCTGGATCCCTGGAAAAAATATTCCGGAGAGTTCGTCACCGAAGACATATTCCTTGAGACTTTGTACAACTCACTCACCGGTCAGAGGACCGGGAAGTTGATCAAGCACAATTGATAGATCGCAACCATATATTCCTCAGGAGCCTGATTCTACTTTGCGTCTGACCCGCCGCGAATTTGCGCGATCCGCTCTCACCGTAAGCGTAGCCGCAGCGCTGCCGGCCGGCGTGTTTTCTGCGTGCAGCGTGTCCTCGAATGCGGCGCGCGCGGCGAACTCCGTTCCGCTTACCAGTTCCCAAAGCACCCAGTTCGATACTTCCTCAGAGATTCAATTCCCCAGGAATTTCTTTTGGGGCACGGCTACTGCCGCCTACCAGATCGAAGGCGCGTGGAAAGAAGACGGTAAAGGCGAATCGATCTGGGACCGCTTTGCGCACACTCCCGGCAGAATCAAGAACGGCGACACCGGTGACGTAGCCTGCGATTCCTATCATCGCTGGCACGAAGACATTGCGCTCATGCGGGCAATGAATTTGAACAGTTACCGCTTCTCCATTTCCTGGCCGCGCATTCAGCCCTCTGGGTCGGGCCCCGCGAATTCGAAAGGCATCGATCATTACAGTCGCCTCGTCGATGCCTTGCTGAAAGCCCAAATCCGCCCGTTCGTCACGCTCTACCACTGGGACTTGCCACAGGTTTTGGAAGATGCTGGAGGCTGGACGAATCGCGATACCTCTTCTCGCTTTGCCGATTACGTGGAGCTTGCATCGCGCGCCTGGGGTGATCGCGTTTCCGACTGGATGCTGTTCAACGAGCCGTCCGCGTTTGTCGATTTGGGGCATCTCGAAGGCACACACGCTCCCGGACGCAAAAGCCTCCTCGACTTTCTGCGCGCCTCCCACACCGTGAACCTGGCTCAGGGCGCCAGTTTTCGAGCGTTGAAGGCAACTCGTCCCTCGGCGCGGGTTGGAACTGCATTCAGTATGTCGCCGTGCGAGCCGGCGACGAACTCTGAAGAAGACAAACTGGCTACCGAGCGGGCCCATGCCATGACCAACTTGTGGTTCCTGGAACCCGCGCTCAACGGCCGCTATCCAGAGGCGCTGGCGTTTCTTCCGGAAACTGCCATGGGGATCAAGTCAGGCGATTTCGAAAAGATGAAAGCGCCGCTCGATTTTATCGGCGTCAATCTCTACTACCGCGCGATCGTGTCCGCGCCCTCGGCCCTGGAGCGGCTCTCACACGCGCAGGAGTGGTTGTTCCCGGCAAAAATGGTTGGCAGCGAGCAAGGTCCGAAGACCGACTTTGGATGGGAGATTTGGCCGCAGGCGCTGTATGACATGGTCACGCGCATCACCCGCGATTTCAACCGTCCGGTGATTGAAATTACCGAGAGCGGATGTGCCTACAACGACGGCCCGGACGCAAATGGTGCAATTCGCGACGCGCGCCGCATCGCCTATCACCGGCAATATCTGCAAGCCCTGGCGCATGCCATCGCCGATGGGGCCGACGTTCGCGGCTATCATGCGTGGAGTTTGATGGATAACTTCGAGTGGGCTGAAGGTTTCAGCCAGCGCTTCGGCCTGGCTTATGTCGATTTCAAAACGCAGCAACGAACCATCAAGGAATCAGGCCGCTGGTATGCGAAAGTGGCTGCGGCAAATACGCTGCCGGCGCTCACAGCGACTCAACAAGATTGACGACGCTCGTTCGATCGCTTTTCTACTTCGCGCCGTTGGGGTCCACTAGCTTGAGGCGATCTCGTTCCTCGGCGAGTTTCCTCTGCAGCGCAGGATTCACCAGCGACACCGGCACGTCCATGTCTCCTACCTTGAACTCGGTGGGTTCGAACGTGGCATACCCATCCTTCTGCCCCATATGCCCTGAAATTGTGACCCAGACGTCTTTACCCGCAATCTCTGTCAGAAAATGCCCGTGAACGGTGTCTCCGTCATAGTCGACTTTCTGATCTTTGATATTCGGCGCTCCGCTGCCCACATCCGAGTCCGGAGTCAAGGCTGCGGCTCCGCCCGCGCTCGCGCTCAGGATTTGGCTGATGGCAGATCCAATTCCGTCCGAGCTGGAGTGCGCTTCAGTTTTTGGTGGTGCGAGCGGATTCTGAGCGGCCTGAGGCGCTGCGAAGTATCCGCCACCGGGTTGCGATGGTTGCTGCGATGGTTGCATGGACTGCGCCGGCTGCGCGGCCGGCTCGAACTGGTCACTTTTCTGCCTGATTGGCTGGCTGTTGGACGATGGGGAATTGGCCGCAAATCCAGCCGCTGCCTGTGGCTGCTGTGCCACGGGCGCAGGCTTCTTCAACACCAGAGCAATGGCCACGACCAAGGCTAAGAGGGTTGCAACGCTGATGACGCGGTCCAGCTTGATTTTCATGAGAGCTCACGAACCGTCAGCCCGGAACAGACAGGCCCGGCATCATGGTATCGAGTGCTGCGCCCGGAAATTAGATTGCGGAAGTCACAAGCCGAGATAGTACTTAAGTCATATTGCCTACATCTTGCCATGAATAGGATCACTCCAGCCGCTTGGTCAGCAGCTCATTCACCAGCTGTGGATTTGCTTGCCCTTTGGACGCCTTCATTACCTGGCCGACGAAAAAACCGATCATGGTCTTTTTGCCGGCGCGGTATTGTTCGAGCTGTTTGGGATTCGCGGCGATGATTTCGTCGATGATCCCTTCCAGCGCAGACGTGTCGGTGGACTGCTGCGGGCGTCCCTCTTCGTCGTAGACTTCGGGGAAATCCTTGTTGCGTTCAAAGCAGAGATCGTAGAGGTCCTTGAGCATCTTGCCGGAAATAGCGCCGCTTTCGACCAAGTCGGCGGATTCCGCTACTCCTTTCATCGAAATCGGAGATTGCTCGATCTCCGCGCCCCGGGCTTTAAGGCGACCCATCAGTTCACCCTGCACAAGATTTGCAACGCGCTTGGGATTTCTTGCCGCCTTCGCAGCAGCTTCGAACTGATCGGCGAGCGACTTCGAAACTGTCAGCACCTGTGCGTCGTATTCGGTGATGCCATATTCCTTCACCAGGCGCGCGCGGCGGGCTGCGGGCAACTCGGGCAAGGTCTTCGCGATCCCGGCTTTCCACTTTTCATCCACCACTAGTGGCAGCAGATCGGGCTCAGGGAAATAGCGGTAGTCGTGCGCNNCTTTCGAGCGCATGCTGTAGGTCTTACCCTCGTGCGAGTTGTAGAGGCGGGTTTCCTGCATGATCTTGCCGCCGGACTCAACCACCTCCACTTGGCGCGCGATCTCGTAGATAAGCGCCTCGCGGATGAAGCGGAACGAGTTCACGTTCTTGA
>PLUI01000289.1 GCA_003164855.1 Acidobacteriaceae bacterium
GAGCACGGATTCTTCCGCTAAAAGAAAACCGGCCCCGCTTCGGTTAAGGCGGGGCCGGCTGCTATGCTTCGTTGGCCAAGGCTTAGAACGAAATCTTGCCTCCCAGTTGCCAGAATCTTGGCTCGTGGGATGAAGTCGCCGCGCCGAAATTGCCATCCGGGAAATTCGTGTCAATACCGCCGCTGAAGTTGTTTGTGAAGCTCGTGAAGTCCACGTAGTTTGCCCGATTGAAGAAATTGAAGATCTCAAACCGGAATTGGAAATTGACCTTTTCCGTAATGCGCGTGTCTTTGTAGAAGTTGATGTTCGTCTCGATGAAGTTCGGCCCGCGGAACTGCATCGCTTTCTCATTCCCATTCGCACCGCTGTTAGAGAAAGCGGGAACCGCAAAGTCGGCTTTAGGAATGCCTCCCGTGAGCCATGCGCTGTTGGAATGCGACTGGCTGTAACTAACCGCATCGGGGTAGCCGAGATTATCCCCGTCACCCAGGTAGTCGCCGCTTGATGGACCATAGCCTATGGCAGGGTTCGCGGCCGAGGGGCAAGGTCCGGGGTTTGCGCAAACGGGCTGGTAGGAATTAACATTCTCGGCAGTCAAGGGATAACCGGACTGATAGATGCTGGTACCGCTGANNTCCCCACCCGCCAGTCAGATAGCCCGCAGCCCCCCTCCCGCCATTCAAGCCTTTCAGCGAATAGTTGAAGCTGAGAGAAAAACGGTTGGGTGCATCGAAGATCGATGGCCCGTAATACTGCTGCGGATTCAGCCCCTCAGAGTCGGGATAATAGAGCGAGTCATCCGCGGATCGGGAACGAGTGTAGGACGCGTCCAAGTATCCACGTGAAAAGTGACCCCTAACGTCAAAGATCACGGCGTCGTAATTGCCATGGCGATCATTGTCGGCATAGGTTATCTCACCAAAGCTAGGGTTGAGCCGCGTCGGAGTTGTGCTGTTGTTCAGCATCAGATCGCCCGGAAAAGCATTGATGTCCACCCCATAGGAGACGTTTCCAATCGAATTGCCGTTGCCGACAATATTGTAGGAGTGCGATCCGTTATAACCGACGCTGGCCCCAAAGTTTTTGGCAATCTTCCGTTCCAAGGTTAGGGACCAAACATCAGCTTTCGGGGACTTCAAGAGCGGATTAATGGCGCCGATGGCGAAGCCAGCTCCTACAATTCCTCCTTGCGCATCAAGTCCGCCTCCTGCTTGCGGCGTCGCACCTGTCCCTGGCCCGAAAGTTGGGTACGTAAATCCAAACGGGGGCTTGCTGCTGTTTCCGAGTTCGAAAATGGGAGCTTGCGCCGAGGCTGTCCCGCCCGCGAAGAAGGTCGGTGCAACCTCTCCCGGAGGGCTGCCGCGGAATTCTTCCTGCACGTTCGCCTGAGTGAGCCAGTTGTTATAGATGCCCGCCCCGCCGCGCACTACCCAGTCTCCCTTCCCCGTAACATCCCAGGCGAAGCCGACGCGCGGACTGAACAGATCGTCCACTGTATGCAGCAGGGCGTTGTGCGTAGCCTTGGCATAACCGTTCGCTACTTGCTCCTGCTCGGTTGTGCCGGTGCCCAGGTAGAAGTTTCCAAAAACCGTCGATGGACTCTTGGACCATGGGTTGCCGCTGTCGTCATAGCGCAGGCCCAAGGTCACGGTCAGATTTTTCTTGGCCCTCCAGGTGTCTTCCACAAAAAGTCCGAATGTCCGGGAAGCTGCATCCCAACTCCACAATTGCTCCGTACCGGTCGCAGGGTTGTAATAGATTCCGTTCTCGACCGCGGGAGCATCCTGCACCAGGGTCAGCAGATTGTTGAAAGAGAATTTTGGCTGTGACCAGGGTCCCTGGAAAGGCTCGACATCGTCGCCATACCAGCCTTCATATCCAAATTTCAGGGTATGGGCGCCATGCACGTGGGTGAGCACATCGCGCCAGTGATAGTTATGCTGAATGAAATCTCCCTGGGCGAAGCCGACTCCGAAGGCCTGACCCGAATCCACACTGATTCCGGATACAGATACAGAGGGAACATAGTAGCTGGTCGGCGTGGCTCCGCTGCCCAGAACGCCCTCCACTCGGCTCTGGCCGATGGTGAATTCATTCAGCAAAGTGGGTGAAAAGGTGTGCGTCCAACCCGCCTGCCCGGCAACCTCCCAAGTATTGTTCAACGCGGAGAATTGCGGCATGGCCGAAGGTGCGCCGGTTAGCAGCAGTGTTCGGAAAATGCTGGCGTAAATGCGATCGCTCTTAAAATCCTTGTCAAGGCGCGCAAAATACTGCGTGCCGTTGCGTATCGAGGTGCCGCTAAACGAGCCCGTGTCAATCATGTTCAAAGTACAAGGCACCCCGTTCTGACCTGGCGTCGTCCCGCAACCGCCCGCCGCAGAACCGAAAATGTTTTGCGCGGTTGAAGTGACACTGACACCCGAAACACCGACAGGCTGGTAAGTAGTGAGCAATCCGGTTCCTACCGAATTCGCATAGTTCGTGTTGGCAAACTGGATGAACGCTGGATCCACGAAGTTCACCCCTCCTCCGGCACTCGATGATGAGCGAAGGGGCTCGACCGCAAAATAGAAAAAGAAGCCGCGATGTGGAATCACGGGGCCACCAATCGCAAAATCGAAGTTGTTAGAGTGGAAAGGTTTGTACGGGTGCTGCGCATCATTCACGAAATGCTGATTCGCGTACATTCCCTGGTAGTTGAAATAATCCGAAGCGGAACCATGGAATTGATCTGAGCCAGACCTCGTGGTGAACAGGGTTTGCAGTCCTGCGGCGCGGCTGTATTGACTGGTGAACGTGTTCACCTGAATACTGGTTTCCTGAATAGCGTCCGGTTGCGGAGTCAGATTCAAAACGCCCTGGCGTATTCCGCTGGTTACATCAAGCCCGTCCACAACATACTGATTATTGTTCCCGCCCTGACCGTTTGCGCTCGCGTCGACTTGCTCTTCGGTGGAGAAATTGTCCACACCTGACGCTGGGCTTCCCGCCGCGCTCGTGCCCAGGCCAGAGACGCCCGGTGCCATCGTCACGAGAGTAACAAGGTTGCGGCCAACGATGGGCAACTGCGCCACTGCCTGATTCTCCAGAGTCAGGTCAGTGCGGCTATCCGTCGTGTCGACGATAGCCGTCTCAGTGGTAACGGTAACGGCTTCGGATACCGAGCCGACCTTCAGCGCGACGGGCACGCTCAAATTCTGCGCGGTCAATAAGGTTATGTCGACCTCAGCCTTGGCGAAGCCCGCGGCTTCGACCGTAACTTTGTAGGAACCTGGGGCGAGGCTTACGAACTGGANNAGCTGACAGGGCTTCGCTGTTCCCGGCATGGTTCCTCCCGAGCGTGGTCCGACGAAAAAGCGCGTAGCAAACGTTTACTCAAACCGAGTAATGTATACATACTAGACCTTCACGTTGTCAAGAAATTTCTTGTCTAGGCTCCGCTGCGGAATTGTCTAACGAGGATTGATGGAACTTCCAAGAAGAGATGAAGAAACTAAAAGATCTCGCGAAACTCCGCCCACACTCAGCCGCGGCTCCAGCCTTTGTTGCTTACAATTCCAGATCCCTCTCGCAAGGTGACGAGCTGGTTCGCCGCAATGCTCTTGTATTGTTCGTGCAGACCATTGGGCCAGTAAACATCAAGGTCCACGGCGCTGAATCCACCCAGGCCAAAGTGCAGTCGGGAATCGTTACAGGAGTAGAAACTGGACTGGCTGAGCACGGCTTGGGCCTGTATTTTCCCACCGTAGTGAGCCACCACGCGGGATCCAATCGCGCTGCGGTTTGATTTGACTCCCTCCAGTTTGACTTTGATCCAATTCTGTTTTTGCTTCATGTCATTTCGCAACAAGGAAGGAGGCTCATTCAGATTGACGA
>PLUI01000190.1 GCA_003164855.1 Acidobacteriaceae bacterium
CGGCTGGAGCTAATTCGTTGGGAACTTTCCAAAATGAGACGGCTTGGGTCACTGCATCGAGGGGGCGTCCGAAGACCCGAGCAGAAATGGACTCCGCAAGCCGGTCCGTTTTGCGACCGGAGAGGTACGCATCTTCTTTGATCACTCCACGCACCATGCCGCCTCTTCCAACGATTCAAATCCTTGAGAAGTTCGTTCTCTTGCCAATATGTCGGCAGCCGCCCCGGCGTTCGGCGCATTCCCGATCCTATGGTCACCGACAACTCATTGCATCGAAAGGTCGAATATTTCGGCCCCGTACGAGAGAGAGAGTCGCCACTTAGAGTCGGAACTGCCAGACATATAGCACATTTCGCAATGGGCGGTGCTTGGATTACTTTATTGAAGACAAGACGACGGCCGCTGGGGATTATTCTCCCCTTGGACGAGGTGAAGTGGCGGGCAATTTGTGATGCGCTCGACAAGTGCGGTGGCAATCACATTCTCGCAGCGCGACATTTGGGAATTGGGAAAACGACGGTCTATCGGACGGCGAAGGCCCACAACTATCAGACGCCCCTGGAGCAGGGGAAAGATTAAAGGAGACTTACGCGAAGGTTACTCGGAATGAGACTTGTTATGCTGAACAAAGACTGAACGAAGGCTGCTCATAACGCCCAAGAGGATGCTGACACCTCCACTCTCGGGGCGTAGTCTGGCTGCAATTTTCTCCAGCGCCGTTTGCTACGGCGAACACGGCTTACGAGAGCAAACATCAGGGGAGAACGTGATTCTTGATCGGTGGCACCGTCCCGGAAAGAATTTCGTTATCGAGGGATGAGGTAATCGGCAGTTCCGCTTATCCAAGCCGCTTAGTTTCCTACAGATCAGAGCCAATTTTCGGCACCTGTTCATTTCGGTAATGGGCTAATTTCGGGTTGAGCCTATTTCCCCGGACTCCAACTGCGCGGGTAACATCGGGTCTGAAATCTTGCCTGACAATCTGGATTCCCATTCACCAAAGATGAGCGGACAGTCTATGTCAGTTATTTACGAAAAGGCTCGCCTGCCTAGTCGGTCATTGACCTAGAGTGCCTCCGCGAACATCGTTTGTAGGCGTAGCGTGTACCTGGTGATATTACATGCGACAGTCCCGCGGATGATAAATGAGCGGGACTGATTGCAGTGTCGGGTGCCAAGAAGTCCGCCGGCGGTGCTCAATTGCTAGATCTCACCAAGTCGAGGAACTTCTGGCTGAAAGACAATAAAACAGTTCAAGGAACCCAAGGAGAAGCAATGTTTAATAGGTTGTGTTTATCGGCAATATTATTCGTACTGGGATTTAGCATGCTGCCCGCCTCTTTTGCTGCGGCGGCCGATACGGTCGTTACAGTCACGAGTCCAGCGAATAATTCTACCAACCCCAGTGCTGTTCTTATCACTGCCACAACGAGTGACTGGAATGCTTCCGACCATCTGGAAGTGTGGGACACCAATAGCGGACAATCCGCAATGAAACTCGGCAACGTGTTTGCAGGGAGCACGAATACCATCCACGTTCTGCCGAAGGGGTCACACACTACGACAGTGAAAGCGGTCACTTCGTCTGGCCTTGTCCTAAGTTCGAGCAGCGTGAGCTACACGGTTGCGGAGAGCTGCACCAGTTCCAGCACAGTGCAGTGCAATTTTGACCAGCTTGGAATTGCTGACCCGGATACCAGCTGCAACAACGCTCCAACTGAAGCGCTGTGGATGGGAAACCCTTGCGGCGCACAGGGTAGTGGCAGCTCGGAACCAAAGAGCTACAGCGCGCAAGAGATCACTAGTACCGGCGGCCTTGCGGATGCGAACAATACGAGCTTGAATGGAGAGTCACTTCTTCTCTCGGAAACACAAGCCGACTCTGGGTACTCGAATGTACTCTTCAGTGCTTCAAGTCCGAGCCAGACGACGACCCTGGATTCACACTGGATAATGGATTTATACGTGTACCTTCCAAACCCGGAAGCGCATCAGGCATTTGAACTTGACGCACAGTATGTGTGGGGTGGTTACTGGACTAAGTTTTACACTGAGTGCGCATTCAACATCAGCGCCGGCACGGGCTACTGGGGCGTATATGGTGGTGGTAACGGCTGGACATTCCTGAACGGCAAGAACGGTGCGCCGAATGTGCCTTGCAACCGTAGTCAGTTCTCGGCACCCTGGTCTGGTGGTCCCACCTCCACGGGATGGCATCACATCGTATGGACGTTCCTGCGCAACACTGGTGGTTATGCAGAGTATGAGTCGCTGACGTTTGATGGCACGACCTACCAGTTGAACAACTATACTCCGACCACCGAGACCAATTCCGGATCGAACCAGGGAGACTTCTCAGCCTTGGTGCAGCTTGATGGTGCAGACAATGCGACGGCCTACCCGACGGTTCAGGCGTATGTGAACGAGTTGAATATTACGCACACTCCGTAATCAGAACGGAGTAGGGCGGTAGACTTACATTCAGGATGCGGTTTTGCAGGACAATTGAATCCGCTCTCGAAGACGGAAGGGCAGGGACGCAGGCGACCCCGAGGGACAAACTGACCCTCAGTCTACGTTCCCTGCCCAGCCCACCTCATGGGTTTGGCGGGGAGAAGCCATCTCTACAAGTAGCCTCTCAACCCTCAAAGCCGCCTAACCACGGTGCCTTCATCTCACGAGTAATGGGGTGCCGTCTGTGACGAGTAAACACTCGTGAACTGTGGGAAACACCGCGCTTGTTCGCCTGATTCTTCTCTCGTGTTTTGCACATTTGTTCGCATTTATCCATATGAGGTGGAACTCGGTTACAAGCCCTCGGTGACATCACGTCTTTGTTGCGTGTTTTCACCCCGGCAGCCTTCTAGCGCATTGTTGATCGGTCCCAGGTACCTCTGGCTCCGCTCTGTCATGTGCGATGCTTTAGCTCGTCAATGCGAAGGCGAAACCAGCTGATGCAACCCAGCCTCGGTAACTCATTCCCAAATTGGGATCACTTATTTCAAAACTGAGCAATTGTGAACACGTCCCGAATATCCCGCGGTTGTAAGTTGCTTTCAAGGAGTCATTTGCTAAAGGAACTCACGCGGCCCTCCCCCCCGTCGTCCGCTGTTTTCGGTGTGCTCGTGAAGCGCGGCTTTCAGTTCTGAAATGGTGGGTTCTAGTTCCGTCTTGATGCTGTGGTGATCTTGGCACACAGTTCGCGGATTCGGTAGAAGAGAACGGCCCAGAAGAGAACCTGCCTTTGGGCCATTTTGTTTAGAAAGGACACCTTGCATTGAGGAACGTATTTGTAGAAAAGTGGCCGTCACTAGTGAAGTTCGTGCTAGTCGCGAGCGTAGTCCTGTTCATGATAATTCGCTGGGCCTAAACTAAAGCCATTCAACATTTGCTCGTTCGGCACTGCAATTAAAGACCAACCCCGTTTAGGCGTTCGACAAGGGGTCCAATATTTTATCGTGACGTGCCCTGACTGCAAGCATTTGCTCGTTGCAGTCCTTCCGTATATTCTGGAGATCGCCCACCAGTTTCATGTATTGCCCATGAGGTAAGTTAGGGGGCACATATAGCAATTGGACAGCAGCGGCGTGCTCTTTTGCACGGGACGCCTCATAAATTGCAATGAGCCGATACTCTTCATCGTCTCGCGAACGTTTTGTGTCTTGGGTCACTAGTTACACGATATGGATACAATAACGACGGCGAACGCGCTCAGGCATTATCCGCCCAACTCGCGTCACGGGACTTTGGCCATGTCAGGCGTTACGCCGCTCGTTCCAGCGTGCCCGAGGAACTGCAGCGCTCGAAAAGCCAGTCTTTTCCGCCATGGCTGGCCACGTACATTGCCAGTTCCAGCCGACTCCAGACTCCGAGTTTGTCAAATGCCCTGCGCAAATGGTACTTGATTACCTCTTTGCTGGTGCCGCAGATCTTGCCAATTTCGCGATTGGTCAGGCCTTCGCAGACCAAAATCGAAATCTGACTTTCCATTGGGTTGAGACTGGCGCAAGGTGTCACGACCTTACTTTCGTCTTCGTGAACATAGCGAGCCAACTTCACCCGTTTACGTCCGTCGAGGATTCCGGCTCGGAAAAACAGCTCTCGCAGGTGCTGTTTTACGGTACGCGGACTGATATTTAGCTGGTCTCCAATTTCCTTATTGCTACAGCCCTGAACGAGCAAGTTCAAGATTTGCTGATCGCGGGCCGTGACTTTGACTTGATCGAGATTGATCATGATTCGTGACTCCGATTGGAATTAACGGTCGGACGGATTTTCAACCCATCACGTCTTCCGACGATTGTTCGCAGTCGGAAGCTAGCCAGGGTCCGCCGACTGCTTGGATTGCGCTACATCACGTTTTTGCATTCCCACACTTCGGACGGACTTCGACAGTCGATATTGGTATTCGTTTAATTCCTGGGCCATCCCTCGGCCTATCTCTTGAATCGCGATCACTCGCTTAGCGGATTGCGAGCCTAGCTTCAGATCATCGCTCAGCAGATCGCAATGGCCGACAATGACCGCTAGTTGGTTAACCAGATCATGGACAAACGAGCGTCTAAGCTCAATCGCCGACATTTCCGTTCGTCCAAATCTAAAGTATTGTCTGGACGGCTTTCGTATTTCTTAGAGAAGGTGTTCATATTTCCGTCTTCCCACAATATTTTCTGGTTAAGTATCGTCTTCCGGTCCGTGATCAATGAAAGGCCACAAGCAACCTGGCGGCCACTGGAATGTAGCCTTGGGGTTGCAAGTCGGGACCTGCACATTCTTCTGCTCATCGTCGGAAAGACGATCCAAACTGCCAGATGGTACTTGAATTATCATGTACTCTCCTGAAAGAGATGGCGCAGTATCTCCCTAAACTGCGCCATGAGAGGAAAACAGCGGACGCCGGGGGGAGGGCCGCGTGAGTTCCTTCACATCTTCCCAGCTAAACAAATTTAGAACCAGGACATATTTTGGGAGTGTTCACAATTGCACACTGCTTGAAATAAGTGATCCCAATTTGGGAATGAGTTACGGAAGCCGCGACTGAGTCACGCACGCACTGGCATTGACGACAAAGGCATTCCGCTGCCGTCGTCGCTCATGGCGAGATGCGCAAGTCGCAATGCTGTACTTCCTGCGGTGCTGGTGCACGACTCACGAATACTGCAAGTAACCCTCTTCGGGACTTTGCATAGAAATCTCAGTGCGCTGGACTTCAGCTTGGTGTTAGGGATGTGATGACGATTGCTGATGAAGTGGACTCGCAGTTGACACAGGCGGCGAGCTTTACGAAGGTCGGCGGAACGGCAGCCGGCTTAGCTGCCAACTTGCGCAGTCTTGCCAGTCTGCCCGCATTGGCGGTCGAATCAATACGCCTGCAACTGAGCGATTGCAGATAACAACCTACTAGCCAAAAGAGATTTAGCTATGAACACGTCGGCAGACTTCAATGCCTGCTCCGGGACATCCGCTTTTCCAGACAGCATGATGATGGTGGCGTGCGGCTTCAGCCATCTCATTTCAACTGCAAGCTCTTGGCCATTCATCTCGGGCATAACATAATCAACGATTACGACATCAACCGAATGGACGGAAGCCAGTTCCAAGCCTTTCTTGCCGCTGGGTGCGGTGAGAACGGTATATCCAAAGCTTTCGAGGAACGCCTTTTCGCATTCCAGCAAGTCTGGATCATCGTCGATACAAAGAACTGTCTTGCTCTGGGGTGTTGCGGAAACCTCGCTTCTGTCTGGCCGGATCACCGTCCAAAGTGTCAACGTTGTGATCCCGGAAAACTGTTCAGAATCGCTCACATTCCCCTCATTTGGGCTGAGGGCGTTCGTCCGTGGTTCGTTGAATCGCGGTATTGTCGGGTCGGCGAGTACCCCACGTGCAATGGGAACGTTGTAACCTACTGGTTCTGCCTTTCGCTTAGTGGTGCGGGGCCCTTTTTTTCGCCGTGTTGCTTTCTCTGCACGGGCTGCAATGCCAGGTTTCGGACTGGTGGGGGTGTGCGAATCATGTGTGGAGGCATGATTCGAGGAAACGCGCGTCCATGGAGAGGTACTCACGTCTTAAGGAAGGTCGACAAGGCAACCATCTCTCCTAAGGCTCGCCGAATTGCCATCAAGAATTCATGATTATCGGGAGGCTTCTGAAAGTATGCCGCTGCCCCGGCATCCAACGCACGCTTCTTGTTGTTAGCCGGGTCTCGCGCGCTGAGCACGATGACGGGGACTGCAACCAAGTCCGACAGAGCCCTCATGCGATCCAATACAAGAAAGCCGTCACCGGCAGGTAGTCCGAGATCGAGGATGACCAGGTCCGGCGATTGCTTGCGCGCCACTGAGATAGCGGTGACAGCGTCGCTGGCCCACATCACTGCATAGCCGTTGGTTTTCAATCTGGCAGTTAACCCCAGCAAAAGATGTTCGTCGTCGTCGATGATCAGGATTTTCTTCTGCGGCGTTTTATCCGATCCTTGCGCTATCAAATCTTTTGTTGGAGTCATTTGTTCCTCTCTTTAGCCAGCAGGTGCTCTTGAACCGAGCTTTCGATTCGTGCAGCGATTTCGTGTATCTGCTCTTCCCTCGACTGGCCGCGAGCCACCCGTATTGTCGTTGCGGATATTCTCGGGTTGAGCTGCGATGCTTTGTCGAAATTCTGCAGATCCCTGAGAATGCGACTTGCGATCAGCGCAGATCCTTTGGGGTCACTGCAAGCAACGATGAAAAATGTGACTATCGGCCCTTTATCACCTGTCGCTGGCAAGAGCACATCTTGACCCGCATGAATGCAGCGCTCCAGAATTTGCCTTATCTCTCGCAAGACATCCGTCTGTGCGCCTCTCTGAACCTCAACCACATCTACCGCAATCAGTGTGACGGAACCTGCATCCAGGTTTGGCCCGCTAAAGATATGGGAACAATACTTGACCAGTGAGAAGACTGGCAGCGTAAAGTAGAAGGTGCTGCCATGTCCGGGGCGGCTGTCCAACCAAATTCGGCCACCATGCCTGGACACCAACTCTCTGGAGATAAACAGCCCCAAACCCAGACCGCTGCGGCTGACTTCGCCAGTGCCTTGCACCTGCGCCAGGCGGTCGAAGATGATTTCGCGGTTTTCCGCGCTGATTCCGCATCCCGAGTCGGACACTGATACGCACACAAAATCACGGTCTTCGCCAAAGAACTTAGCCTTGACGGAAACGGTTCCGCTATCCGCCGTGAACTTAACTCCGTTGTCAATCAGGTTGGTAAGAATTTGTCGCACACGAGCGGGATCGGCCCAGACCAACGGAAGATTCGCTGCACAGTCGGCGCGTAAGTTGATATTCTTTGCGGCTGCGTTTGTATGGCAGGTGCTGAGAACCTCGGAGGTTACCTTGACTAGACTTGCAGGCTGGCGTACTAAAGTGAGTTTATGTGTCTCAACACGCGTAATGTCGAGGAGATCGCTGACCATATCCTTCAGTTGTGTAACGTTGTCAAGGGCCAAGGCCAGGTGCTTGTGCTGTTCGGGAGTTAGATCACCGAATACACCATCCAGTATATTGGTTGTGAAGAAATAGATCGCTGTTAACGGGGTACGGAGTTCATGCGAAACGTGAGAAAGAAACTTTTCTTGCAGACGTCCGCGCTCCTGTTGAGCCTCTTCGAGCACGATTGCGATTTTCTTCCGTTCGGTCGAGTCTTGCATGATGATCGCAAAACTCTGAATCGGGCCCGTACGGCCGGACAGCGCTGTGATGTTGACATTGGCCCAGAACTGCTCCTGGGTGCGGCGAATGCTCCATCCTTCATATTCCGCCCGGCCTGTCCGCAAGGCCTTGTGTAGCTGGGTCTCGGTGAAGCGACGCTGAATATCTTCTGGTGGAAAGATGCAAGAGAAATTCTGGCCCATGATCTCCGCCTCGGTGTAGCCCAACATGTGTTCTGCTCCGACATTCCAACTGGTCACGCGCCCAGCTGTATCCATCGTGAAAAGCGCGTAGTCCCGAATTCCCTCAGCCAACCATCGAAAACGGTCATTTGTTTCCGCCAGCTTTTCCTCGAGGATCGCGGCGTGACGTTGTTGCAGAAATGCATGGCCCAGCGCACCTAGCAAGTGGCCGGATGCCTGGAGAAGGGCCCCACCCACAGGACGCTCCTTCTTCGCAACTTCCCAAAGATCCTGAGCCGAGATACCAAAATCTTTCGCCACGCGCCGCAACATGAGAGGCTCGGGATATCGATCGAACACTTGTCCCGCAATGATGGCCCCCAATGTCTCCTTGCCCAAAGTGAGCGGAACTGCGACGTGAGTGAGGCCGGCTTGATCATGTACCACCACGGCCGTGCCTGATCGAATTGCATCGGCAACGGCTGCGCAAGGCGGACGCTTTGTTATGCAAAAGGGACACCCGGCACCCCAATCAGACGCCGCGTCACGAACCAGGTTCCATACTGGCTGGGGATTGTGGCATTTTCCCACGAGCAGCCCCTCGGAGTCGGTCAAAGCGACCGCCACTCTCATGGTGCGCCCGTACATCTTCAGGATTTCGCCCCAAGCGTCGAAATCAAGCAAATCCGCCCGCATTTTGGCGGACAACTCCACCTGGCGATTTTCGTCTGCCAAACCCAGCTGCTGGGGAGAGCGTGTCGACCCTGCCGGTGGCGCCCCCGCGTCAAGCCGCCCCAACGCTTCCGGGATCATGTTTTGTCCCGCACCGCGGCAGCGCCATTGATTCGTTTCGGGAGAGAGAATCTTGTGGGGGCTCGGCCCAGGAGACTGGAGTAGTTTTGCAGCGCTATGGCGGGAACCAGATCCTCTTCCAGAGGTACCAGAGAAATTCCCCCCTGGCCAATCGCAAACTCGCGCGTATCGAATGAATGTTTTGTTCCGCGCGACTTGACCACAGAAATGCAGCGGTGAAGCGCGTTGTTGATTTCCACCAGGTTCATAAGAATGAGGTTGTCTACGATAGAGTTGACCGGAAAATCCGGCATATAGGAGGAGATCCCGAGAAACTCTGGATTCTCGTAATTAAAGAAAGCCGTCATCAAACGTTGCTTGGTGTGAGCCACAATGGCGTGGAAGAAGTCGCGGTACACGCTGATTTCTCCGATGGCGGTGCTATAGCTTGTCATCCCGTCAATCACTATCCGTTGTATGTCATGGGTTTCGATTCGCCGGATAATGCGATTGAAGTGTG
Organism: Acidobacteriaceae bacterium; assembly: GCA_003164855.1. Lineage (GTDB taxonomy): Bacteria > Acidobacteriota > Terriglobia > Terriglobales > Acidobacteriaceae > Sulfotelmatobacter. The sequence goes on from PLUI01000190.1 coordinate 9,185, forward strand.
CATCGATGTCCAGCTCTTGCGGGCTCTCAAACATGATCTGGATCGTTCCATCAGCGACCTGTTCTTCTATATCCAACCCAAGTGTTTTCGCATTACGGATGATTTGCGCTGGGTGCTCATCTAGGGAGACAAGCAGTCCCCGTGTTTTGTGATTTCGCGCTCCCTCCCGCAGAATCTGCGTACTGAGCACCGTCTTTCCCACTCCCGAAACACCAACGACCATCGTCGTGGACCCTTGAAAAATTCCGCCGCCCGTGAGAACGTCAACTGCGTCTACCCCGATCAATGACTGGCCGGTGTTGGATGTGGGCTGCGTCGAATGAGCGCGGAGAGGAGCCTGCACACGGCGAAAGACTTCCAAACCTTCACCCCCGATGATCTGCAGGGTATGTTCTCCGGTTTCATAATCCTGTCCCCGACTCTTGACGATTTCCACGCTGCGCTGAATGTGCCGGCCGTGGCGGTTGCGACCCAACTCGATGACAGTGTCAGCCAGAAAATCGGCCATTTCCACGGTGGCAATCGAATCGGCGGTACTCCCCGCCTCTAGCGAGAACATGGCCGTCAGGTTTTCCCGGTTCAACGACTCGATCAATTGCTGAAATAAGTCTCGAAACCCGCTCCGCACAAAGTCGAGACCTCCTGGGACCGGAGTCAACAGACCGATACCATCTACGAAAATCCGCTGGGCGCCCATTTCGGTCGCGGTCTCCATCAGCAGGCTGTCCGGCGAACGCAACTCCTGATCGAACACTTGTGGGCTGGTAAAGATAATTTGCAGCTTTTTCTCACGCTGCAATTTCTCTAGATTCCAGCCGAATCCAGCAGCGTCTCGGATGAGTTTGTCGGGGTTTGTCTCAAACACCACAATCAGCCCAGGCTCATTAAATTGAGTGATGCCGCGATAGATAAACTCCATGCCCATCAGAGTTTTCCCGCTGCCTGTCAGGCCTTGCACCAGGATCACATTCGTTCTCGGAATTCCACCCAGCAAGATGGAATCGAGGCCCCTAATACCGGTTTTAGTCACAACGTTTTCAGACATCGCCTTCCCTTCCCTTCACGGACTCAAGCCGAGGTTCTCCTCGGGCCCACTCGGACCGGACGGGTCTCAACCTTTTCGCCAGCTCCAGGCGGCCGGCGCGGCTTTCCGATAGTGCGATGAGTTCCCGCAGGCAGCGCCAATGTTCACCATCCTTTGAGGCTAGGACGCGGTAAAGACGAACTCCCCGAGAGGGCCGCGAGCGCTCGATCAGTTTCTGCCGTTCCAGCCGGTCCAGCGCCGCACCAACAACATTGCTTTCGTAACCGACGAGTCGTGCGATCTGGTCCGCACTAGTAAGACTTGTTACGTGGCGATACACGAAGGCGAATACATCCCAGTCACAGAGCAATGAGATCCCCACGTTCGCAAAGCACCTTTGAAGTGAGGATTCCAACGTCTGTTCGCGCTCGGTGATACAATCCCCCTCGCTCGGAGTTGTCGCCTACTTTAGTGATAGCAACCTTGAACCGATAACATCTGAGCAAAAATAGACAATTAAAGTGGTTTCTCGATAACCTGAGTTCGCAATCTAATCCGAAAGATAAGGGGCTATGGCTGCGGCCCGGGCCACCAGAAAGCTAAATACCGTTTCTTCGAGTTGCCGATCCGCCTCGTCCGCAATAATCGCCGCGTCTGGCAGCACCTGATTCCGATCCAGCTCCGACTGACGACGCTGTAATGTCCCAAATATGGTGACCTCCAATATTCGCGACTCCTCAACTAACATGGAGAGAGAGTAGCCTTGCGCGAACCGTACCCTGCCGTGTGCGGCTGCGGCAACAGAAACCTGCGGTTCGGTATTCCTGTTATCTCGTAGGCGGCAAAGTTCCCGCTCGAGTATCTCTGCGACACTCTTTGCTGTCTTCGATTGTATCGCCTCCATCATGGCGGTCCTCTCTTGCTCTTCCCGTGCCAGTGTATTCATGCTCACCTCGTCCTCGGATTATCATTGCCGCAGCCAGCGCGTACTTCATCCTTATCAACTGACCGCACTTCATCACTCTCGATGTCCACGTTCACATCGTCGTGGCTCACAACTCTGGAGCCATGCGGAACCACGACCGCCCCGTCCTTTGGCACGGTCATCCCCCCGTCCGTCAAGCCCGTTAGGCTCGTAGCAACCGCGTGCATCTCCTTTATCGTTTCTCGCGTTTTCCCCAGCGCCTTGGTATAATTTTTCAATTCCAAGTAACCGCTTATGAGTTGCAGGTGGTTCGTCATTCTGTGGACCAATTGCTTCACAGCCTTCAGCATGACAGTCCTCCTCTAACCCCATTTCACAGAGGTCCTTCATCGTCGATTCGTCGTTCGGAAACAGTAACTCCAGCAGTTCTTTGGCTCTCTCCTTACCGACATAGGCCTAAAATGAAGAATGCGAACTGAATAACGGCCCGATGTTGCACGCTGTTCGACAATGAGCTGAAGAAGCTACAAGTTCCGATTTCACAGACCGACGGCTATATTCCACTGGCTACCAGAGTGCTATTGATCTGACTCCTTTTGTCAACTTACAACCGTGAGAGATCGTGGAATCGTTCACTATTGCTCATTGTGTTAAATAAGTGATCCCGATTTGGGAAATGATTTACCGAGCCTAGGTTCCAGGGGCGAAGCTGTGCCGCCTACTCTCAACATTAATTTGGGAAGAGGAAGATAGGTTTCTTACCAAACGAAGCCAAAAGTGCTTTGTTTTCAATGGCAGCAATACGGAATGATCTGCAGCGAAGGATGAAAACCAAGTGGCTGTCGGATGCAATTCCAATGCGTCGAGCTCGGCGTTCGGCAGAAGGCCATAATAGGTCCAGCTTGAGTGCAGAGAGATTGTTTCGCTTTGGACTGCGCGGCAAGCACGCAGTCACATGCGAACCCATTTGACCGCTGGGAGGCGTAGGCAGAGATCACTTTTGGACACACAATCGCTTGGCGTTCGCAATCAGCAGTCCGACTTCGTCGAGTTGCCAAAGCGAACATCAAGCGATTCGAAAACCGAATCGTCCGCGAATGCTGACTTGACTTGCTTCGGTTCATGAGGAGGATTCGACTGGCCGGGCGTCTCTCCGCCCTTCTGACTGCGACCTTATGATTCTGGAAGTCGATAAAGGTATGAGTCACCGCACGCGCCCTCAGAATCCAGACGTGATGTCAGCAGACACGAACGCCAAACACATCCTTATGTGCGATAGATGATCGAATCGGGCCAATGGCGATCATGCCCTTCAACCACGACCGTAATCAGAATCTCGTCCTGCCATGCGCGGTAAATGAGCGCTTCCATCTCGCGCTCGCGTCCATGGAATGAATGCTCGTGCCCTTTCTCGGTAACCAGGCGGAATCCGCGGAAATCTCCAAAGCGGTCATAGATTATGCCGACGACTTTTCCGGTAAATTCGTGACGTTCCTCTTGAGGTCCATGTCCTGGGCCGTGCCCGGGGAGCCATGGAATATAGCCGGAGAGCGACGCGCCGATTTGGTTGGGATTGCCGCCCAATCCCTGGATGCGGCCGGCAATGATCTCGGCATAGCGTTTCAATACCGGGTACCAGCGATTGGAGGGAGATAGGTTCTGGAGTCTCCATTTGAAAATCGCGAGCATATTCTCATCCGGCCACAGCATGATTTCCTTGGTGACTACCGGGATGCGAACCTGGAAGGTGCCGACGATGTATCGCCAGTTTCCGGCAAGCTTGCCGGGCAGCGCAATGAGTGCCTTACTCTGCGCGGCCTTTGAGCGGTAGTTGTCGAGTCCGCGCCGGGTTGCAATCCGCCGTACGGTGATGTTGAATTCCTGTCCCCTCACCACGGTTTGCGGCAAATTGATGGTGAACAGTCCCGCGAAGTTATTGCCTGTTCCCGGCGGGATCGGAAGGTAAGTGACGTTGCCTGAAACGCGGCACTGAAGAGTATGGGGGTCGGAAGCGGAGAGAAAGTTGGAGGCATACATCTGCGAAGCAAGTTCCAGAACTGTGGAAGCGTCCACGCCCGGCCAGTAAATACTAGCCAGGCTCCCGGCGGGAGTATTGCCCCAGGAAATCATAAACTCGTCGGGATAATTGAGCAGGTTGCCTGGGACGGATGTTAGCGCCGGGCTGGGCCGGGTATCGAACGATTGCGGAACACGATGGGTCGAGGCCGGGCCTGGATTATCGGAGAACGAGATTTGGAGATTTCTCTGCGCCAGCTTATCCGAATTCTCCGGGCTTTCAACGACGGTGGAAGTGTTGATGATGGGAGCGTCGTCGCAGGCGATCTGCGCCACCAGGCACTGGTGACTGCCGGCCGCCATCACAGTAGCCTGAATGCTGGAATCGTAAACATTCAGGAAGCAGCCAAAGTAAGCCCAGGTTCCTCCACTGGCGCCGACGGTAATGTCCTGGTTGTTGACTCCGGTTGGTCCGTAATCGGAGGTCTCCGCCGCCGCGGAATAATCTGCTGTGGCAAAGAAAGGATAGGTTTGATTCCCCGGACCGGGCAGAGGGCTTGCCGGAAGGCTCGCCATGTCGAGGTTACTGGGATAAGTGGACGCGGTTTGATAGTCGGTATCGGAGGTCTGCGCGATGAACAAACGGAAGAACACTTTGGTTTGGGCGGTATCTCCAGAGTTGCCGGAGAGCCACACACGCGCAACGGCGAAATTGTAGTTTGTCCAGGGATGAAAGATGTCGAACGGATTGAAGGAGCCGGGAGAAACGGTAGAATCGGCCGTGAGGGCGTTGCCCTGATCGAGAAAACTTGCAAACGGGTCTACGCCGGCGGAATTGTTGTAGTTGCTGTTCAGGTAGTTCAGGAAGCCCTGGATATATTGATAGGCCGCGGTAGGATCCTGGCTGGTCAAAGGCACAGGGTTGCCTCCCGCCATGCTGGGAGTAAAGGGCGGCGCTCCCGGCATGACGTTACTCAAAGCGGGAACTCCGGGAGTGATGGTGAACACACGCAAATCGTTACTGAGGTAAAACTCGTTATCCACCGCAGGATCGATATTCCTGAAGTATGGATCCCCTCCCGCCACAAACTCGAACAGGGTTTGGGCGGTCAGGGAATTGGCTGACTGAAATCCCTGGAAACTGATGGAGGAATCCAGTTCCTTTACGCTGGCGGCTGAGCCAGACATAGGAAATGGCGGAGTCTGCGCGCCGGTTGGAAAGTTTACGTTGTAAGGGAAGAGAATTCTTTGTGGCGTGTCCAACTGCGTAGGAAATTCGAGTGTAGGAAAAGGAAGTGGACCAATGCTCGTGTTAGCTGAGATCGTCATCGACGAGATCATACTGACCGCGTTCGAAAAAGCCGGTGTGGCGGAGCCCAGGGAATTTGGAGAAGCTCCTTCCACCGCAACATAGAAGTCGTTGTTATACGTGTGACTGTCGTTTACTTCGTCGAGGCCAAAGCTGTTTTTGACAGCGATGAAATATGAGGAGGGAATGGCAATGGCGGAACCCCAAATCTGTTCGTCCCCTCCGTTGCGGTTGTCGGTCCAGCAAGCGAAAAACTGGCCGCCATAGCCGGAGAGTCCGATGTAGTCGCCATATTGATTATCGTTATCGTCGTTGGACGACGCTTCGTTGCTTTCCGCGGATGTGATCTTGACCGCCTTAGTCCAGGTTGCGCCGTTGTCGACCGAACACTGCATCCAGATATCGGTCTTTAACCGGTTCGGATCGTCCACCGTGTCGTAATAAACGACCATCAAGTTGCCATTGGTCTCGTCTACGATGAGGCGCGGGAAGANNAAGTCGGGTCATTGAGTTTTACAGGAGCCTGCCAGGTCGAGCCGCCATTGTTCGACGAGGAGAAGAAAATGCGTGTTTTACAAGTGGAACTGACATTGCTGCCCGGAGAGTCAGAGTCGGCATTACATCCCGCTCCTCCGGCCAGATCGGCCCAGCAGGCATATACCATGTCGAGGGTTGCGGTTTTATACGCGCCCCCGGAAACGTAGAGCAGACATCCTCTTTCGGACTGAGCCGGCACATCGATCAGGAAATTCCCGTTGGTGCTGGCTATTTGGACCGGGTTCGCGCCTAACGCATTAAAGGAAGTTCCTCCGTTGGTGGACTTAGCTACCAGCAAGGTTTGACCTCCTACGTTCGGCCAGAAAGCGAATACATCGCCGGCAGAGTTGGTCTTGATATCGCCTCCATCCGCATTCGTGGTTGTTTCGGCGCCGCTAACCTGCAACGGCGCTGACCACGTCCCGCCGGGACCTTTACGTACGGAGACGAAGGCATCTGCATTTTGGTGCCAGATGACATACATGTTGTCTTTTGTCGATGTGGAGGAATGATCCACCCAGAAGCTGGGCTTATCGGCGGCGGTTTGCGAGCCTGAAACATCGGAATCGTAAGTCCAGTCTTTTCCGGCATTAGTCGACTTGAAACTGCGGAGTATGAGATCCGTTTCCGATCCGTTAATTCCAAGTGTGAGTGCCCATGCGGTTCCATCTGAGGTCCAACCAACTGCGGGATCGCCCTGGAAGGAGTCTCCAGAGACGGCAGGCAGACTGGACTGCGCCCAGCTATTGCCTCCGTCGCTGGAATAAAATTGGGCCTGCGTGTTTGTCCCCGAACTATAGTTGTTGTTGTTGGCAGCGGCGATGATCTGGAGCGGATTGCTGTAATTATGGCGGATATCCGATTCGCTGCAGGGATTGCTCGAATCCTGACTAATCGATACATTCGTGGGCATGATTGCCTCCTGGCTGCGTAACCACGGCTGCCTTATGCATGGCGCCTACTTGCTGCTCTTTTTTCCCGGCAAGTCCTGGTGGTGCAACATCCACTCGTAAATCTCCTTGAGGGCGAGGGGATATCCGCCGCCCCCGGGCTTGGGCTTAAGCTCCGGATGTTGTTTATGCCAATAAACTCTCAGCCAGGGAGGTAATTTGAAGTTGTCATTGGCTTCCGAGGGATTCAAGGTTTCGAAATCCTGGTTATCACGTACAAGCTTTTCCAGGGCGCTGTCGGGAATGATCCCGGAAGCTGTGAGTTGCTCTTGCAGCGAAGGCCAGACTGCTTTGCCACCCTTCTCTTTCGAGCCGCGTTTCATACGAGATCTCCTGCCCTGTTTAAGGGTTGGGTAACGTCGGAAGACAAATTACAGCGAAGCTGTACCAACTCCGTCTCACGGCGCAGGATCATCAAGGCAATCCCCACCGCGATCACGAAGAAAATGCCAATCATCAACAACTCATAGAAGCCACTCCCACCGTCGGGATCAGTGGCCAGCCACAATTCCATCCAATTTCTCGGGAAGAGGGCGAACACAATTCCGATAGCAAGGGAAATCGATGCTGCCAAAGTGCTAGTACGTCGCGATAGCGTCATGGTTCGCTCCTGTTGAATCTCTCGCCTGCGTCTCGCGGAACTATCAAGTAGTGAAGCGAGTGGTCGAAACGTTGCAATTTTTCTGAGCAGCGGAGAGAAGTTTTTGACAGTTGGCCGGTCGGTCGATTTTCGGGGTGGACGCCTTCAAGGAGGGGACGTCGCCCTCAGGAACGCGCGTCAGATGAGAGCGCGCGACGGGTTGACTGGAAGGTCAGCTGGTGAGGCATTCGCGGAGTGGGGGCTTCCGGGCCAAAAGTCGGGTTCGCGGAGATCATCCGCTGGTTCCGCGAAGCCTTGTTTCTGGATTGTCCCTCGTCAAAACTCCACGCTGGCTAAGCACCTTCCGAATCAATAATTTACTAAAGTGCGATATTCGCCTCTCTCCCCTAATGGCTTGAGGATGGGTGAGGATGTAACAATGTTACATCGGGGTCAAGTCCATGCGGATGGAGTTTTGGCGAGGGACAGGGGTCGAACACCATCTCTTGCGCGAGCAGATCAAACGGTTTGCCGAGTTTCTTCTCGGTAAACCGGCCAACATAGTTGAATCCCTCTCCCGAGTATCCGGTCTGGGTTCCAGGGTCCCACTGGATCTTCAGGACTCCGCCGGTCTTGCCCCTCCAGTTCGGAAATCCGGTCTGATGCGACAAGCACGTTGGTTTTCACTAGGTTTTCANNCCGCTGTTTCTACTGTAGCCGGAACGAAGGAATCCGTCCGGCTGCGGCTTGCTTGAAGATCGTCACCCTCGACACGGAGAGGAGCTTCGCCAGATCCTCAGCCGTCAAGGCGTGGCCGGTCTTCTCGATTTGATCCGCGATCGACATAGTTCAATTCAGACAGCACTTCTTGTGCTTGCGGCCAGATCCACATGGGGGAAACTCTGCGGGAGGCAAAGTACGGGCGGCCTGCAGGACGGGTTCTAGTGCGCTGTTCATGCGTTCAGGTTCGCTATGGTGTCGCGTGCTCCATGAGCACAGGCTCTGTGGGCTTCGTTCTCCGCGCCTTGCGGCCACAGAGCCGACAATTCCGCAGGGCGCGCTCGGAGCGCCTCTGACGGCGATATTCGCGCTGGTGCTCGCGCGAGCAAGTTACCGCTCCACGCCGGGCGCGATCCGCCGGAATCGGTTCCCGGCACAGAATGCAGAACGTGGTCATGGGTTCACGTCCGATTCTGCTGTTACACCCGGCAAAGGTTCTTGCCCGGTGGTGAAGCTGGTTTTCTTGCGCGCCTTCACCGGGACCACGAGTCCGGCTTGCCGCAAATACTTTCTTACCCAGCTTGCACTCATGCCACTGGCTTCGGTCAATTGCTGTCCTTCTGCCTGTCCGCACTTACTGACCTTTCTCGTTTGTGTCACCTTTCGCCCCAGTAGGCTGACTCAACCTTGCCTCAATCCAGAAATCGAGATCGGCGCGACGATAGCGAATCAGTTTTTCTCCGGCCCGGAAGAAGCGGGGGCCTCTGCCCTCTGAACGCCACAGCCTCAGCGCGGCTTCGCTGATTCCCAAGTAGCTTGCAGCCTTTTTCGGTGTCAACGTGTTCGGTTGTTCGTTCACCGTTCTTGCTCCTCTTTTGCCGCTGCTATCTCGGCATCGCGTTTGCTCCTACTTGATAAAGAGAGCACGACTCGCGCCTGGGGTCAGCCGATACTTGATCTATTTGGTAGCGGTAGCAGCTCGGAGCCGTTGTTTACGAGGGTTGGAGCAGGGTGCTAGCGGTAGCGACTGGTAGCGGTAGGTAGCAGTAGGTAGCAGTAGGTAGCGGCTACTTCGAAGACTTCGCGGCTGTTCTCATGGGGGGCACCTTGTTTACGTATGATTTGACTCGGTTGTGCGTTTTGGAGGTGTCATAGAGGCCGACCCATGAGCGTTCGCCCGGTGCTTGCCTTTGCCACGACTCCAGCGGAACAAGGTTGCCCCGCCGGATAGGTGCTACCTTCTCGATCGTCTGGTCGATCAATTCGCAAATCCTGCGTGCGTTCGTGTTCGGATTCCGCGCCTTAAGACTGGCTATCAGCTCTTTTCTTGCGTCGACGTGGCGAACCTGGCGGCGACTTGCCAGTGTGCCTCGGTAATTCGTGGGCTTCGCGCTCTGGGACTCGCCTTTATGCTCCTCGACCTTGCGATTGCTGGTCGCTCCCGAAGACGGGGTATCTGTGCGGGCCTCCTCTGCTGATAGCGGAGTGCTTTCAACTACGATTTCTTCCAGTCTCGCGACGGGGGCATCATGAGTGCGTTCTTGATTACGCACAGTGGATGCTGACAGATCGAGTTCTTTAGCTTCAATTTCCCATTCTTCTGCCAGATGCTTACGGACTGACGCAGCGGCTTTCTCATACGAAGATTCAAGCGACTGACCGATGCCGCCCGACCTTCGAAATTGTCTCTTAGCCTTGTGCGCCTCCGTATTGGCAAGGCGAATGATATGGCGCCCCAGTATTGCCGAGCACACCCTAAGGAAGGCGCCGGTTTTTCTATGACCAATAAGGGCCCAGTGATGGCAGAATATCGTTTCATAGCACATCTCAGCATGTGCCTGAACCTTACCAGCCCACATTTGCAAAATCCGTCGATCTACGCCCGTTTTGTTGGAATTGACCCGATTTTCGAAGGAAATGCGTCGCGTTTCTTCCTCGATTTCTTCCTTGACGAGTCTCGTTGCTCTCGCAAGCTTCTCGCAGATCAAACGATTCCGACTAGGGTCGATTCGCAACCACACATAGGCCGGTTGATTACTACGATCGCGAGGCAGCGATGATGAAGTGCTAGCACACATCACTGTTCCATTTTCCGGATTCGTGGAATCCTGATCAAAAAATTGTAGGCTCTCTAGCCGATTGTAGCCGCACTTTGCTCCACAGACGGGTCGCGAGCACAAACGCGACAGCCCGGACTGTCCGAGCCGCACCACGATCTGGCGCCGCGGTGTCGGGGTTCGAAAGCTGGCGATGATTGTAGGGTTGTTCCTGCTCAGGTTCGCCTTAGGCTGGTTGCGGCTCTCGACTTGAGTTGCAAACCCATAGGAATGGAAACCAGGCCCAATCGCGCCGTTTTCCATTCGGTCGAAAGGAAACATCAACAACTTGCGAGGGATTGGAAACACCTTTCCGGGGTTTTGTTATAACTAAAGGCAGCGTAGTGATTGATTCTACTAGCCGCGAGAGACCAGCGTACCCTCGGGTCCTCTTCGTTTACACCCCTGGAATGGCGCGGATGAGGGATGTACTCCCGATTAGTACCGAGAAGCGGGCTTCTAGGAATTTGACATGTCTCAAGCCCAGACACCCTCAAGTTAGCGCGTATGTTCGTCTCGTCCCAGAGTTGACCACGTGCTCGCCGTTTTTCCTCTTCTTCCACTGATACCACTGATACCGTTTTCGATGGAATTGGGTCCCATAGGAGAAACTATAGAAACTGGAGCCTGAGATCTAATTCGCTTGTAACCCATACAGACACAGGGTATTATCATGGAACTGTAGGTTTCACAGTGACTTGCAGGTGACGGCGGTAATAGAATCCCTCCCTCTCCGCCATATTTTCAATCACTCACAGCCGAACAAATCAGTTCGCAAATCAGTTAGCCGGAATACATTAAACGCTCCGACTCCGGCGTCTTCACGTCATCGATCACTTGGTGCACAATGCCTCGTTCGACATTGAGCGTGCCGTTCAGCCAGGCCGACCGGACGATCGTCCCCAACGCCATCTTCGACATATGCGGCAAGCGCATCCGCGAGTTGCCAATACTTCTGGACAAGCTCCTGTGAACTTATGTGGAAGGGACTCTTCTGAGGTTGATCCTGATAAACGCTCTTGTGTTGAGTGACCGAGCGAAGTTCCGGATGGTCCGCAAACCTGCTTTTTGGGGGGGGCGCTTCCCGCTTGCCCGTGATCCAAAAGTTTCTGGAATCGACTCACACAAGGCGACTTCAGTACTGATTCTCCCAAGCATGCCTTCGCCGGCACTTGTCCGAGATGATGGATAGGATCGCTAAGCGACCGGAAGACGTGAAAAAATCAGTTAGGGCCGCAGATGAACTCCCATGAACGCGGATGACCTAGAGTGTTTTCTATCGGCGTTCATCCGCTTTCATTGGGGGCACCCAATGGATTCGCCCTGGAAAAACTACGAGATGCGTAAGGGCTTTACAAGAAAACCACAAACGGATGAGCCCGCGACGCCAGGCAAGAACTACATCACGCGGAGTGGGCTTGAGCGCCTCAAAGATGAGCACCGGTTTCTGCTCAGCAGGGAACGTCCGGCCGTGACAGGGGTGGTGGCGTGGGCTGCCGGCAACGGCGATCGCAGTGAAAACGCTGACTATCAGCTACACGCTGTAGGAGGTGACCCAGTATGACCGAGAAGACGAGTTCCAAGGCAATCCGAGAGCTGCCTGAAGAAGACGTTTATACCTGAAAACTAATCCCACCCGCCAGGAATTGGCGCAGGGCATCTCGGGAAACCTATGCCGCTGCCAGGATTATGACAAGATTCTCACCGTGATGATGCGCGGTGCCGAGAATATGAGGAGCTCTAATCTTGGATAATAAGAAGGCCGTCGAGACTGCTAAAGCTACTGAGCGCCAGTACGAAGCCGATTACATAACGAGGTAATACCTCCGGCTGCCTGTTAACCGCAAAGGCGCTCTGAGCCTACCCACAGTTGAGCCAGATCTCTGAGGTTGTGTTTGTATGTACGCGTTACCAAGTATTCCCTCCCACCTTTTACACGCAGCCTGTACTCCCCCGTCGGCAAAGGTTGGATCTCCTCTACGGCCGAAATATTCACGACGACCGAGCGGCGGATGCGAATAAAACCGAAGGGTTTAAGCTTCTCCGCCATGGACGAGAGGGACTCGTGCACCAAATAGGAATTAGGTCGGTGTTGCAACGAAACGTAATTACCCTCGGCGTGCACTGCCAAGATGTCGGCTAAATCCAAGAGTAGGATTCTGCCCTTTGCCTTGAACGCGATTCGGGGCGCCTGTCGTTTTGCCATAACCTCCAACTGCCGCAGGACTAGCATGAGGTTTGCAGCATCACCTCGGATTACCGGAAGCAATGATGTATCTGCAGCTTCGCAGAACTCGTCCGCTGTCGATTCAAGAGTGTAGTCGCATCTACTGTTGGTGGAGCAAATCGTAGCTCCCCGCAGTGGGCCAGCCGAGACGTCCGCATCAGCGTGAGCAGCTCGTCGAACAAACACCTCACGCGCAATGGTTTTCTGATCCTGATATTCGCGGGCGCTCATGATGGAACCCCTTGCTCCGTCGTTTCGACTTGCTGGTACCGAAGTGAGATTGACGAGTGCACTGCTTACTTCTGCCCAGCGCTCACTGCTGACGGAAAGCTAGATTCCGCGCCGAAATAACACTCAATGGACTGCAACTTTCCGTTCTTGATTCGGAGATACTCCACGTTCTGGAACGATTTGCCGTTCGTGGTGTGGCAAAGATACTTCACAAAAGCGTCGTCCGGGCCGGTGGAGACCCGCTCCAGGTCAAAATGTTTGATGAAATTGATCTGCGTTTTCCAGCATTGCTCTTTGAAAGCGCTCTTGCTGATGTGGTCGTCGCCGGCCGCGCTTGAAAAGGTGAAGTTGTCGGCGAGGAGGCTATCCACGGGGCCCCAATCTTTCTGCTCCCAGGCTGCGTACCACTTCCGGACAATCTCCTCGTTCGTTAAGTTCTGCCCTGCCGATGCGCCGGCACTTGCCAGTCCGGGCAGGCCCACGGCACCAACTAGAGCGCAGGCCCCCGTTGCGAGCAGATTCCTGCGCGACACTGCGAGCGTTGTCATTGTCATTGTTCGTTCTCCTTTGCATGAGGTAGGTTGAAGCGCTTCGCTCGATCAAGATGTTGACTGCCCGATCACATTGGCCCGCATTGCTAATCCGGCTTCACTGGGTCCGGCGTTCCATCCGACCACCAGCCCGCGGGTATCATGAATACATCGATTGGTTCAGGATTCCCATGGAACTGTGGATTCAGCATGACGGGAGACTTGGACAGATCTGCACCCCAAACGGGACCGTCCATGAGTGGCGTGTAAAACATCAAGTGCGCGATCCAGTTGTGAGGGCTGCCATCGGTAAGGTACTGGTCTTTCGACATCATGTAGGACATGGCGCCAGGCTCCAGGGGCGGCAGCCCTTGTTTTACGAATGTCTTCATACTTTCGAAGATCTGAGCTTTGGATTGACCGGCCAATACCAACTCCGTTCTTTTAATCGTAATTGGCAGGATGGAGTGGGCGGCCGGCGGATTGAAGCAGATCGGCCCTCGCATTCTAGGGTTCCAAAATTTGTCGGCACCTTCGCCCTCGAATTGGCCCGTCCAATTTCGGTCCACAACGCATACGAAACCATTTTTGCCTTTGACTGCGGTTTCATAGCCATGCGGCCCAAGGACGAGGACATCGGCATCGCGTGAGATGGCCTCCGGCGCCGCGCTGCGCGCCATGGTAATCTCTGCGTCTCGATCCATTAAGTACTGCTCAAGCGGAGCCATACTCGGATAAGGCATTTGACGATCCTGCGCCCGCGCCTGCCACGTCGCGCCCAGGATAAGAATCAACGCAAAGCTTAGAGAGACAATCCCCTGGAATCTCTTTCGGTTCATCACTTCCTCCTGTGTTGGCTGAGTCTCACCGCAGTTGTTATCCAGAGGGACGGATCTGAATCGTTTTTCTGCTTCCATCAGTCCCTCGTCCGCTCTCGCCTCGGTGTGCCTGAAGTCGATGCTTACTATCCGAGCATACGAACCAGTTGGTATGCAACAGTGCCAAAACTGTTCCTTGAGACACCGATGCGATCAACCTCGCCTACGGTTGCCCGGCGCGCGCAGGGATCGCAGCCAGCCCACGATGTTTCTGATCCCCGCTTTCATTACCTTCGGATCCTGAGCATTCTTTGCCAGCGACCCATAACCTTCGACCATGGCGATCAGTAAGCCGGCGGCGTCAGCGGGTTCCACGTCGCGGCGAACGCTTCCGTGGGTCTGGCCCTCTCGCAAAGTGGAGGCAACGGCATCCCGCCAAGCATCGAAGATTATCGCCAGCCGCTTCCGAAATCCCGCGTCAAGAGGAGACATTTCCTGCGCCAGATTGTTCAGTTGACAGCCGCCCCGTACATCCGCGGGACGAACAGGGATACGTTGAACAGCGCCGATCAAAGCATCGATAGGGTCCTTGACGCTCTGTAGAGGCCGTACCCATTTTCCGTGGACGTCGGGGGCGATGATCTCTTTGACGACGGCGTGTCCCAAGGCTTCCTTGCTCTCGAAGTGATAGTACAGCGCGCCCTTGGTGACGCCAGCTAAGGCGAGAATGGTATCCAGGCTTGCACTCTGGTAACCCGATCTGTAGATCTCGCGGGATGCCGCCTGCAGCAAGCGCTCCCGCGTACGCTCCGAATCGCGCAGCCTGGTAGCTCTATGTTTCGGACTGTTGCGTGCTGCCAACATACCGACCAGTATGTATGTTAAATAACGCGATTGTCAATCCCAATTGAGCAGCTGCCTTTGGCGGCTGACGTTCTCGAATTTCGTAACCTCTGCCAGTGTGTGTATGAAAAGTTGGAGAAACAAGCACTCTAGCCGTTCTGGGATCGTCCCACGAGGCTGTTAGTCGGCCACTCTTTTTCGGACTCTGAACTGTTGGGCCTGTAGTCTCACGTAATCGCTGTGAAGGTGGAAGACCACATGCTCCCTCAGTTCTCACTCAGCAGGAGTTTGTGAAGTTGTGAGCCAATTCTGCTCTCAATCGCACGCTAACTGTCCGAGCGCCGAGTGGTTTCTGACGTAAATCGCCAGTCATCCCGGCACTACGACTTTACCGGAGGAAAAGAGGAGATATGAGGACGCTTAGACAGTTGGGGAATTTCTGGATACTGTGGGTTACGACGATTGTTCTGGCTTGCTTCAGCAATGCGGTCGGTCAAGCGAAATACAAAGTTCAGGATTTGGGGGTTCAGCACCCTGACAACCTAGGCATGGCCATGGGCCTCAATAATTACGGCTGGACGGAGAACATGGAGCAGCTCCTGGATCATTTCACCCTTTCCACGCTCTACCCGCCCGTGCAAGGCACCGTGAGGATCAGCATCGGCGATCTCAACCTCGAACTCGGCACTTTTGGAGGAAAGAACAGTTCGATCAATTGGAACGGAATCAACGACCCCGGGGAAGCCGTCGGTATGTCCGAAACATCTGTTTCAGATCCGAATGGCGAAGATGTTTGCGGTTTCGGCACGCACCTTATCTGTAGTCCGTTTCTTTGGCAAAACGGCACCATGTACGCTCTCCCAACCGTGGGCGGGATTAATGGGCAGGCCAGCGCCATCAATAACAGCGGACAAGTGGCAGGATATGCGGAAAGTGGTATCGCGGACCCCACCTGCCCGCAGGGCACGGAGAATTTTATGGTTGACCTGCCGGTGATGTGGGACAAAGGCATAGCCATGCCTCTTCCTACGATCAATGGCGATCCAGACGGGGTCGCATTCGGCATCAATAATCGAGGCCAAGCGGTAGGCTACTCGGGAACCTGCACCGCAGCGAATTACGCCGTAGTGTGGGAAAACGGCACTGCCACCCAGCTTCCGGACCTCGGAGATCCGGGTGCCATAGCTTTCGCCATTAATAGCCACAACCAGGTTGTTGGGCAAGCCGTTAACTCTGACGGCACACCCTTGGCCGCTCTTTGGCAGAACAATACAGTCAAAGCCCTCGGCGGCCTTCTGCCGGGAGATGTTTCCTCCTTTGCCACCAGCATCAACGATCGGGGCCAAGCAGTGGGAAGCTCCTTTGACTCGAAAGGCAACTGGTCCCGCGGCTTGCTGTGGCAGAACGGCATGATGATCGACCTTAACACTGTATTTCCCGCAAGTTCCAACCTCTACGTAGTCTCGGCTAGTAACATCAATGAGAGTGGACAAATCGCGGGTATGGCGGTGGATATGTCCTTGTTGTACGCGGGAACTATCGTCCACGCCTTTCTGGCAACCCCGGTAGACCAAGACCAGGGCAAGTCGGTTGCCGACGTCGTACATACGCATCCGGAAATCACTTTGCCCGCGGCGAATGTTGGCAAGCAGCTTTCGCCGAGGTCCGCACACTGCTCAATCCACGATAAAGGCATTTTCTGAGCTTCCGCACCATGCATTCCAGCCATGCTGCGCGAAGGCAGAAGATCTTGAGATTGTTGCAGAGCACCCGGGTCACGCGAAATATTGCTGTGACCCAGAGTGTCTACCGCGAAAGCTACTAGGAAGAGCGAGTGCACGCGGCCACCCGAACTGTCACGGTGGTTATCGATCGAGACGGGGGCGCATACAGCATCAACAATCAAGGCCAGGCTCCAGGCTACTCGGGAACCTGCACCTCAGCGAATCACGTCGTAAGGTGGGAAAAAGACGGCACCGTCGCCCCGCTTGATGATCTCGGAGTTCCGGGTGCCAGTCAGGGCATCGAATTAACGACCAAAGCCAAATTGTTGGGCAAGTCTTTAGCGCCGACGGCACAACCGCTTATGGCGCTCTTTGGCAGTACCATGCTTTGGCGTATTTGCGGCTTGCGTGATGTGGTGGACGATACACAATGAGGACAGGAAGAAACTCCTGTCCTCTATTTTAGCTAGTCGCGCTCTTTGAGCGATGTGTCTTATGCCCGACCGCTTGCGTCACTGCGTAGAATGCCCGGAATGTTCCACTCGATACCTGATTGGGTTCAGTCCGTATCAAAACGGTTCGTACCTCGCATCCTTTGTGACTGAGTCTTCCGAAGAATATCAGTTGTTTTGTTCCTGTCGGCGGCCGCGGATTTGTAGCCGGTGGGGCTGGAACGATCTCAAAACTTACTCCGTCTCGAATGGAGCTTATGTTCGCGGCTATGGCAGGCCTGAGGAGGTTTGGCTATTGAGACCAAATACGGACCGGGAGAGAGGCTTACTTAATCTGAATCTGGCGAAGGGAAAAAAGAAAGACAAATGAAACTAGTCACCTTGAGGTCGAAGCTCGTCGTGACGTGTGTCCTTGTATTTCTGGCGGTAAGTCTCGGAGTGGCGAACGGCCCAGTGTCGGCAAGCGACTCGCCGAAGCATGCCACATGCCAAGCGTCTGAATATAGAGAGTTCGACTTCTGGGTGGGCGATTGGGGCGCGTTCGATATCGGCAGCACGATTGTGGTTGCGCGTTTGAAAGTTTGGATCGCTTGTACTCGATTTGGGTACCGCACGGCGTAGTCATCGAGTTGCCGTCGTAGAGGTGGTATCCACCATCTGCTACTCGAACGATCGCTATCGCATGCCCGGTTTCGTTATCGACCCGACCAGTTGGTCAGCATGCGCATTCATGGCATCGACTGAGACTCTTCCATAAACGTCTTGGGGGGCTGAGCTAGGATCCCCGCGGAGGTGAGAGAACGCGTCGCAAATGGGTTATGGGAAATTCCTAACAAGGTCCCAAGGGGACTGGCAAAAGTCAACTCGGCTTTCGCCGAATGATCGGTTTGTAATCGCATTGTATTCGCCTGATGGAGTCGTTGAAACCGGGCTGCCAATGAGCCTTTCAGAGAAAAGCAAGGACAGTGACCGCCTCGCTGCGGTGCAGTCCGTTCTCTGCAGTCCGGTTTGTCAAGGAATTATCGCGACAAATGGGCATATTTCGCGTATTTCCAGGGAAAGGACGGCGGAAGTTCTCTGCACTTAAGACTTGGTGGCGGAGGGAGTGCGATTCGAACTCTCGTTACCCTTTTGAAAATTCCGCAAATCACCACCAAATCAGTTTGTTGGTTCCTTATCGACTTACGTGTACTTAGAGTGCTGTCCGTGCGCGGCTAAGTCCTTCAGTTGACCTTGTGAGGCGGGTTCGAATCCCTCCCTCTCCGCCAGATCACTGGTAGATAGGCACTTAAGTAACTCCTACTGAACAGGACCCTTGACCTTGATGCCGCCCCCTGGAGCACAATAAGGCTGAGAACTGTCTCATTGCTGCGATCGCATCGGGCGATCGCGGACTCCCACATAAGACCACGCAGTTCTCCCAGCCGGAGCCCCGTGAAAGCGGCAGTCGCAACAGCCTTTACTGACGGCTCAGAAAGAACCTTCAGCATCGCCCCAATTTCTTCGAGCGAGTAGGGTTTTGTTTCGGCACCGTTTATGACGAAAGCAGGAATCTCAGCGAGCTTTACCGGATTAGCTCCGTCGAAATATCCCTAGTTGCGCCGCATGCCGGAAAATGCAACTGAGAAAGTTCTTGACGTGTTTCAACGTGGTCCTGGAAATTTGGTGCTCCCGACCAATTTCCTCCGACCACGCCTGCACATGATGAGTCTTGATTTCCCTGAGCCATCCAGCGTGGCACGGCGTCTCTAGGTTCTTCGACCAAAGTTGGGCGTACCCCTTGTATCTGGATCCTCTTCAAATCTTACTCGCGAAGAGCGCGCGTGTCCCGAGTTCACAAACGAAAGCCCCCTAGCGGTCTAGAGACATTTCAATGAACTGACCGAGCCAATGCGCGTGTCAGACGCGTACGATAGGCGTGTCTCGAGGCAGACCAAGACGAGCCTCACAGAAGTATTCGAAACGGATCCCAAAGGTTCGGCGCGTTTGCTGCCAGATAGCGCGGAACCGTGGGCTACGCGCCCACCGCATAAAGAGAATTGCCCAACCGCGGTTGTCCGGATGAGACCAAAAATCATCCAGGCGGAGATCGAGAAAAACATTTTCCATCAGTTGAATGAGCTCTAATCCCATGATCATTTCCTCATTCTCTGCATGTAGGTCGGCTGCTTGAGTCTGTTGCGTGCTGGTGGGCGGCGGAATGGTTTGCCGTATCAATTCGTCGAAAAAATGATGCAATTCCGGAGCTTGCCGGAAGCGTTCCCAGATACGGTCGAGCGTTTTGGTGTGCTTCAAGAACGCTTCGCTGCTGCATCCGGAGGGAGCGAGTACATCGGCTAACGTCTCGGCAATCGCGACTGGGTCATCGCCCGGTTGGGTCCCGCGTAGCGATACGCGGACGATATGCTGTCCAAGCATGCGATAGCTCTCAAACTGATCCTCGGAGAAAAATTGGTCGGCGGTGGTCTCGTGGGGGAACGAAGGATGAACCGAACGATACTGCGTCACGGCCACATCCTCGTCACCGCTCATCGAGGCTTTCAGATAGATCAGATATCCTAAGCTGCCATTGCTGTAGGTGATTCTTCCGACGCTGCAGTGGGTAAGACTGAAACCGTCCTTCTGCTGGCGAATGGAGTGGACATCGATATCGATCTTGGCTCCGAAGTCAGTCTCGCAAAGCCGCACCACATTGCCCAGGCTGCCGAACTGCAGAAATTCATCGCATTCCGCATCGCAGGCGATGATGACCTTGCACCGCCTGCGCACAAGCTCATAGATACCGAGGTTTTCGAAATGCCCTCCATCGGAAACGTTGACGAAGAAACTTTTCTCATCCGCAATGCCGAACAGTTCCCTCAAAAGGTAATACAGGCTGAAGTTCAATCCGGGTTGATCCCATACAGGTTGGCCAGGGTTGGGGAACCACCAACCCAACCTCACATTGAACATAGTCAGAAGAAAGGCGACTAGAGGCGAGGTATTGAAGCCCATATTAGGACTGGCTGCTGCGCCTGATATAGCGACCGCCTGGCCGAGCATGACACCTCTGGCGAACTGCTCCGTGGGAACATACCCCACTCTGCGGCGGTCCGCGCCACAATGCCGGGGCGTTAGAGAGAAAGATGCGCTGTGCCGGGTATGCAAAGCCAGATCCGAGCTGCCGCTTAAATTCAGCGCACAGTTGAAAATCGGAAACGGTCCTCGATACTGCTGCTTAAGGAACACGTCACTAAGCTTCATATCGTCGTGGCCGTCGAAATTTGTGAAAGGCTGCGGTTTGCGGAATCCCGGAACCCATCGTGTGGCGCCTAAGTAACAGCGCACGAGTCGGAATCGGT
The DNA here is from genome assembly GCA_003164855.1 of Acidobacteriaceae bacterium. Lineage (GTDB taxonomy): Bacteria > Acidobacteriota > Terriglobia > Terriglobales > Acidobacteriaceae > Sulfotelmatobacter. The sequence goes on from PLUI01000190.1 coordinate 29,508, forward strand.
AGAACTGATTCAGGCCGAAAATATTGATCTCGAAAAAACTCGAGAACAGGAGGCCGAGAAGGAAAGCGACCAGTAAGGCTAACAATATAAGATGAAGATGGAGGCGAATGTAGGGCACCTCTATAATACGGGAGCGAATGTAAGGCAATGTTTCCCAATAGCCGATCCAATTTCTGTCAGACGCTCCGATCTTCGCCAAGACAACGTAAAGAGCTGTGGATGCAGCCAGCATGGCTCCCACAATGAATACGAAACCACCAACTTTTGCGAGTCTCTCGAGCCATGGCGACTTACTACGCGGGCCGTTTCCGCTGGTTTTGCTGCTCTTGCCGGCGAGCAATCCGCCGATCACCGTTCCAACCCAGGTAACAATGGATCCCCATTTGACAAATCCGAGGCCCAGCAGATAAAGCATCCACGGCGGCCCGAATATGGCTGCGGTTGTTAGTGCGAGGTATCCAACGCCGAACATCGCCAGTCCGGCTCCGAGTCGAGTCCACCACTCGCGTATCGCCTCCTTTGAGTTGCGTCCGCAAAAGCCGATAAACAGAACAACACTGACGACGTGGGCGGCCAGCACAAGGGGCGGCCCCAACACAAATGCGTACCACGCGAAGNNTCAAGACCGAGGACCAGCACGCATAAAAAGCTGATCCATATCGCGTGCCAAAGACGTTCGGCTACTGGATTTTTTTGCGAAGTCCGGTGAACGGGGTCGTCCTTGCTGAGACGGGAAAGTGTGGAAAATGCCAAGCAGCCTAATGCGATCCAGATCAATACCGGCCAACCATATAAGGTTCCGCGCGGAAGCTTAATCGGGGAATAGGCTTCTATTTTTTGAAGAGCATCTCGGAGAACAGCGTGTTGAGATTGCGCCCAAAGCAGACCGGCGAGCAGGAATGAGAAACACCAGGCTGGCGCAATCGCGAGAATCCAGACTGCCATCCCGGACCATGGTTTTCCTACTCGTCTGTCAGATTCCGGGACCGCTCCATCTTGCGTAACACTTGGGTTGCCGCTAACGGCGCGGTCGCCCCGAAGATTGGAGAGCAGAGCGTACCAGACTAGAAGAACCATAATCACGGCAAACAATCCTGAAAGAACACCGCGGCACTTGAGGAAAATACTTTGACCTATGAGGGCCGTCAGCAATACCGTCCAGAGCCAGGCGAGGCATGTGAGTTGAATCAGGAAGGCGTTACGCGCCCAGCTGGCCCACATCGTCCAGGTGTCAGGACTGAACGCGCCAAGCCGAGGCGCCAGATAATTGGAATAGCGGCGAAGGTGGTTGATCGACTCTTCCCAATTCATAAGTCGGCCAAGCCAGTGCTGGGTGCGGCAGACGTTGGCCACGAGCCACGAGCCAATGAATCCGCCCCCGGAAACGGTGGAGAGGAAATCGATCTTACGCAGCAAGTCGAATTCCTGCAGTCCCTGCAAAACGCCGAGATTGAAAGTCGCGCTGCGGATACCTCCGCCCGAGAAGGAGAGACCGATCAAATTGTGCATCTTCTTCTCTTGGCGAATTCTTTGCATCCAATCGTCACCGTCCGGGCCTGGGGGATTATTATCCCCGCCCGCGCCACCGATTGTTGGCGACGCCCCTTCTGCCGGCGGCTTTGCTTTGAACTCACGTCGATCACGCTGCTGCTGGATCTCGCTCAGTTCTTCATCGAACACTTTGCGCCATTTCGCAGCCGGAGGCAGATCTTTGCGCCATTTGGCGGTTGCGTCTGGACGGGCAGGAAATAGCTCCGGTTCATAAGCTCGCTTCTCTTTCTCTTCCGTTATCTCTACGGCGTTCTGGACCAAGTCACATACAAAATCGAATACCGAGCGGAGAACCTCTTCAGCCTTCTCTAACTCGGATACCGGATCAGACCTTTCTTGCCCAGGTGTTTTGGTCTCTTGTTGATCTCCATCCAGGAGGGCTCGAAAACGAAGCAGATGCAGCCAGTTGGAGCGCGTGTAAGTCACAGAAGCGCTGGCCGAGACTTCAGCCTTCAGTAGCCGCGAGATCCAGTAAATATCCGCAAGGGCGAAGCGGGCAGCCAGTGGGTTGGTCACAGCCCAACCTCCGGCGGGGCGCTTACTTTGGGCAGGCTCCTGCAGCGACAAATAGAAATCACGGCGCTCTATCGCCCAATCCCTAAGGCCTTCACGTATTTTCGGGAAGCGCTCCTGGTCGGCAAGAACGCGTTTCTGTTCCTCAGGCGAGCGCTTCTGTTCAGCGTTCGTCAATTCCGGATAGAGACCGCGGAGCCACAATTCGAAGCGCTCCGATTCACTAGGCACATCCGTGTCTTCGGGGGAATCGTCTGTGAATCCGTCGAGAAAATCGAGGGCAAGGACTTGTGGTCCGGCTGTTAAATCCTTTCGATGTATGGCGGGATCGCAATTGCGCGACAGATCGATCAATTTCCCTAACTTATATTCAGCTATTTCTGGATTTGCTGGTTCAGATGGCTCTAGGACAGGCGGAGGTGGCGTTATGAGAGGGAATGGCCGCTGGTTCGAGGTGCGGGTTCTCTCACCTTTAAAGTTTTGGGGATCAGCCCAATCCGGGGGTGTCATTTCTTTGCGCCACGCCAGGAAACGAATACCGAAATACAAGTAAGCGTTTACGTAACGCAGGAATGCTTCTGACTTGAGGAGCTTCTTAAGACTCTCAGCGTGAGGAACTGGCTCGGTCTCAAAGTTGACAATCCCGATCTGGTAGGCGATCTCTAACATTGTTAGAGCGCCGAGCGCCACGTCCAGCCTACGTCGGCTCTCTTTATCCCGTTTGCCTTGGTCGTTGCCAGGGAAACGCATTTCGGCGTGCGGGCGAAGAAGACGCCGGAGTTCTGCGTCTGGGTCATCCTTCTTCTGTTCCGCCTTTTTCGCTTCTTCCGCTAATTCGTCGATGATCGCCCACTGGTCTTCACCCTGCGGATGAAGGCGCAAGTGAAGCCTCTGTTTTCCGCTCAGGCTATTCATGCACTAGCTCTCTTTGCCGAGAGACGACGGTGGTGGAGAGGCATTGGCCGATGCCCCTTGCACTGTAAAGCCTTGTTGTGACAGTCTTCGGCGCAGGACCAGCGATTGCGGGCGCAGTTTGCGCAGCGGCACTAGCTAACAAAGAAAGAAGTACAAAACCGTTCAGAAGCAGACTGAAAGGCACACCTCGACCCCTTTTCCTAGAGGAGCGAACTATCAGCACAGACATCCAAAGATGCCAGATGGGGAAGGAAACCATCGCGCCCGTCTTTGTGAAAGCGGAGCCAGCTTAGTCACTTTGCGAAATTTGTCAACTCAAACATTTTGGAAGTTTCGGATTTCGTAACAAAGTAGGTCTATAACCACCCACTCTGTATTGAGCGACGCAAAGATGGCATCTTACAAGCCTCAAGCTGGGATTGCCGTCAGAGTGATGCTAGTCAGACTACTCGCTGTTACGAAATCCGAACACATTCTAAGAAACCATCCGGTAACAGGGCGCTTCTTGATATATAGGAAAAATCAAAGAATTTCAGACATAGCAGCCCGACCGGAGTGGGCAAATTCGAATTGGGTCAAGTCCCTTTATTCACCACTGGTGTGGCAAAGCATCCAGGAGATGCAGGCCAAGAGCGAATGGCGAAGACCGAAGACCCCGAGTCGCCGCCAGCCGGTGAGGCGTGGCAACACGCTAATCGCTTCAAAAAGCACCTGCCGGGTCCGACGGATTTCGAATAGCCGGAGACTGCACGCGCGTGCCACCGAGAGATTGTTGGCTCACTCGAACCATCCAGAAACGGTCATTGAAAGTTTGTTCGGGGCATAACTTCCGGGTGGCCCGTCATCCGGGCGTATAAAGAGAGACTCCAACCGCTCCGTCCCCGGCGGGCTCCTTACTCCAACCCTTCCACTACGTTCGATTCAATACTGATTTGCTTCAGCGTCCCAGCATCGGGGGTCCGGTGTGATTAGGCAACATTTGATGATATAAGTTTTGCGATGGTTTTGACTGGGTTGTTGCCGCCCGCCCCAATCGTGATTGTGAATTAGAATGATTTCATTGAGCTTCAGTCGCGGTCTTATTCAAAGACGATGATCCGGACGACGGAGCTTGGCGAGGTGTTCGTTATTCCGAGCTTCCGTTCGAGAATCTGTTGCGCTGCAGTGAGTGCGTTTTGATCTCAACCCTTATGCCATCCAGGTACTTTTGGATGTTCGCCCTCGCATCGATGTTCTTTCCGCCACTTGTGGGGGTGGGCAGCGGGCAAAATACGACACTGATCAGTCTTGATCGGGCCATTGGTCTGGCGCTGGCGCACAACCATTCCATAAAAGCCACGCGAACTCTGATTTTTCAGAATCCAGCCCAAGATTCGCACAACATCAGCGAATACGCCTATAGACGCGGTGCTGCCACCTGTTGGATTTTCTCGACGCTGAGCGCAGTTACCGATCCCTTCAGCTGGCCTATAGCCAGGCACTGGCTCTTAATATGACTGCTCTGGAGCAACTGAAAGCAGCGGTGGGAACGAGGAACCTGCCATGAAGGTCCGGGAGGCTTGTTGGCTCCGGCGGCCTGCACTCATAGCGGTATCGGCGAGCATGTTGGCGCTTGCTGCTTGCAGCGGAGCAGGGGAACAGGCCAGCAAGATGACCTCGTTCTCAACGGCCGAAAGTCGCGAGTCCAAAGCCGAGTTGTTCACGCTGCCCGCCGACCAGATGTCACACGTTCAGGTTGTGACGGTCGGGCAGGGACCGCTGGCGCGTATACTCCGCCTGACCGGAGCGGTCGAGTACAACGACTTCAAGACCACGCCGGTGATCACGCAGGTGGGTGGGCCGGTCAGCCGCGTCCTGGTTGTGCAGGGTGAGCACGTGCGCGCCGGCCAGGCGCTGCTTTACGTCGCCAGCCCGGACTACTCCCTGCTGCGTTCGGCTTATCTCAAGGCCCGCGACGCCTTCCAACTCGCGGACAAGTTCTACCGTCGCGCGCAGGACCTCTACGCGCACGGTGCCATTGCCCAAGCGGACCTGGAGCAAGCTCAATCGACCCGCGCGCAGGCGCAGGCGGATTTCGAGTCCAGCGCCGACGCCATTCGCATCCTCGGCATCGCCGACCCCGAAACCATTGTTACCAAGCCTCCCTCGCCGGAAATCCCGCTGTATTCGCCAGTGTCTGGAGAGGTGGTGGACCGCATGTGCTCCGCGGGGCAATTGCTGGCGCCTGGCGCCACACAGTGTTTCACGCTGTCGGATATGAGTTCGGTATGGATTCTCGTCAACATCTACCAGAACGACGTGGCCTACGTGCACCTAGGTGACCCGGTGGCGATCCGCAATGAATCCTATCCCGATGTGGTGCGCGGCAAGATCGAATACATTTCTCCCGCGCTTGACCCCAACACCCGCACTCTGCAAGCGCGCGTTGAAGCCCCGAATCCCGGCGAGCGTCTGAAAAAGGAAATGTTTGTAACCGCGGAGGTCCAGGCCGGCGTCATTCCCAGCGCTCTGTTCGTCCCCAACGCCTCCGTGCTGCGCGACGATCAAAATATGCCCTACGTCTATCTGCAGACTGGGGAAAGACAGTTCGCCAGGCGTGTAGTCACGCTCGGCGAAAGCCAGAACGGAAAAACGCAAATTCTCACCGGCTTGCAAGCCAACGACCGCGTGGTCGGCGACGGCAGCCTTTTCCTGCAATTCCAGAATTCGCTGCAGCGCTAATGATTCATCGCATCGTTCAATTCGCTCTCGGGCAGCGCTTCCTGGTGTTGATGCTGGCACTGCTGGTTCTCGTCGCGGGCACCTTCTCGTTTCAGCGCATGCCCGTGGATGCTTACCCCGATCTTTCACCTCCTCTGGTCGAAGTCATCACGCAATGGCCTGGGCACGCGGCTGAGGAAATCGAGCGCTTGGTCACGCTGCCGATCGAATTGCAGATGAACGGCGTGCCGCACATGGTGTTCATGCGCTCGATTTCGCTGTATGGCTTGTCCGACGTCATCATGACGTTCGAGGACAGCACGGACGACTATTTCGCCCGGCAAGTTGTGTTTGAAAGGCTCTCGACTGCGAATCTGCCTCCGGGCGTAACGGGCAGCCTGGCGCCTCTGTCCAGTCCTTCGAACCTCGTCTATCGCTACGTCATCGAGAGCCCGGACCGAAGCCCGCAAGAGTTGAAGACTTACGAGGACTGGGTGATTGAGCGCGCTTACAAATCTGTGCCCGGCGTGGCCGACGATTCCGGCTTTGGCGGCACGGTGATGCAATACCAAGTGCTGCTCGATCCCGCCAAGATTTACAGCTACCACATTCCTTTGCCTCAAGTGCTCAATGCCTTGTCTGCAAACAACGCCAACGCCGGCGGCGGCTTTTACTCGCAGGGCTCGCAATTCTTCTACGTCCGCGGACTTGGACTGGTAACCAAAACCGAAGATATCGGCGACATCGTTGTAGGAAACAACAACGGTGTGCCGGTACGCATCCGGGACATCGGCGAGGTGACCATCGGCCACGCGCCCCGCTTGGGAGAATTTGGTTTCCAGAACGATGACGACCGGGTCGAAGGCGTAATCCTGATGCTCACCGGCGAGCAGACCCAGAACGTCCTCAAACGCGTGGAAGAGAAGACGAAGGAGATCAATCGTGACCTCCTGCCGTCCGACGTGAAAGTCCGCCCCTACTATGACCGCAGCGACCTGGTGCAGGTGACCATCGACACCGTCGAACATAATTTGCTGCTCGGCATGGCCCTGGTCCTGGTCGTTTTGATCTTCTTCCTGGTCAGCGTTCGCGCAGCGATCATCGTTGCTCTGACCATTCCACTTAGTCTGCTCTTTTCTTTCATTTTTCTGCACGCACGCGGCATTCCAGCCAACCTGCTTTCAATCGGCGCTATCGATTTCGGAATCATCATCGACGGCACGGTCGTTATGATGGAAAACATCCACCGCGAACTGGCCGCTCGCTACGGGCAGGAGTACAACCTCCACGAAGTCATCATCGCGGCGGCGCATGACGTGGACCGACCCATTTTTTATTCCATCGCCGTCATCCTTGCAGGCTACATTCCCATCTACGCGCTCAGCGGACCATCCGGCAAGCTCTTCCATCCCATGGCTGAAACCATGTCGTGGGCGTTGCTGGGTTCGCTCATCTTCACGCTTACTTTGGTTCCCGTCCTCGCCTCCTACTGGTTCACAAAAGGTGTGAAGGAAAAAACGAATCGCGCCTACGATTGGCTAAAGGATGAATACGCTTCGGAACTGCGCTGGTGCCTGGACCGCCCGAATCTTACGATGGTGATCGCCACCATCATTTTCCTCGCCTCGCTTCTTCTCATTCCCTTCATTGGCGGCGAATTCATGCCTCATCTCGACGAAGGAGCCATGTGGGTCCGCGCCACCATGCCCTACACCATCTCCTTTGAAGAAGCGGCCAAATTCGCTCCGCAGATCCGCAAGATTCTGATGGCGTATCCAATGGTTACTGAGGTCGGCTCGGAGCTGGCTCGCCCCGACGACGGCACCGATCCCACCGGCTTCTTCAATTGTGAGTTTTATGTCGGGTTGAAACCCTATAAGGATGCAACGTGGGGACAGGGGTCGATCCGCAACAAGGCCGAATTGACCAAGGATATTCAGCAGAAGGTCGAATCGTATCCCGGAGTGATTTTCAACTTCACGCAACCGGCGGAAGACGCCGTGGATGAAGCGCTCACCGGCTTGAAGAGCGCTCTAGCCGTGAAAATCTTTGGCCCGAACCTGCAAGTGCTCGAAAATAAAGCTGTCGAAATCAAGCGGGTGCTTCAGCACGTCCCCGGTTTCACCGAACTCACCGTGGTACGCGAACTGGGCCAGCCCAGCGTTCAGATCGACGTGAACCGCGAAAAAATCGCGCGCTACGGCATCAACGTTGCCGATGTCGAGGGCGTCATCCAAGCCGCGGTGGGCGGCCAGGCGGCCACTCAAGTAATCCAGGGCGAGCAACTATTTGACCTGGTGGTACGCATGAAGCCCGAATACCGCTCCAGCGAGCACGCCATCGCCAATTTGCTGGTGCCCACTCCTTCTGGGCAGCAGGTTCCGATTGCCGAGCTGGCGACCATTCGTCAGGGCAACGGCGCGTCCTTTATCTATCGCGAAAACAACTCGCGCTATATCGGAGTGCAGTTCAGCATCGAGGGCCGCGACCTGGCCCGCGCCGTGAACGAGGCGCAGAAGGCGGTCGAGGCGTCCGTCCCACTGCCGCAGGGTTATCGGCTGGACTGGGGCGGCGAATACAGCGAATACGTTGCCTCGCGCGATCAGTTCGCCGTGATCGGTCCGCTCGCGGTTCTCCTGATCTTTATAATCC
>PLUI01000060.1 GCA_003164855.1 Acidobacteriaceae bacterium
CCAGCCGACGCTGGAGAGTTCGATTTGGCCGTCCTGTGCGATCCAGAAGATGGTCGGAACGTTGGTGAGGCCGTAGGCGTTCGACGCGGGATATTTGTGAGTGTCGTCGAGGAGGACCGGAAAGGTTACGCCGAATTCTTTGGTGAAATTAGCGGTCTCCCGGGGATCGTTCTGGGAGACGCCAATGATTCTGACTCCTTTATGCCCGTAGGCCTGCTCCAAGCGCTCGAGGAATGGGAAAGCGTATTGGCAGGTGGGACAGGAAACTTTGAAGAATGCCAGCACTATGGGACCATGCGTTAGTTCTTCACGAAGGACGAAGCGCTTGCCATCCATCGCTCTGAGTTCGAAATCGGGGGCGTGGGTGCCCACGGTTAGTGCTGCCATTGGTTAATCTCCGTCCGTTTCATCGTCCTTCAGCAGACACAGTAGAGGCTGCTGGCATCTTTACATTTTAGACGAGCCCCGCGGTCTCCGCTCAGGAGGCTTTCAATTGGATCCATGGGCCGTGGAAGTTTCAACGCACGCGGGATCAGCGAGAATCATAACGTGGTCTGAGGAGTGACCCACTGCAGGCTTTCGGGGAGGCGGACTGTGCCAGGCGCCACATCCCCAGAGGTAAAAGCACTTTGCGGAACGGAGACGTTTGGCTCCGCTGCAATCGAGGCCGTCCAAATCGTCTCGCGTACCGAAGCTATAAGTCAGGGCGAACGATGCCACCGCCGCTGGGCATCCTACGTTGAACACACCCGACGACCAGGTTTCGCATTCGAACGTCGATTTCAGTGCACTCTTCAGCGCCGCTTCCTTCAGCATTGGATGCCCGCTGAGAACCTCGGCGGAATCGACGCTGCCGTCTTTCCGAATGCGAACTTGAATCTTCACATCCCCCATGATTCGAGCCTGCCGCGCCAGCGGAGGGTAGACCGGCGGATACACATTGTTCAGGACGACTTCGAACCGCGGCGTCTCCGGCGCGGCAGCCTGGGCGGCGGCAATTTCTACATGCATCGCAGACCAGACGCCGGAAGCGATCAACAGGAGCAGCCCAAATCGGCATATCCGTCTCACAGCACCTCCGCTTTCCTCAGAATTTTTCGCGCCAGCCCAGTGAGCGCCACGCGCTCCAACCGCCCCCGCGGAATCCATTTTCCGGCGGTGCGTGACCGTACGGCATTCTGCCACACCCGCACAGTGTAGTCCGTCACCGTAATCGAATGCCGCAGAGTGAACACCGGACGACTCACCCCATTCATGCTTGCCACCTCCGGCAACTCCCACATCCCCGCCATCAGCGACGCATCCCGCGCCCGCTGCACCAACCACACCTCGCCATCCCGAACGTCGAGCGCGTAATGAATCTCGCACTGCTTCTGTCTCGCTGCTTTCGCCTCGACCGCCAACTCTCCGCGCGTGGAGCACAGTTCGACCACGGGACACGTCAAACACGCCGGCGCGCGCGGGTTGCACTGGACCGCTCCCAACTCCATCATGGCTTGATTGAAATCGCCAGGACGTTTTTTATCCAGCAGATGGTTGGCTGCACTCCACAATTCCACCGACGCCAGACGCCTTCCTGCCAATCGCTGCAGCACGCGCTCGACGTTGCCATCTACCACAGCAACCGGTTCATCGAAGGCGATGCTGGCGATGGCGGCCGCAGTGTAGCGGCCGATGCCGGGTAAGGCCTGCAATTGTTTTTCGGTCATGGGAAACTTTCCGCCATGCTCGCGCACAATCACTTTCGCTGCGGAGTGCAACATGCGGGCGCGGCGATAATATCCCAGGCCGCTCCATGCCGCCAGAACGCTGGCCTCGCGCGCGGCGGCGAGGTCCTCGATCGTGGGAAAGCGGCGCAGGAATTCGTGATAGTGCTCGATGACCGCTGCCACGCGCGTCTGTTGCAGCATGATCTCGGAGAGCCAGATGCGGTAGGGATCGCGGTTCGCGCGCCAGGGAAGGTCGCGCTGGTGCCGGTCATACCAAGCGAGAATGTCCTTCCGAAAAAGGTGCTGCTGCGGAACGGAAAACAAGCTCTGGGTGGATTGCCGCGTCTTCACGTTTCTCAGCTTACGCGAGACCAGCCGCCAGGAATGGATTTCTTACGCGCACAGTACCGTACTTGCGCCCGTGCTCAAAATCCTCAGAGAGAAGCTCGGGCAAGCCGTAGTGCTCGGCGTAGGCCCAAAGGTGGGCGTCATACCAGGAAAGTCTGTAAGCCGCCATGCCCATTATTGCGGTTCGCAGCAGCGATTCATTTGGATAAAGTACCGTAAACTCTTCGAGAAAATCTTCGGCCTCACGCCAGGCTTCTTCTTTGGTGAGCAGAGGACCTCCCACTCGTGGCTTGGTCACCGCGTTGACAAATTCCACTATAGTCTGGTGCGAAAGGATTAATTCTTTTGTCAGCGCTCCCTTTCGCAAGAGGTCGCGAGCCACATCTCGCTTTACGAGATTGTCGACGTCACAGCGATACACCAGGATGTTTGTATCAACGAGGGAAGCCACGCGGCAATCCCCGATCATCGTTGTAAAGATCCTCGCGCGTCCAGCCACGGTCGGCCGGAGCTGGCTTTCTCCGATTCTTCCTGAGCCGCTCAGCCTGGAGCTTATCCAGCCGTTTGGTACCTTCGTCGAACAAGGCCACTCGCTCCTCGGCGGTCAATTGGTGGCCTCCGTTGGCTCTGCGCCTTACCAGCTCGACTCGAATGCTTTCGCCGGCGGGAATCCACTCCAGTTCATCGCCAGGACGGATGCCGTACTGGTCGGCAATGGCTTTGGGAACGGTGAGCTGGAGCTTGGAGGTCACCTTGGGCACATCCTTACTTTATCAAGGATGGAATCCTTACTGCAAGTAAATCTGCAAGCGACCAGGCCCGCTGCATTCGTTTTTGTTGCCGCATTGACCGCACGCTCGCATGCACGAAATAATGGTCAAGCTTGGCATTCCGCAACATTCGCGTGAGGTGTTTAACGCCCAGCAGGATCGAGGAGCATAATGAACGACTTCAACCGCAAGGTGGAAGATGCGTCGGCGCGCGTCAGCAAAAAGGTCGCGGAGGCCGCCGAACAGATCGAGAAGGAAATCCCGGAGTTCATCAAGTACCTGAACGACGAAGTTGTGCCGGCGGTTCGTCAGCATTCGACGAAGGCCCTGCGCGTGGCCTCGGAGAAGCTTTCCGAATTCGCCGATTACATGGAAAAACATCCTCATCCTCCGAAATAGTCCTCCTGGATCTAACAAAATATCTTCGCAGGCTGCCCCGAAGTGTTCAGTTCGCCGGACACACCGTAATTCTGATACTGCTGCTTGCGGTCTTGCCGCTCAGCAGTTGCGGCCATCCCAAGGAGGCGCGGGCGAATGTGCCACCGCCGCCGCTGCCAGAACCTTCTTCGACTGAATCGACGTCGCGACCCGAAGGCGCGGCGAAGAATGATCGTCTTCCGGGAAGAGCGGAGAGCGAGGCCGATCTCGCCGAGCCTACGATTCCCGCCGGTGCCACGCCCTTGTCCACGGAAACTGGCCGCGCCAGCTGGTATGGGCCGCCATACCACAATCACGTGGGATCGAATGGCGAAGTCTATAACATGCACGCCATGACGGCGGCGCACCGCACTTTGCCGCTGGGCACGATCGTGCGGGTGACGAATCTCCAGACCGGCCACACGGCGCTGGTGCGGATCACCGACCGAGGTCCGTTTATCCCGGGGCGGATTCTTGATTTATCGCTGGCGGCGGCGCACAAGGTCGATGTTTACCTGCCCGGAGTTGCGGAAGTGAAAGTGGAAGTGATGCAAACCCCAGTGCCACTCGAGACTGGCGGGAAGTGGGCGGTGCAGATTGGAAGTTTTGCGCACGAGCGGGAAGCCAGCAAATTCGCTGACCATCTCACGCGCCGCTACCACACGGCGAAGGTGCAGCACTTTGGCAGTCCAATCGGAGACTGGTGGGTGCGGGTGCACGTGCTCGACGACGATCGCGAGCGCGCCCGCAAGCTGGCAGCGGAAACGCATACGCCCGAGGGGGCTGTGTTTTTGGTGAGACTGGATTAGGGCAGGTTCGGCATACCACGCAGTTTCTCTCTTAAAAATCCCACCCCCGACGAACTGAGTCAGGGATGGGACTCTTTCACTCGGTAACTATTCGATCAGGGAAAGCGTCTTTACTTCGCCGTGAAGGTAACCGAGCTTGAAGCGTGCTGGTCGAAGCTGTCGACCACCACGAACGACGCGGTGTGCGTCCCTGGGGTCAAAGTCGTGGTGACTTTTAGCTGATCCTCCAGATTCTCGCCGACCTTCACGTTGTCGATCCAGAGTTCCATGCGCTTGGCAATTCCGCTGAAGGCATTGCCTGCGCCCTTAAAGGTGAACGTCTTATCCACAGTCTGCCCTGTTGGAGCACAAATGTTGACGCTGAGTTTGTTCGCGGGCGGAGGAGCGCAGTTCGGAACAGCGTTCTCGTTGATTAATACATCGCCGCCACCATTGTCGTCTTCAACGTTTGACCAGGCAAAGTCGACATCGTGACGAGAGTCCAGGTTCATGTCGCGAATGACGGGATATTCGAAGGACGTGCCCTCGGTGTCAGAAGGGGCGGTCTGCGGCGCCTGGAATGTGCCGTTCCCGTTCCCCAGCATGTAGTCGGTGAAGGGTGACTCATTGTAGCCGCCCCCGGTAATGAAAACGTCATCGATAAAATCGCCGTTGAGATCGCCTCCGCCAATGAAAGTCGGCCCCTCGGCAACCGGGCCAGCAACAAAATTTTGCGGCCCCACCTGCAATTGCCCATTCGAATAGCGCACCGTCACCACATACGTCGTGGCATTGCCATCGGGAGGACCTACACTGGAAAGCACGGCCAGGCTTTGAATGCGGTCGTTGTAGAAATCACCGATCGCCATGCCGCTCACGTAGGTGATGGTGGCCGTAATAGGAGGCGCCAGCGTTCCATTGCCGTTGCCCAAAAACACTCCAACCGTGCTGCCGCCCGTACCAATGCCGGAGGCGAAGGCTACGTCCTGTTTGCCATCGGCGTTAAAATCTCCAGCGACCAGGGAACTGCCGCCTGTAGTTTGCGTGTCGGCCAACGTGAACGTGCCGTCGCCGTTCCCCGTGTAAATCCAGGTATAGCCGCTGCTCCCATCGGAGATGGCGATGTCGGGTTTGTGATCGCCATTAAAATCGGCCAGCGCAATGGCTGCCGCCACGCCCGGTCCGCTCGAAGTGTTTGGGGTAATGCTCGTTCCCAGCCGAAACGTTCCGTCGCCGTTTCCCAGCAGGATGGTTACCGGGCCCGCCACTCCGCAGCACGCTTCTCCAGCGCCAACCGCGATGTCGAGCATTCCATCCTGATTGAAGTCAGCTGCGAAGGCAGGCCCCGCATCCGAGGTGCTCGAGCTTATATCGAGCGTTGTGGTCACAGGGCTGGCGAATTTGCCCCCGCCCAAGCCGCGGAAAAACGAAACAGTGTGTTCATTCGGCGGCGCATTGATGGTCACCACATCGAGAATGCCATCGTTATTGAAGTCTCCGGGGACGATGGCTGAGCTGCCTCCGTTGTTATAGGGCGCGTTGCCGATGGGAAGGCCGTGTTGGATGTAGTTTAGTTTGGTGACCTCCGTGGAGTTCACTTGCGCGGAGGCAGCCATCAGGGTGGCCAGGATGAATAAGAAGGTTGACGAAGTAACGAGAGACAAAGCGCGGGCGATGCGGGGCATAGGAACCTCGATGCAGGATTTGGAGCGGAGACTATCTGATGCTGCATTTCCCCACAGGTTGGCAAACCGAGGAAATACTTTCTTACCTAAGGTGTTTATTGGCTGCCCTACGGGCTTTCGGAAGATCGGCGCAGCGCTGCTATGGCGATCAAGAACGACAGGCCGCATTACGGAGGCGAGTCTTAATTAACATTTGGTGAATTCTTCGCCGGATATTAGGGAGACGGATCGCTGACCCGCAACCTCTAGCAGGCTTTGAAACTCAGCTGCGCGGATCGATTTTCAATTCGCTGACAAGTTCAGCGGCAAGATGGTATGGTTTGACGGAGGGGTACCGGTGGCAAACGACACTGACAGCAGTTGTATTTTCTGCCGCATTCTGCGCGGCGAGATTCCATCGAAGAAGGTTTATGAGGACGAATATGTGTATGCCTTCGAGGACATCGACCCGAAAGCGCCGACGCACGTGCTGGTGATTCCGAAGAAACATTTCGCAGGCTTGAAGGAAGCGCAGGCTGAGGACGCCGAAGCGATCGGGCGGTGTCATCTTGCAGCCGCCGAGATTGCGCGGCGGCGGAATATTGAGCATGGGTACCGGACAGTGCTGAACGTGGGTCCGGGCGCGGGACAGTCAGTGTTTCATCTTCACGTGCATTTGCTGGGAGGGCGTTCGCTGAGCTGGCCCCCGGGATAGGATTCGTTATTGCACGGTCGGGTTCTCGTCTTCCGGGGCTCCGTGCCGCCGTAGCAACTGGGGCAGGTTCTGGGAGAAGGCCGAGCGCGGCAGAACCATATCGCATCCCACCTCGTGCGCCTTCTGCTTGAGATCGCCCTGGACGTGAGAAAGGAAACCGATGATGGAGGTTCCTTTCTTGAGCTTGCTCTTCAGTTTTGGAATGAGCGTGAGCGGTTTGGCATTGGCGTTGTTGAGGTCGAAGATAATGAGCGACGGCTTCTCTTCGCCATTTTGCAGCATGCGCTCGGCAAGATCCTTGTCGTTCTTGGCGAACTCGACTTTAACGTTGAGTTTGCGAGCGGTCTCCTGAATTTTCGCCGCGAAGAACAAGTCGTCCACGAAGGCAAAGATGCGCGAGGTGGAATCTTCACGCAAGGCTGGCAAAGGCTCGGGATCAGCCGGTGCGAAGGGCGCAGCGAAGCCGGGACGAGTTCCGCGGCGGGCACCCTGACCGTTGTTGCCGTTGCCGGCCAATGCGGCGCGATAGCTGTGATCCATGGGNNCGACGCCGTCGGCTTCTGCCTCCGCCACCGGAGGGTCTTCCTGGTCCTGCGTTCATAGTCCTCTCAAAGCTGCTGTGCCGGGTCTGCGCCGGTGCAGTGTTGCAAAGCTCAACTATTTAAGATTCCCCAAGTTCAGGTTCTGCAATTCAGGTCCCCATTGGTTGCGGCAGGCTCGGGGAATGTTGGCGCACAAATTTAGCGCATCTGCAACATTTCTGCCCCGGGAATCTTTCCCGGCTGCGCAACACCCTTCATTCAGCACAGTCCATACGGAACTGCGGGTGGGGCGGGAACACAATCGTGGATGCAATCGTTATCAATCGCATCTGGTGAAACAAACTCGTATTGGCGAAAAATATAAATGTCTGCGTATCGGTTATCCGTTGTCGGATCCGTCGCGCCGCCGGGAACGGCCTGGGACGCGGAAGGCCTACGCGGGAACGAGGCCAATGAGAACAAGCTAATGGTACTCGTCCGGGTGCAAGCACGCAAGTGGCAAAGTGGACGGGTTTTGCACAAGAGGACATTGCCGAGAGTTTGCTTCGGGCTTCGAGCTTCGGGCTTCGGGCTTCGGGTTTCGAATGGGAACGTTGGAATGGTTTGCGGGTTGTTAGCGGAATTAACACTGCCGTTGCTGAGATTAAAGCTGACGCCCGATAGCCGGTGCCCGAAGCCCGCCCTCACACTCCGCTGGAGACTTCGCGGGCCCACTGCTGAGCCTGCCAGTAGGAAGTAGCAACAGTGTCTGCGTCGATCTGGAGGTTATCGCAGATGCTGCGCGCGGCCTCCCATTCGCCGCTTTCATGGGCCAGCATGAGCTGGTAAATGGGGCGCAGCAGGCTGGGCTCGCCGCGAAGAACGGCTTTGGTTTCGGTATCCAGCGGGATTTTCTCCAAAATTTCTGACATCGGGATTTCGAGCATGGTATCGAGCATGGATAGCAATCCCAGCAGGAACAGGTCGGATTCACCGTGCCGAACCAGCGGCGCCAGCAGTTCGCCAAAGCGAGCGCGGACCAGAGCGCAGAGCACGAGATCGCTGGTCTTATCCTGGCCAGCGCCGACGGTGGCGATCAGCCGGACCCAGCGGCGCACCTCACGGTCACCGAGAATTGCCAGGGCGTGGCGCACGGAGTGGATTTCGTTCTTGAATCCGAAGCGGGCCGAGTTCATGTAGCGCAGCAAGCGGTAGCAGATCGAGGCCTCGGTCTTGATAAGCTTGTCGAGTTCGGGCACGTCCAGGTCGGGCTGGGAAACAGCCTGCAGCATTCTGATGTAGTTCACCGCATTGGCGGGGACGTCGTGCGTAGTCATCATTTCAGGCNNGCCCTGGAAATAGACGAAGCCCTGATCGCGCGCGGCCACGAACTCCGCGAGGTTCTCCACTTTTTCCGCCAGCATGCGGCAGCGCCAGGGGCCGTGCTTTTTTACCAGGGCAGCGCGCTGCTCAAGCGTGGTGAGTTTCAGGTCCACCTTAAGGATGTCGGCCATTTCGGCCAGCGGCTCGCGGGGATCGCCGCTGACGTAGTCATCGAGTGCGATCAGGTATCCAGCTTCTTTGAGGCGCTGGCAGGCAGTGATCACCTCGGCATCGACGGGAACGGTTTCTAGAATTTCGACCACAGTCGAGTGCGAGGGCAGCAGCGTAACCAGGCCGCTGATCAGCGTTTCACGAGTACAGTTCAGGAAGGCGCGACGGCCGTCGCACAGAACATCAAGGCCCACCAGCAGCGAACTATCGAGGGTGGAGCGGGAGGCAGCGTCGGGATCGACGCTATGAAACGCGTTATCCATGTCGTCGCGAAAGAGAAGCTCGTAGCCGAAAACTTTCTTGTCGCGGTCAAAAATGGGTTGCCGCGCCACGTAACGCAGCTTGATACCCTTGGGGTCCTCGTGGGCGAGAGCGGACACGGCAGACGAATTCGGCACAGTTCAATCATCGGCAGGACCGGCGAGAAACTGCAGCTGGCGAAGAGATCCGGTGAGAGAAATGAGAAAGAACTAAGGCAGCGGCGCAAACAACGTTCAGATGAAAAAAGGCCGCTCCGCAATGCGGAGCAGCCTCCATAGGTCCGTTAGTTGGTTACCGTGACGTTCACCGTAAATGTGCCGGTGAGCGCGGTTCCGCCAGCCGGGGCGCCGGTGGTGGCATTCACAACTACCGGATAGGTGCCGGCAGGTGTCCCGGGATTTTTCTGGCTGCTACTGCTGCTGCCGCCACCGCAGGCACCCAGCCATAATGTGGAGAAGCTGAGAACGACGATCAGGCTTAGCAGGCGCGCGGCGCGGGAGCGTGATGCTCCTGCGAAAACAATTCCGAGCATACCGGGAAGCAGCAGCGCATAGAAGACGCGGCCACGTCCCAGCGGAGAGCGCAGTTGGGCCACGGGGGCCGTGGTCGCGACGCTCATCGTCAGCGAGGTTGCGTTGACATTACTTCCGCTGCTCGGGCTAAAAGTGCAGGTGGACTCAGACGGGAAGCCGGTGCAGGTGTAGCTGAGCGGCAGTGCGGTGGTGCTGGCGCTGCCGCTACCAGTAATGAAACCCGTGGTGCTGCTGACGGTAATCGGTACCGAAGCAGTGCCGCCGGCAACGACGGAGAAGGTCGTGGTGCCGCCCGTCGGCGCGATGGTGAAACTCTCGGTGGTGGCGGTCTCGGTCAGGCTCAGGGTTGTGGACTCGGACGCGGTGCTAGGGCCACTGGCGGTTCCGGTGACGGTTACGGTCTGGGTACCCAGCGCCATGTTGGGCGCGGTGGTGATGGTCAGCGTGACTGTGGATGGCGATGCGGGCGAGCCGGTCAGCGGGGCACTCGGCTGGCTAAAACTACAGGCTGCTCCGGTGGGCAGTCCGGTACAACTCGTGGGAGTGAAGTTTACCGAGCCCGTGAAACCGCTCGCAGGCGTGAGGGTGATCGTGGAGACGGCGGGTTGTCCGGCGCTGACGCTGAAAGTGGCGGGGCTGGCGGAAATCGCGAAGGGCGCCGTTACCGTAACGTTCGTCGGCCCCGACGTCGATGGGCTGTTCGATGTGTCCCCTTGATAGGTTGCCGTGATGCTGTTGGAGCCTACTGGTATTGCGGACGTGGTAAAGACTGCGGTTCCGCTCTGCGATTGCGGGTATGGAGTATTCACAGAAACTGTCCCCAGAACAGTCGTTGCGCCATTGTTGAGAGCGGAAAAGCTGACCGCTCCGACGCCTGTAGAGGGCGTGACCTCGACCGTGAAGCTCACCGGAGTACTCGAGTAAATGCTGGTCGCGGATACGTTCGTAATCTCAATCGAACTGGCAGTGCGGGACGTGGCCCAAGCGGCCGCGAGCGCATCAGCGTTGACGGAACCGAGGCCAGTGACCTGATCGTAGCCGGTGCCTGCGCTAAAACCGTACTGGAATGGCGAAGTGGCGGGGCAATTTGGAGTTCCTTCAGTGCAGGGGACGATGTTGTTGCCGGTCGTGATGTCGTGGAAGGGGTTGGTAGTAGTCAGCGTGGCGAATTGATAAAGGCTCGGATTTATGTTTCCAAAGCCCGACGCGCCGAGGTCCTGCTCGATCAGCGTGAGAATGGCGGAAAATGTTGGAGCAGCCGCAGAGGTGCCACCGACAACGGCAAGATCTCCTCCGGCACCATCCCGGAAGCCGACGCTACAGGTGGTTTGTAGGGCGCCGTTGGCCCCATCCTCCGAGCAGAACAGATAGCCGTCATGGTCAGGCGATGTATTCAATGCGAGGTCGGGAACATCGCGTTGGCCGTCGCTGGGTACGCCGGTCCCAGTCTGCCAAGTAGGCTTTGCGAAGTAAATGCTGGCACCGCCGCCGGCAGCACCGATCGAGCCACCCGATTGAGTAAGGTTGAAGGCGGTATCGTTCCAGGCTTCCTCGGGTATGTACTCAAGAGCAGATGAGATGCTATCCGTTCCCCCGGTCGTACCGCTCCAATAGGGGGGGTCAGCAGCGGCGTTTCCTCCGCTCACCGGAGTGTCACCGTTCGGATTGTCTCCGTTGAATTCCGTTCCGCCCATGCCTGTGACCTCGGGAATGGAAGCGGGCGCGTCCACTGCCAGACCTCCCGTGGCGGACGTGTCGTTGGGATCAGTGCTATTGGGGTCACAGTCGGCGGCGCCGGAATCTCCCGAGGCGGACATTATCGTCTGGCCCTGACTGTTAGCTTGTTGCGCCTCTGGCTGCAGGGTGTTGACCACAAAGGCCGACCCGAGGCCGGATTCGCAAAAACCGTAGCTGGTGCTGATAACAGGAGCAACGTTGTTGTCGATTGCGTACTGCAGCGCGTCCCAAACGCTATTGTTGCGGTTCGCGCAAGTGTCTCCGGGGTTAAGGCCGGCGTAAACGAAGATAACGTTGGCATTATTGGCAACCCCGTTCGACCACTCCAGATCGAGATCGGATTCTCCTTCATCCCCGGCGCAGCGCGTGGCAGTCGAGGTACTTGGGACCAGCACATACGAGGGAATCTTCGCTGCAAGTCCAGCGGCGCTGCGAAAGTTGGCCAGGTCGGTCGCGTTGACGGTCGACTGTCCCACGACAGCGATGGTCTGGCCGGTACCGGTAAAACCAGCGGTGTATAAGGGCTGGACATTGTAGATCGTGGCGAAGTCGCCCGGGGAAAGGAAGTGGTTACCGGAAATATAGGAAGTGAAATGCGGGTCTGCTGCGTTCGGGGACAGCCTGCGAACGATGGCTCGTGGCTTGGGGCTGAAGTTGTGAAGGTGCCCTATCGCCCCAACGGATGACGCGAGAGCGGCGGGCACCG
>PLUI01000231.1 GCA_003164855.1 Acidobacteriaceae bacterium
GCCGCTGGTCACGGAAAAAGAAATCGCAGCCGTGGTTGAATTCTGGAAGCAACAAGGATCGGCGGAGTACCAGCAACAATTCCTCGAAGCTCCTAAAGACGAACGCGAGACGGGGAGCAGCAATGATGGGGTCGAAGGATCGGGCGGCGGCGAGGACGATCCTTTGTATCAGGATGCGGTGAAATTGGTGGTCGAGTTCGGGAAGGCCTCCACTTCCCTGCTGCAACGTCGGCTCCGCATTGGCTACGGACGCGCCGCGCATCTGATCGATCTGATGGAACAGGACGGAATCGTGGGCGCGGCCGATGGTCCCAAGCCACGCGAAGTGTTGAAGCGCCCCGATTGGATTTCCGAGATCGAGGAGACCATGCGCTAGAGCTATCTTCGAGATCAAGCCGCAGTGAACTAGTCGGGAGTCCGGCCAAGAAATTCTTCGTGTCCCTCAAATATGTCGATCAGGAGATTTCGGATCCGCTTTTTCAGGATTACCGGTTTCGCCTTCGCGATTTCCACGCCCTCCTTCTCAGAGGCGAGTTCCATATCGGTGACGACGTTTGGGTTCGCTGCCATAAAATTGTCCTTTCCCATCGGCGGCACGAATTCAGCAACTCGGGAGGCAGTTACGCCTGTAAATGTTGTCTTCCCTGAAGGCCAGGGGCAATCCTCTGGCATCGGCTCAGGAAAGACGGCTATTTATCCCATGGACGAACCGGGCTCTCACAACTGAGGATGGCCTTGATTGACTTTCATCCGCACCTGGATACTTCTGAGAGAATAGTGAGGCTGAGGAAGAATCCGTTTCAGCCAAGAGTTTCGTTTATTTTTCCGAACAATTTATTTTCAGGCTTGCCGGACAGACGTCGTTCTCGAGCGTCGAAGAGACGATTGATTTCACTCACCAGTTCCAGAAGTTTTTTTGGATCTTGCTCAACGGCGGCGCGTTCGCAAAGCGCCATCCAGGTCTCTCCGCTCTGGACTTTTTCGTGGAGAGCGGCTCTCAGTTCGGAAAGTATTGGTTCGATCTGGCCGGTGTCAGTCGCGGCCAGGGCCTGCGCGCATAAGTCTTCTATGCGGCTTCTAGGGTTCATTGCCATGCGGGATAAGATGCCGTATGGCCGGAATTTTCGCGTGCGGTAAATCCTGTAAATTCAAACCCGCCGCGCACCAGTAAATGCGCGGCGGGCTGCCCGCTTTATTGGAAAACTTCTGTAGAACAGCAACCCTGACTGACGCCTTCCGGATATCGCCGTAAGCGAAAGATTCTACCGGTGGTGTCGTTCTTCGGGCCGCGCATGACCTTCGCGCGCCGCACGCCGTTCTTGTTCGTCGCGTCGGATCAGCTTGTGGCCTTCCACATGCGGTCCGGGACCCCAGCGGTGCAAGCCGGCGTAGGGATGGACATAGACGCCGCGGTTGAACCAGGTGCGTCCCCAAACAACGTTGTTGATGAACAACGCGTGAGCGCCCCAGTCAAAGCGGACGAAGCCCCATCCCCAGGGGCGAAAAGCCACGCCGATGCCGACGCCAAAGCCGAAGCCGATGGCGCCGCCGATCACAAATCCAGGCCGCGGCGGCCAGAAAACCACCAGCGGGTCGTAGACTGGCACGCAGACGAAGGCCGGATCGAAAGGCTCGATATCGATGTAGGGACCGGCGGCGTTGACGACGATGCGATCGTTGCTGCGCAGATAGCCGTAATCCTTGGCCTTTTGACGCATGCGTTGGACCGCGTCCATTACGTCTTGACGCTGGGCCAGGAAAGCGTCGCCAAGATTCCTAGTCCAATCCAGGTCCGAAGCCATGGTTTCCAGGACGGACGGAAAAGGAAGCAACGCCTGCACGCTGGGATCCCATGTCAGATGGTCGTCGGTGATGGCGTTGGCGAGTTCGTCGCCGGTGAGGTAATGGTGCTCATCGGCCCACTTGGCGGCGTCGGGAATCTGGTCGGAGAAAGTTGCGGCGGCCAGAACCTGGGCCAGGAGAGGGTCAGGATAGAGCGCGATCCGGGAGACTAGCTTATCCAGCTGTTCGGGTGAATAAGAAGGCGCCGGCTGGCTGGAACCTTGGTCCTGAGGCAGAGGTCCGCCGGCAGCCTGCGCCTGTGAGGAAGCAGTCGACAGCCCAACCATAAATATCGTCGCTAGCAGAATGGTTGTGATCTTCGTAGGTCGTTGTCGCATCATTGTCTCCTTGCTCATCATTTGAGACTGCATATCTAAGAATAAACCATCCATGGATGCGTTTGAACGGTGAAGCGTTGCGGGATTTTGTGGGGGCGATGGAACGGACTTGCTTGGAGGACGAATCAGACGCACCTAGGAAAGGCTCACCGCCCATGATTCAGGTGAGCCTCTCTCAATGAACCTCGGGCTTGCGCCAGGAGCGAAGATTAATGGCATACAGGGCAATGCAGAACAGGTTCGCGGGAATGAAGGCAAATTGGGATGTGCGAAAACCGATGAAGCAAATGACGACACTATTGACCGCTGCGAGAATCCAGCCCTCCCAACATCGCCGTCCTACAAGAATGGTGGAAACGATGGTAAGTATGCAGGATAAATAATCAAGCCTGAACAACACTGAACCCTCCTCGACATTTCGAGTATGGCGCAGGAGAGGCCAGGTTTTCCGTGATTCTCCCCCATGCGGGGTAACCGAAGTAAGTGTCCCAAAGGTGGAGCTGACTCGGATAAAATCTGCATCTCTGGGGTGACGCATGAAAGTCCTAACTGAATACTTGAAGTTTCACACCAAAACCCATCGGGCATACGTACATATAACGCCTCAAGTGGAGGAAATCGTGAGCACGAGCGGAGTGAAAGAGGGTATGGTGCTGATTTCCGCCATGCACATCACGGCGGGCGTGTACGTGAACGACAATGAGGGTGGGCTGATTGAAGACATCGACCAGTGGCTGGAACATCTGGCGCCCTTTCGCAAGAACTATAAGCATCACGAAACCGGCGAAGACAATGGTGACTCCCACCTGAAGGCGTTGCTGATTCATCACGAAGTGATCGTGCCGATCACTGCCGGCAAGCTTGATCTTGGAACCTGGCAGCGAATCTTTTACGCCGAGTTCGACGGGCAGCGCGACAAACGGGTGATTGTGAAAGTGATGGGGGAATGAACTGTTGCCAGTTGCCAATGGTCAGTGGTCAGTTGCCAGTTTTCAGCTCCGGGCGTCGTTAGCGCCAGTCCGCTGATGCCAGCAGGGTTACTTTATCCGCTTCGCCATCAGCGGCTTGTAAGTGGTCTTGATGGTTGTGAAGACGGCAGCCGGCTTGTTTTCCAGGCTCCCAAACCTCGGAGAGGAAAGCGCGGCCGCCAATTCGGGTGAACACAAGCCTCGACTTGCTCGCTTCCCCCGCGCCCACCACGTCGGTTACGACGGCCTGGTATCGCCGCCCTTCCGTACTTCGCACCGTGAGAACATCGACCGCGTCCCTGCCCGCGACGGAGTTGAGCAGCGATTGGAACTTGTATGTTCCGGCCGGGAACGTCTGGTTTCCGACCACGAACTCAAAGGGGACTCTTACCGTAAGAACAGCGCGGCTCGAGGTTTGTGCGCCGCTGACGCACGGACACAACGATACTGCCAGCAGAACAACCACGGAAATAACAACTTTCATGAAACGCCTCCTGATGGTGCTTGCGATTTTGGTACCTCTCTGCGGAAATAGTGAGGTTGCGAGAGATTCCGTTTCATCCCACTTTTCTGTGCGGCGTTGCAACTATCCGTGAGGTAGCTTTCGATGCCTTGTAGTATGCTGATGAGCCTGACGCTGGAATATGAGCCGGGTTTCAGCAAACTCTATCTGGATAGGATTTGTAAAAGCATGGGAGACGAAGCTCAAGAGTTACGCGAAAGCGCGGAGAAAGCTAGAGAAGACCGATCCCTGGCGGCCGTGTCACTGACGATGGCCGCGCTGGCTGTGCTCGTCGCAGTGGTGTCGCTGCTGGGACACCGGGCGCATACCGAGGAAGTCGTGCTTCAGGCAAAAAGCTCCGACCAGTGGTCCTACTACCAGGCCAAGAATATTCGTGAGCACGAAGACGAACTATTTGCCGATCTCGCCGCAATCGTGGCCACTACCGACGCCGGAGCGATGGCGAAGTTTCGTGACAAATCCGCTCAGGAAGGGGAGCGTTACAAACACGAGAAGGCGGACATCCAGGAGGAAGCGCGCAAACTAGAGAACGAGGTCGCCCTGGAAAGAAAACGCGCCGATCGTTATGACTTGGCAGAAGTATTTCTGGAGATTGGTCTAGTGATTACATCAATCACCTTACTCTCTGGAAAACGTATCTTCTGGCATTTGGGAATCGTGCTGAGCGTTGTGGGGGTGGTCGTGGCGGTCACGGGGGCGTTGATCCACTGAGGCCAATTGGCGTGATCAACGTTGTTCAGGGCAGGTTTTTCAGGGCAGGAACGCTTTCATGCAGAACAAACTGCCGCCTGATTTTTCGAACTCCGAGCTTTCGACGATCACGGGCGCCAAGCCTTCCTGGCGGAGAATGGAGTCGAGGTGCGGCGTGATGTGGGGAGTGAGATAGCGTCCGTTGGCCACGATACCATTGCCCATAAATTTGTGGGCTTCGTCTGTGGTGAGTTCGTGAACGCGCTCCCACAACGAGCGCAAGGCAGCGAGTGATTCGGGAGCGTAAGCCCCGGGGTAGATGAGAACCGCCGCGTTGCTTAAAGGACAGAAACAGGTATCAAGGTGGTAGCAGTAGGGGTCGACCAGATGGAGGGGGATGACCGGGATTTCCAACTTGGACATCGCACGGCTGAATTTTTCAACACCAATCTTTGTCGAACGAAAGCCATACCCCGCATAGATGCGCGAGCAGTCGGGGTGCCAGAGGAGGTCGCCATGGCCTTCCAGGTAGTCGTCGCCCAGATCGACCTCGACAATCTTGAAGCCCCGCCCGCGATACCAATCTACATAGAACGGGACCTCGCCTTGCCGTGAAGGGTGCAGCATCCGGCTGGGCACGATGAACTTTCCCAGGCTTTTGTGAAATCCCACAAACACCTGATTCGCCGCGAAAACCATGTCTTCATGGCCGGGCGCGGGAGCTATGGTTTCTACCTGGCAGCCGGCATCTTGCAAGGCGGAACAAAGGGCCTGCCATTGTTGCCGAGCCTTCGTGCGGTCTATCGAATGCTTCCCCACCATGTAAGGATTCTTCTGGTCGATAACGTCGAAATGGGTGGGCGGACAAAGAAGAACCTGCGTTGGCATTTGTAGAAATGGTAGCGAGGAACGGGATGGGGAGGCAAGGCACGGAAGACGAACCTTCGGCACGGTGCCGATAGGTCGGCACCAGCAATGTTCGAGGCGGTACGGAAAACAGCGGAGAACCGGACAGAAATCGTGAAGAGCGACTGGCCCGTCGCATGCACGGGCTTCGGAATCTGACTGCCGGTGCGAAGTCCGTCACAGTCGAAAAGCGTGGAAATTCGGTCGGAGGCAAGCGGTGCTCAGCCACTGCGCAAATTCGGAGTGCTCAAAACCCTTCCTGCGGCTGCGCGAAGGCAGGCTCTTTCTGGTGGAAACCAGCCCTGTAACGGAGCCGGCAGGTCCTAACGCGCGAACGGCTCCTCCCCAGCGGAAACTTCCGCAACGGGTGGAACATTTCTGGCTGTGCGACGAGTGCGCGCCTTTTTGGACATTGATTCAGACCGGGAGTCGGGGGCTAGCATTGGTCCCGCGTACTCACCAAGCGGGCAAAGGAACGATGCCAGAAACCTATCGACCAGAAACCTATCGGGAAGTTAGTTAGCGGACTAGCCGGTCCCCTGTCCAACTGGCGCGGATGGCATTGGACCGGACGCCCTCACTTCCTCCCGATGGCAAGAATGTGGGAGCTTGCACCGAGCAATGCGGGTTCGTGTTCTATCTTGCGCAGCGCGGCGAGCAGGCGATCCCGCTGCTGTGGAATGCTCCAGATGCGGTCGAAATCCCGAGCCAGCCAACCCGGGCCTTCAACGGCGACGAGTTCGATAAGCTCAAAGCCGGCTTCGGTAAGTTCGCCAGCCAGTTCGTCGGGGAGGTGAAAGAACGTATCGGTGAAATAGTTCAGATTGCCAGTAGGGTTCCGATGCTGGCCTTCGGCCAGATCGCGGTCCAGGATGGAGGAAAATTCGGGTTCATCGAAGAAAGCGTGAGATAAAGAATCGAGCAGCGAGGCAAAGCGGCTAATGGCGGCTGCCCACACCAGACCACCATCTCGGAGGACACGATGGGCTTCGCGCAGAGCTGCGAGCCGGTCGTCTCGTTCGGTAAGGTGATAAAGCGGCCCCAACAATAGAACCGCTTCGGCGCTCCGGCTGGGATGTTGCAGTTGGCGGGCATCTCCCAGCGTGGCGGAAGCCAACGGGTGCTGAGGTAGCTCCGCCGACGCGGCGAGCGCCTGCTCCACGTGATTGGGTACCGGGTCGACCAAGTGCACCCGGTAGCCGCGCGAGGCCAGCCAGCACGCGTAAGCCCCGGCTGCGCCGCCGACATCGAGCACCGTGGCAGGCGCAGGCTGAAGGTGGCGAAGAATCAATTCGTGGGTGCGCGCCTGCTCCAATTGAAACCACCCAGTGCGAAGGCGGGAGGCTTCGTCGGCCGCCGTGTAATGGCGAATCATTTCGTCGGCAGTATTGTGGGCCATACCTGAATCTCGGACTAAAACCCGGAACCTTCTGAAACTCGGAACTCGGACTCAGAAACTGGACTTGCCATTTCGAGACGCCCTTAGCGGCGATGGGGTGCCCGGTAACCCATGCCCATGGAGATATGCCGAGCTGCGTCTTTCAACGCCTCGAGGATTCGCGGCATGGTCTGCGGACTAACTTGTTGCGTGGTACCGCTCAAACCCAAAGCCGCCTCAATGTTACCGCGATCGTTGAAAACCGGAGCCCCGACGCAACGCGCGCCGAGGTTATTCTCTTCGTCATCGACGGCATAGCCCTGCCCGCGAATTTTCTCCAATTCCTTGAGTAGCCGCGGCATTGTGGTTATGGTTTTAGGAGTTCTCTTTTCCATGCCACTCTGGCGCAGCATCTGCTGCAGGCGATCTTGTGGAATGTGGGCAACCAGGGCCTTCCCGACGCTGGTGGCATGCACTCGCATCCGCCGTCCCACCCAGGTATCCATGCGGATGAAACCCTCCGGCTCAACCTTCTCTATGTAGACGGCGTCGGGGCCGTCGAGAATGGCGAGATGGCAGGTCAGGCCGGTCTGCTGCGTCAGATGGCGCATGATCGGCAAAGCCACGCCACGTACGTCGAGCCCGCTGAGCGCTCCGCGGCTCAGGCTCAGGATCTTCAGCCCCACGCGGTATTTCCCTGATTCCTCATCGCGCGTCAAATAGCTCCGGTTTTCCAGGGTCCGCAGAATGTAGCTCGCGGAACTCTTTGGAATCTTAAGTTTGCGGCTGATTTCGGCGTTGCTCAGACCATCCGACTCCAGCGCCACGGCTTCCAGCATGGCCAGAGCGCGTTCGACGGCGGCGGATGGAGAATCGGACGAAGACATACTGGAGACTCCCATGGTAGCAAACTGTATTCGGCCAATTAAGTGAATGTATGTTCATTATATTGAACAACGCCTTGACCGGGCAAGCGGGATATCCTACGCTTCGCCAGTATAGTGAATTACTGTTCACTATATTGAACACACACCCTAACCGAACCTCAGGAGAAAAAGTAATGCCCACGAACGACAATGCAATGAATAGCCCGCAACAACGGCGGGCTACGGAACCGTTACTGAACCCGGAAGAACGAACCGCGCAACAGGCGTTGGCCCAGCAGTGCATGGATCACGAGTGGGCAAACAATCCACGATGGAAGGGCGTGGAGCGCTCCTACACCGCTGAAGAAGTGCTGCGTCTGCGGGGATCGATTCACATCGAGCACACGCTGGCTCGCCTCGGCGCGAAACGGTTGTGGGAATTGCTGGGCAGTGAATCCTACGTCAAGGCGCTGGGTGCGGTCACCGGCAACCAGGCGGTGCAGCAGGTGCAGGCAGGGCTGAAGGCGATCTACGTGAGTGGATGGCAGGTCGCGGCTGACGCCAACAATGCCGGCCAGATGTATCCCGATCAAAGCCTGTATCCGGCGGATAGCGTTCCCAACCTGTGCCGCCGCATTAACAGTGCGCTGCAGCGCGCCGACCAGGTTCATCACGCGGAGGGCAAAGTTGCTCCGGGGCAAACCTGGTTCGCACCGCTGGTGGCTGACGCGGAAGCCGGATTCGGCGGAACTCTGAATGCATTCGAATTAATGAAGGCAATGATCGAGGCGGGAGCGGCCTGTGTTCACTTTGAGGATCAGCTTTCGTCGGCGAAAAAGTGCGGACACTTGGGAGGCAAGGTGTTGGTTCCGACCAGCGAAGCCATCCAAAAATTGGTCGCGGCGCGTCTTGCGGCGGACGTCATGGGCGTGCCCACGCTGGTGATGGCTCGCACCGACGCCGACAGCGCTCAGTTGCTCACCAGCGATATCGATGCGCGTGATCGCGAGTTCTGCACCGGCGAACGCACGGCGGAAGGTTTTTATCGCATCCGTGGCGGCATCGAGTCCGCCATCGCTCGCGGACTGGCCTATGCGCCTTATGCAGATTTGATCTGGTGCGAAACCTCACATCCTGATCTCGAAGAAGCGCGCCAGTTCGCCGCAGCCATTCACGCCAGGTATCCGGAGAAGATGCTGGCTTATAACTGTTCGCCAAGTTTCAACTGGCGCAAGAAGCTGGATGAAGAAACGATCGCACGCTTCCAGCCGGAATTGGCGCGCATGGGATACAAGTTCCAGTTCGTCACGCTCGCCGGTTTCCACGCGCTCAACCTGAGCATGTTTGAGTTGGCGCGCGGATACAAGCTCGCCGGCATGACGGCCTATTCGCGGCTGCAGGAAAAAGAATTCAGCCGCGAAACTCAGTATGGCTACGAGGCAGTAAAGCATCAGAGGTTTGTGGGAACGGGCTACTTCGATCAGGTGCAGCAGGTCATCAGCAGCGGGTTGGCCTCAACTACGGCGCTGGCAGGATCAACCGAAGCCGAGCAGTTTAGCGGAATCAAGCCGTTGTTCCGGCCGGAGCACGGTCCCGACGCCGCTTGCCAGCCCATCCTGGGTGACTGCCCGCACATTCCCCTGCAGATCGAAGCACGCCCTGAGGAGATGCTGCTGCCGAGCGGAGACTAAGGCACGAACGGATAATTGGTGCAGCGAGCTGCCTGCGACAGCCGGCAGCCCAGTGCGATGTTAACCCTTTTCGACCTGCGACAAACGCCCAGTAGACGCCAGTCAGCCCCGGATGCAGGCAGTCGGTGCAAAATCCTGTGCATTTTCTTGCGGTACTAGAGGAGGTGCTCCGCGTCGATTACCTTTGAAAGACTAAGGCCACACAGACCGCGGTCGGATGAGAGTATTTTGCTACTGCGACCAGTAGCCTATTCGGATGGGTTCCAATGTTTAGAGTTTGAGCCACACGAAGACAGCCGCGACTAAAGCGCCGAATATGAGGGCAACTAATTTAAGCTTATACTGGCGTGCCTTGTCCTTAGCGTCATCAATCTGCAACAGTGCTCGTTCGCGGGTTTTGTCGATGAGTTCGTCGGAAGGATGTTCAACCCCCGTGTTGCGTAGCCACTGGGCATATCGTTCTCGTTTGTCCCGGGTCATCGTTGTGCTGCTTTTCAAATCGTTTCCCTTTCTTCAGCCTGGAGAAGTCGTCCTGACTTGTCGGTGATACAAATCAAATCAATTTCTAGTGGTCTGTCCTCGCAAAGTCTATTTTGTTTCGGGGCTGACCTTCATATATGAGTGCCGGACGCCATACGCGTCGGTAAGTGAGCTCGACTGCCGGGCGAGATCCGCAGGGCGACTGGAGATTGTGCAATACGTTTCAGGCGCATATCGCACCTGCTTTCATTTGTCTTGGCCGAATGAGCGTTTAATGGGCGTGCCACACCTGCGTACCACGTGCCAACAGAGGGATGGGGCGGCCATGTGTGGCTGCGGCGTGCTCGTTCATCGCCTTAGCCGCCTGGGTGCGGCAGTTGCCGTTATGGCTGCTGAAATCCCGTGTGGTGACGGAGTGTTTACAAAGTGGGCACTTGAACATGCTAAAGCCGGTCATCATTGTGATGGTGTAATATCTCATAACTTTAAGTGTAGTCGCATATTCCGGTGTAACTCCGAACTAAAGTTACCCTCACCACTTATCAACAATGAATCGCTATGTTGGGGCAGCCTGCCGGCGCTGTTTCTATGCCGATCGGAAAGTGCCGAATCCGCACCGTGGGTCCGAGCCTTTCGCTCTCCGGCTTTCCCTTTCCATGCCTCATACTGCATGCAGGCTCTCGAGGACAATCATTGAGTATATTAAGGATGTCGGATTGAAACAGTCTCTGGCAGTCGCTGTTCTGCTGTCCGCTTTGTGCGGGGGCGGCGCGGTTTGGAAACTTACTTCCGAAACTACGCCTGTTTTGCGGACCAAAGAAGTTCCGTTGCTCGAAATCGTTCATCAGCAGACTGACCCGTTCCAGCAGTTTCCAGAATCTTTCCCGCTTCAAGTCGCCGTATTGTGGACCAACCCCGGCCCCGATCCAGAGAATCCTCTTCCCCTCGTCCACTCTCTGAAAGAAATGGGCATTCCTTTTTTTATCACTCGCGATCTCCCACAAGCCCTCCGCCATCACCTCGTCATTCTCTATCCCAGCGTTGATTCACACACATTTACTCAGCTCCAGGCCGACCAACTGACCACGTTCGTGCGGCAGGGTGGATTTATCTTCGCCCAGAATGTGTTCTGGGGGGGGCTCCGGAATCTTTTCGGTTTTCGCAGTTTCGCTCCCTTGCGCACACGTCATCACTTGGCATTTTCCGCGACCAAAGATCCCATCATGAAGTATCTCAATCGCCCCGAGGAGCGAGAAACTCAACTCGGGAGCGATCGCTTCCCCGAAATTATATGGAGTAATGGCTACGTTCCTGACGCTGGCGCTGAAGTGCTGGCGCACTTTGACGACGGGAGTGCCGCTCTGCTGACGAACTCCGTGGGCAAGGGGAAGGTTTATCTTCTGGGATTGAGTTTGCTTGACGTCGTTTTACGCAATCAGAACAATCGCGACTACGAAGCCCAGCGCCACTATGTGAACGCCTTTGAACCCGGCGCGGATGTTTGGCTATTGGTCCTGAGGGCTTGGTACGAAGCCTACGGCCAAGATTGGGTCCGCCTAGCTACTATTCCCGGGGGCCAGCGCTCGGCTCTGCTGCTCTCGCACGACGTGGATTGGGAAAACTCATTTGCTCCGGGCTTCGACTTTGCTCGTATTGAGAAGGCGAACCAGGCCAGCAGTACGTTCTTCATCCAGACTAAATATGTCGACGACGCCAACAGCAAAGCTTTCTTCTTCGCACCGGAACTTGACATTCTTCGGCAACTGAAAGCAGGCGGCTCAACCGTGGGCAGCCATTCCATCATCCATTCGCGAGGCTTCAATAAGTTCGAGTTGGGCTCGGGCCATGAAACTTATCCCAGTTACCAACCTCGCGGACTCGGATTCGATACCGCCTCGGGAGCCACCGTTTTCGGCGAAGTTCGAGTCAGCAAGGAATTGCTGGACGGAGAAATTCCGGGTCAAGATACGATCTTCTTCCGGGCCGGCCACCTCCGCGTTCCGGTTTCTCTGCCGGAAGCCCTTGAGCGTTCCGGATATCAGTTCGATACATCGTTCACCGCCGACGACGTTCTCTCCAACTTCCCGTTTGCGCTTCCTCGCAATCTTGGGTTTGAGGAGGACAGCGAAATCTATGAATTTCCGGTCACCATTGAAGATGAAGAATCTCCCGGCTTCGCCAAGCGAGTGCCCCAGGCATTGCAGGTGATTCTGGCCAATGCCGAAAACGGAGCCGTGAGCGTGGTGTTAATTCATTCCAATGAATCCCTCCTGAAAGCAGCGGCCGAACAGGATTTGCTTCGTCAGCTGCCTCCGGACATCGTCAAAACTGATATGTTGACCTTTGCAAAATTCTGGCGCGCTCGCGATCGTCTCCACTGGAGCCTGACCACGACCTCTGTACCCACAGAAGCCGTGCTGCAAGTGAATTCTGAGGAGTCTGTAATCGGTCTCACCTTCGAATTCCAGCGTCCCATAGCGAGCGTCACCGGTGGCGCGACCTTGTTCCCCGACAACCGGCACGTCGTTCTGCCAGAACTCGCACCGGGCCGCAACGTTTCACTCCACATCAACTATCTGCACTGACCTCGGCTCTGCGATGCAGTTACCCGCGCACGTAAGCCTTGGTGTCTTGCGTAACTACGCGCAGCGCCCTATTGAGGCCATACTTAAAGGAAGCAATGATGGTGCGTTGCTGCCCTCAGGACCTCGCTCTGACGGTCGTGTTCCTCCCATTAATGAATTTACTTTCTGATTGAACCCGTAGCCGTAAAGCGCAATGCCCGGCTTCGGATCGAGCGGACCACAGTTCGCTGGAGTTTTGTTGTGAGAGTGTCCGAAAACAGATTCATTCGTCAACCGACCAAACGGTCGCTCAGGACCGTCATCGCGGCCTTGCTGTTACTCGGTTTCGTGCATCTTCTCGCCGCGCAAACCACGGACGACTGGCAGGCTCAAGTGCGGAAGGATGTCGAAAACCAGCGAGTCGATGCTGCGCTTGCCATCGTCGACCAGCGTTTGGCCGACGCACCTGAAGACTTGGAAGCTCACGGTTGGCGTGGACGATTGCTTGGCTGGAAAGGCCGTTGGTCCGAAGGCGAAGCTGAATACAAGCTTGTCCTCGAGAAGGTCCCCGACGACATTGAAATTTTGACCGGTCTCTCTGACGTTCTCCTGTGGCAGAAGAAATATACCGAAGCGCTGCAGACTCTGGACCGGGCGAGAAAGATCTCTCCCTCAGACCCCGAGATTCTGTCGCGCCGCGCCCGTGTGCTGGCGCTGTTGGGCCGTACGCCCGAAGCGCGCTCGGAGTACCAACAAACTCTTCTGTTTGATACGCACAATGCGGACGCGAGAACAGGCCTCGACGCGTTGGGCGAAAACACGAAACACGAACTGCGCGTTGGCGAAGACGTCGACCTCTTCAGTTACGCAGACGCCAGCCAGACCCAGGGCGTCAGCCTCAGTTCCCGGTGGAACCCGCGATGGTCAACCGTCTTCGGCGTCAGCACCTATCAAAGGTTTGGGCAAGATGCTGTCAAGTTTCTCGCCAGCACCGGCTTCCGCTTCACCGCGCGGGATTCGTTCACCATCGGTAGCGCAGTTGCCAACAGCCAGGCTGTGGTGCCCACCAATGAAGCTTTCTTCGAATATGGCCATGGCTTCCGAATCGAAAATCGTTGGGTCCAGGGACTGGAAAGTTCCTACCAGCAACATTGGTTCTGGTATCAGGGCGCGCACGTTTTGACCCTGAACATAAGCCAGGTTGTCTACTTCCCTCACGAGTGGACCTGGTCGCTGAACGTGACTGGCGCTCGCACTGGATTCCTGGGCACTCCCGTCGACTGGACACCCTCTGGCTGGACCAAACTTGGCTTCCCGCTGGAACGTCGCGTCACCGGCAACGTTTTCTTCGGCATGGGCAGCGAGAACTTTGCTCAGATCGATCAAATCGGGCGCTTCTCTGCCCACACTTTCGGCGGCGGTCTGCGCTATCAGTTCGCCGCCCGCCAGGACATCACCGGGTATGCAGCTCGCCAGGATCGCACCGGCGGGCTGATCGATACCAGCTTTGGATTGAGTTATGGGATCCGTTTTTAAGGGAATCGAAAAGCTCGGGCCCGCTGGGTTGGTGCTGGAGGCGATTCTCGCTTCGCTGCTGGGAATCCTGCTTCTCGTCGGATTCATTGTGCTGCGACGCTGGTACCGCGCTCGATACTTTCATAAGAGAAATCAGCGCACCGTTGCCTTGCGCTCTCAATGGGGCGACATTCTCTCCGGCAAAATCCCTGCCGAAGACTGGCGCTTCAATCCGCTTGATTGCGACATCGTTGAATCGATTCTGCTCGATAGCATCGAAATGTCTTCGGCTGACAAGTTGCCCCCGCTGCTGGACTGTCTTCGCGTCAGCGGGTTGCTCGATATGCGTATCTATGAAGCCCGAACATCGCGCGGATTGAAGCAGCGAACCGCTCTGCTGGCTTTGGGGCGAACTCGCGCCATGGAGGCGATTCCTGCCCTGGCCGCGGGATTGGACTCGCATTTGCGCGAAACTCGGATCGCCGCGGTTCGTGGCCTCGGCCGCACGGCCCGCATGGAAGCCGCCATCCCCATTCTCGACCGCATTGTCACCGGTCATTTCGACGCCCCCGAACGTTCTTTGAAAAACTCCCTGGTGAACTGCTGCCGCTCCGACCCCGATGTACTGGTCAACTACCTTGAGCGCACGCATGGACCGGTTCGCGAGTTGCTGGCACGCGTGCTCGGCGAGTTGGCATCACCTGAGCTCGGCGAGGAGTTACTCGTCCTGGCCTCAGATGTCTTACCGGAAGTGCGCGCCTCCGCCGCCCGTGCTCTCGGCAATACCAACACCTCTTATACTCTGCCGGCGCTCGACAGTTTAGCCGCCGATCCTGAATGGTTTGTTCGTCTGCGTGCCGTAGTGGCGCTGGGACAACTCGAAAACATCGGCAAAATCACCATCCTGCTGCGCTCTCTCTGCGATGCCAACCGCCACGTGCGTCAGCGCGCCGCATGGGCACTCGCGCGGATGGAGGCGCAACTCGATCAAATCCTCGACGATGTGATCGCTACTAAAGACGATTACGCCCTGCAGTCGTTTGTCTCCGAACTCGAGCGGTCCGGCGCGATCGAGAAAATAGTCGGCGGCTTTCCTGGTTCCGGCCGCCACTCTGCCGGGACTCACTTGATGGAGGTTGTAGCGGAAGCAAGAAAACGAGTGGAACACACCGGCAAAGCCGCGGCAGCGGCTGGGGCGCACTGACCGTGCATTTTCTCGCCATCTCGAACGATACACTGTTCATCTACTACCTGCTATCCAACGTTATCTATTTTGGGCTGCTGATCGTTGCAATCGTCAAAAACGTCCGCCATCGTCATCGTCTTGGCAGTCAGCGTCTGGAATTGGTGAAAGCTTCTCCCTTCACCCCACCCATCACTCTCATCGTTCCAGCGCACAACGAGGAACGCTCGATCGTCGGCAGTGTCGGTGCTCTGCTTGGACTCGAATATCCCTGCCTCGAAGTCATCGTTGTCAACGATGGGTCGGACGATGCCACGATGGAAAGGTTGCGGCAGGCTTATCATCTTCAGACCGCCCGTGTCCTCTACATTGCCGACATTGCAACTGCGCCGCTCCACGCCTTCTATCGCAGTGCGCTCGATCGGCGCCTGTTCGTCCTCGACAAAGAGGCCGCCGGCTGCAAAGCCGATGCCATCAACGCAGGAATCAACGCCGCGACCAGTCCTTACATTTGCGTAGTCGACGCCGACTCAATTCTCGAAAAGGAATCTCTCATTCGCATCATGGCAGGAGTATTCGCCGACCCTGGCCGTGTCATGGCTGTGGGCGGGATCGTACGCGTCTTGAACGGCTCCCGCGTGGTGAACAATCAAATCGAAGAAGTGCGCCTTCCCAAGAGTCCGATCGAAGTCATGCAGGTAATCGAATACTTGCGCGCCTTCCTGGTCGGCCGCGAAGCCTGGGCAGGCTTCAACATGCTGCCCATCATTTCCGGCGCCTTCGGAGTTTTTCAGCGCGACCTCGTCCTCCAAGTCGGAGGTTTTCGCACCCATGCGGTGGGAGAAGATCTCGATCTCGTCATTCGCATGCACCGCCGCTTGCGTGAAGATCGCCGCTCTTACCACATCGACTTTATTCCCGATCCCACTTGCTGGACTGAAGTGCCCACCGACTTTAAGTCGCTCGCCCGCCAGCGCGCACGCTGGCACAAGGGTCTTATTGATACGCTTTGGCCCAATCGCGATATGCTTTTCCGCGCCCGCTACGGGCGCGTCGGCTGGCTCGTCCTTCCTTATATGTGGATCTTCGAATTCTTCGCGCCCGTCATCGAGCTCGTCGGATATTCCACCATCATTCTCGCACTGATCTCTGGAGTGCTGAGCAAGTCATTCTTCCTGGAATTCCTGTTGTTCGGCTACGCCTTCGCCACGCTGATTTCCATTGGCTCGGTCCTGCTCGAAGAAATGACTTTCCGCCGTTACAGCGACTGGCGCGAAGTCGCGCGCCTGCTAATCTACTGCTTCTTCGAACACTTTCCCTACCGCCAACTCACGATGGTCTGGCGTCTCCAAGGAATCTGGCAATACCTCCGCGGAGACCTGCAATGGCGATCCATGAAAAGAGTGGGAATCTCTGCTGACCCAGTCGCCTGACTCGCGACCTTCCTGACAATGTGGGTCTAGACCCGTTTGTGGAAACACAGCCTGCGAGCTGGAGTCGATCGTTCTTGACTGAGAGAAGTTCTATGTGCCGTCTTTCGACGACTACTTAGGAGATGAGCTGAGGTCGCTCACTTTTCATTTTGCCCTAAGATTTCAATTTCCGTTCCCGGCCTTTGCATCTGCCAACAACTGGTAAACTGTGGCGCGCGATATACCTAACATTTCAGCAGCCTGAGACTTGTTCCCACCAACATGCTCCAAAACACGCAGTACGTGGCGTTTTTGCAATTCTTGCAGGGACATCATAATTTCATCCTGTCCAGCCCCATCCTCCGACTGACCCCGCACCGGCGCCGGCAGATCCCGGATGTCAATCACTTTTCCATCCACCATCATGCAAGCGTTGCCAATGACATTCTCAAGCTCGCGGATGTTGCCGGGCCATGAATAGATCGCCATCCTGGTTTGCGCTCGACGCGTTATGCCTGCCACCGGTTTCTTGTATTCAGCCGCAAATCTTTCCAGGAAATGCCGTTCCAAGAGGGGCAAGTCCTCTCGTCTGTCCGTCAGACGAGGCAGGGGAATCTCTACCATCGCAAGCCGGTAATACAGATCTTCACGAAATTTTCCATCTCTGACCATCGATCGGAGGTTGCGGTTGGTGGCAGCAATGACCCGGACGTCAACCGCTCGCGGAATCGGCGAGCCGATCCGCTGTATTTCCTGACTTTGCAAGACGCGGAGCAACTTACTCTGTGCGGTTAACGAGAACTCGCCGATCTCATCCAAGAATACAGTTCCACGATTCCCGTACTCAAACACGCCGATCTTATCCTGGGTGGCACCGGTGAACGCACCCCGCACGTGGCCGAACAACTCACTTTCCACTAACGTTTCGACAATTGCCGAACAGTTACAAACTGCGAACGGACCTGATCGGACCGGGCTCAGGCGATGCAAGGCACGAGCTACGAGTTCTTTCCCGGTCCCCGTAGGTCCGGTTACAAGCACAGTGCGGAAGTGTGGTGCGACCCTGCGAAGTTTCGCAAACACGTCCAGCATGAGTGGGCTACGTCCAACAATCCCGGCAAATTGACAGGCATCCAGCAGTTCGTGCTCAAGCTCCTGCGTCTTACGCCGGTCCTGAGCCTCGGATAGCAACTGGGAGATCCGGCGTCGAAGCTTTTCCACACTGAGTGGCTTGTCGAGATAATCACACGCTCCCTTCTGGATGGCCTCGACCGCTGATTCTGTGGAATATTTCCCCGTCATGAGTATTACTTCGGCCCCTGGATCCGCGGCCAAAATCCACTCCAACAATTCCAATCCACGAATTCCCGGCATCATCAGATCAAGCAGGACTATTTGAGGACGGACCCGCTTGAACGTCTCCAGGCCGATCTTAGGATCGCATGCGGTAAGAACTTCCACTCCAGCATTCGACAGGGCGTCTTTGATTAACTCTAGGCTCTGGGCCTCATCGTCAATCGCTAGGAGTTTAGGAATCGGGTGGTCGGGCATATACGTAACCCTGACTCGATCGACATCGTTCTGTCTCGTTTCTCAGCGTATCAGAGTCGTTAGGGTCTGTCACTGACCCTTAAACCGCCAGGGGACACATTGGCGCCTCATGAGTATTCGGTGAAACTGGCGAGACGCGATCTGTACCTGTTGTCCGGAGCTTTGCAGAAGGAAGGTCAGGTCTAAGAACTCTGCTCCCCATTCAAGGAGTTGTTCAGTAGACAGGCAGAATTCAAAATTCTGTACACCTCGGCTGAGGCGCGCAGCCCTTCAAGGCATGAATACGCGGCAAATCAAGGCATTCCATGCAGGCACATTGGTGCGTCAAGTGCTAGATCGATGTCGGCCCTCCCCCTGGACCAGGCAACTCGCGACAGAAAGATGATCTTTTCGGATGGTGGACGGAAGCAAGACCGTGGGTGCCTGAAGCTATGACAGTCACAGAAAGGGAGCGAGCCGAGGGAGCGCTAGGGAAAAGTCTCCCTGCAGGCGAGCAGGCGCTGAAGGAATTCGCCGACCTGAAGTTCGCTCTGGATCAACACGCGATCGTGGCGGTCACGGACATTAAGGGCACAATCACGTATGTGAACGAAAAGTTCTGCGCCATTAGTCAATACTCCAAGGATGAACTGGTCGGCCAGGATCACCGGATCCTCAACTCAGGCCACCATTCCAAAGAATTCTTCAAGCAGATGTACCAGACCATCGCGAGTGGGAAGGTTTGGCACGACGAAATCAAGAACCGGGCCAAGGATGGTTCGTTCTACTGGGTAGATGCCACCATCGTCCCGTTACTCGATGCGGGGGGCAAGCCCAGGCAATATATGGCCATCCGGACGGACGTCACCGAGCGCAAGCGGGCGGAAGAAGCGCGCGAACGCTTGGCCGCTGTGGTCGAGTCCTCTGATGACGCCATCATCAGCAAGACGCTGGACGGGACGATCAACGCCTGGAACCGCGGCGCCGAGCAGGTGTTCGGCTACGCGGCAGCAGAGGTCATCGGCGAACCGATGGTGATCCTCATGCCTGCAGAACGCGTCAATGAAGAGTCCGACATTCTGACGCGCATCAGACGCGGCGAAAGCGTCGAACATTTTGAAACTGTCCGTGTCCGGAAGGACGGCCGCAGGATCGACGTTTCGGTGACGATCTCTCCTATTCGAGACAGCAGCGGCGTAATTGTTGGCGCTTCAAAAATTGCCCGTGACATTACCGAGCGCAAGCTTAAGGAAGAGCAACGCAAGCAATCCGAGTTGCAACTGGCAGGGCAATCGCAGGAACTCGCTCGCCGGGCCGACGAACTGGCCCACTCTCGGCGAGCTCTGGAAACACAAACCGTCATGCTCCAGTCCGTGCTCGACAGCATGGGCGAGGGATTGATCGCCGCCGACCTGGAAGGCCACTTTCTCATCTGGAATAACGCCGCGAAGAAACTTATGGGCCGTGACGCGGCCGACTTGCCTACCGAGCGGTGGACCCCTCATTACAAAGTCTATCTGCCCGACGGAATCACGCCGTGTCCGCCGGATCGCCTTCCGCTGGTACGGGCATTGCACGGGGAATCGGTGCAGATGGAAATGATGGTTGAGCACCCTGAGCGTGCCAACAGGGTCTGCCTCGAAGTTACGGCGCGGCCCTTGAGGGACAGTCAGGGAAACTTGGGCGGAGGCGTCGCCGTGCTTCGCGACATCACCGAACGCAAAGCCGCCGAGCAGAAGGTCCAGGAACTCAATCAGAACCTGGAAGCGCGGGTGATTGAGCGCACTGCCGAACTGAAAGCCGCCAACAAGGAACTGGAGGCCTTCACCTACTCGGTGTCGCACGATCTGCGAGCGCCATTACGCCACATCAGCGGGTTCACCAAGATCCTGGTCGAGAAATTCCATTCATCTCTGCCCGCCGAGGCGCAGCAGCACTTGCAACTCATCGCGCAGGGGGCGAACAGAATGGGCCAACTGGTGGACGAACTGTTGAAGCTGGCGCGCCTGGGGCGGCAAGCACTGTCGGTTGAGGTCACGGAGTTGAGTTTCTTAGTGAAGGATGTCGTGACCTTGCTGGCGCCGGAAACCGTAGGGCGCCAGGTGGAATGGAAGATCGACGAACTGCCATCTGCGGAATGCGATCCCGTGCTGATCCGGCAAGTATTTCAAAACCTCATAAGCAACGCCCTGAAATATTCCAGGCCGCGGTCTCCCGCAGTGATCGAGATCGGGCGGACGGAAAAAGAAGGGGAAACAGTGATCTTTGTGAAGGACAACGGAGTGGGCTTCGACATGAGATATATGGGCAAATTGTTTGGCGTGTTCCAGCGCTTGCATCTTGCCGAAGAGTTTGAAGGCACCGGCATTGGTCTGGCAACCGTGGAGCGCATCATCAAGAAACACGGGGGGCGCGTCTGGGTCGAAGCCGAACTGGATCGCGGCGCCACTTTTTATTTCACGCTTGGCAGCCGGAACAATTCCGTGCCCCAAATAGCCGCTGCGGTCGCTGGAGCTGCACGATGAACATAATCCAGGAAATACTCTTGGTGGAAGACAGCCAGAACGACATTGATCTCGCCCTTTATGCCCTGCGCGAGGAGAGGTTGGCCAATAGCATTTTTGTCGTCCGGGACGGCAAAGAAGCTCTGGACTATCTCTTCTGCCGCGGCACTTTTGCCGAAAGAAGTTTCAATCATCCCCCCAAACTGGTTTTGCTGGATTTGAAACTGCCCAAGATCGACGGTCTGCAAGTGCTGAGGGAATTGAAGAATGATCCCCGGACAAAAACAATTCCGGTGGTCATCATGACCTCCTCTACTGAGGAGCGAGACCTGGTTGAAGGCTACAGCTTAGGGGTTAACAGCTATATCCAGAAGCCAGTGGACTTTGAGCAGTTCCGGACGACCGTAAAAACCCTGGGCATGTACTGGCTGGTGGTCAACCGGTCCCCCGTGACCGATCAAGCTCCTACGAGGATCGGAGAGTCCTATTGAGCATAAGTGCCGAAGAAACACTCGTCACCGCGAGCATCCGCGAAATCGCGGAGCGGAAACGGTCCGAGAAAGCCGTGGAAGAAGCCCTGGCCAGCAGCAGGGCTCAGCTTAAGGAGCTGGCAGAGACACATCTGGCGCAGATGGAGGAAGGCCGTCGGCTGGCGGAGTACGCCCTTCGCGAAAGCGAAGAAAGATATCGGCTGCTCCTCGATGGAATTCAGAACT
>PLUI01000124.1 GCA_003164855.1 Acidobacteriaceae bacterium
AAGCACGAGTTCCTTCATCTCGATGACGTTCACCTTCGATTCGGCGGGCTCAATCGGCGTCCCGGCGGTGCTGACGCAGGGGGCGACGGGGGTGGACTTTGCCGATCGGGGATCGGGAACCTGCGACACCAACGGAACCGGCCACGTCTACGGGATTGGCGACAGCTGCACCGTCGATATGACGTTCGCGCCGAAGTATCCGGGAATCCGTTATGGCGCGGCAGTGTTGCAGGATAACGAAGGAAACGCCCTGGCATCGGGCCTCGGCTACGGTACGGGATCGGGTTCGGAGGCGACCTTCGTGCCGGGAACGCAGTCCACCGTCGACACCAATCTTAGTTTCCCCTTTGGCATCGCGGTGGATTCACAAGGGAACGTTTTCGTGGCCGCCCGGAACAGCACCTACCTGTATAAGGAGACCCCGGCCGGCGGCGCCTACGCGAGGTCGACGATCTCCAGCGACCTCAACGGCCCCGGCGGCGTGGCCGTGGATGGGGCTGGCAATCTTTATGTCGCCGAAGTAAACATGGGAGATATCCGCAAAGAGACACTATCGAACGGCAGCTACTCCGAGACCACGATTGTCAGCGGGCTCAATAACCTCGACGGCATCGCAGTGGATGAGACCGGAAACCTCTATACGGTCAGTTACGATAACAACCTGGCGTACAAGGAGACGCTGCAAGCCAACGGCAGCTACGTCCAGACTTTGTTCGGCAGCGGGTTCGCCGGGCCAACCGGCGTGGCGGTGGACGGGAGCGGCAACGTCTATGTCAGCAACGACAACAGCGGCGAAATTTTTAAGGAGACACCGCAAGCCGACGGCAGCTACGTCCAGACCACGATTATCAGCGGCCTGGTCTCGCCCGAGAGCGTGGTGGTGGATAACAACGGAAACCTCTACATCGGCACTACCGGGCCGAAAACGATCTATAAGGAAGCGCTGCAAGGGGACGGCACCTACGTCCAGTCAACCATTGCCAGCGGGCTGAACTATCTCTGGTGGATCGCGGTCGATGAGTTGGGGAACCTCTATCTCTCCGAATACGCGGGCTCCGTACTTAAGATCACCGTGGCGGTTCCGCCGGCGTTGACTTTCCTGCCGACGAATGTGGGATCCATCAGCACCGACAGTCCGCAATCCGTAACCCTGTCGAACATCGGCAACGCCCCGCTTCTATTCCCGGTTCCCAGCGCGGGCACCGATCCGAGCGTCGCGCTGAACTTCACCCTGAGCAGCTCGGCGGAGGGGGACTGCCCGCAGGTGGCCTCGACGGCATCGTCGCCGGGGACGCTGGCGGCGGGAGCTGCGTGCCTGCTTCCGATCAGCTTTGCGCCCACCGACGCCGGCACCTTTGCCGGATCGGTGGTTCTGACGGACACGAATCTGAATGCCCCTGGGCCAGGCTACGTCACGCAGACGATCTCTCTGAGCGGGACTGGCATCGCCTTGCCAGCGGTGCAGTTGGCGCTGAGCGGAGTCCCGGCAACCGTGGTGGCCGGCGGGAACCTTGGAACGGTCACGGTCCTGGTCGAAGATAGTCGTGGGATCGTGGTCACCACTTCCACCGCCTCGGTCACGGTGACGATTACGGGACCGAACGGCTACTCGCAGATGTCGACCGGAACCGCCGTGAACGGTGTGGTGAGTTTGAATCTGAGTTCGTTCGCGCTGGCAGCAGCCGGCGCTTACACCGTCACCGCGACCAGTTCGGGCCTCACCCCCAGCGCTGCCACGATGACGGTGACGGCAAACACGCATTTGGAGGTGACCGGCCTGCCGGCGACGGTTGTGGCGGGCGGAAACCTCGGAACGGTTACGGTTTCGGTGGAGGATAGCAGCGGGAATGTAGTCACCACTTCCACAGCGTCGATCACGGTGACGATTACGGGCCCGAACAGCTACTCGCAGATGGTGACGGCAACTGCGGCGAACGGGGTGGCCAGTATAAATCTGAGTTCGTTTGCGCTGGCAGCGGCCGGCACCTACACCGTGACCGCGACTAGTCCGGGCCTTCCCACCGACAACTCTACAGTGGCGGTGACGACTACAACCGCGACCACCCTGGTGGCCGCGCCAAATCCGGCGACCACCGGGCAAACCGTCACGCTCACGGCTACGGTGGCACCCGCGCCCACCGGTACGCCCGTGGGAACGGTCAGCTTCTACAATGGTACGACGCTGCTGGGAATGGGAACCCCTAACTCCTCCGGCATCGCAAGCTTCACCACCAGCACTCTGGCCACCGGTCCGGCGGCTCTCACCGCGGCTTATTCCGGCAACACCGGATTCGCCCCCTCGACTTCAGCCGCGGTGATCGAGATCGTGACAAATCCGGCTGCGACCACCACCACGACCACGCTGATTGCATTGCCGAACCCGGCAACCGTTGGACAATCGGTTACGCTTACCGCCACGGTCGCGCCCGCGCCCACAGGTACGCCCGCGGGAACGGTCAGCTTCTATAGCGGCACAACCCTGCTGGGCGCGATCACTGTTAGCTCCGGCATCGCCGCCTTTACTACCAGCAGTCTGCCGGCGGGAGCGTTGAGTCTTACCGCCGTCTATTCCGGCAATGCCGGATTTGCCGCTTCCACATCGACTGCACTCACGGAGATGGTGGCCACAGCGGCCCCCACCGCGACCGTGACCACTCTAACCGCTTCGCCCAATCCG
Organism: Acidobacteriaceae bacterium; assembly: GCA_003164855.1. Taxonomy (GTDB): domain Bacteria; phylum Acidobacteriota; class Terriglobia; order Terriglobales; family Acidobacteriaceae; genus Sulfotelmatobacter. Next base: position 2,678 of record PLUI01000124.1, read on the forward strand.
CTGGCGGACGGACAACCTGCAACGCTTACAGCGACCGTGACCCCCGCACCGACGGGCAGCCCGGCCGGCATCATCAGTTTCTACAGCGGAACTACCTTGCTGGGTACCGGAACCCTCAACGCTTCCGGAGTGGCGACGTTCGCCACTAACAGCCTGGTGGTTGGGGCCGACAGCATTACAGCGGTGTATCCGGGTAATGCCGGCTTCGCGGCATCCACTTCCTCCGCTCTCAGCGAGACCGTAAACACAGCCTTTACCGTGACCGGTCCCGCTGCTCCGGTCCCGGTCGCGCCGGGAGGGGCCGCAACCCTCAACCTGACGGTACCGCCGCTCGGTGGCCCATTTGACAGCGTAGTCATTCTCTCGGCCACCGGACTTCCGCCGGGTGCAACGGCTACGTTCAATCCTCCGACGGTTACGCCGGGAGTCGCGGGCGCGCCGGCCGTGCTGACGATACAACTGGCGACTCTGGCCGCCAGCGGCAGTCCGGTCCGCGACATTCCCGCCAACCGCCGCTTTCCTGTTAACCACGGATTTCCGGTTGCGCCGTTCAGCCTGGGGTTCGTCCTGTTTGGCGCGGTGCTGGGACGCAGGCGCATTCCAAAAGCGCTGGTGCTGGTCTTAGCGCTGGCGAGTCTGGGGGTTGCGACGTCGCTCGTCACCGGGTGCGGCGGCGGTTTCGCAAATACTCCCTCCACGCCGGCGGGAAACTACACGATTACAGTCACGGGAACGAGCGGAGCGCTCCAGGCCTCGACCACGGTGACGCTGGTGGTGCAGTGAAAATGATTTTCACTCCGCGAACTCGGCGAACCAAAGTCAGCCAACCAGCAGCTAACAAGATAAGGACGAGGATAAATTCAATGAAGAAATTAACATCAATGAAGACGGTCGCTTTCCTTCTGCTGGCTCTCGGATTCGCAGCGATGGCTCCCCGTCCGGCAGTGGCACAGAGTGGTCCCCGGGTGGAGGTGGGCATCGACTATAACTATGTCCGGGCGAATGCGCCGGCGGGCGACTGCGGATGCTTCGCGATGAATGGTGGAAGCGGCTGGGTAGCATTCAACTTCAGCCACTCCCTCGGCATCGTCGGTGAAATCGCCAGTCAGCATGCTTCGAACATCTCCAGCAGCAACGGAGCTGACCTGACTCTTACGTCGTATCTGGCGGGTCCGCGCTACACCTGGGGGCACGCCCGCCACTTCGCACCCTTCGCTCAGGTACTGCTCGGCGGCGCCCATGCCAGTGGACGTCTTGCTCCGGGCAGTTCTGGGCTGCCGGGATCAGCCAACTCCTTCGGCATGACCGCGGGCGGCGGATTGGATATCGGCCTCACCCGGCACATCGCCTTGCGAGCCTTTGAGGCAGACTATTATTTGACGCGCTTCGATAACGGCGTGAACGATCATCAAAACAATCTTCGTATCGCCGCCGGCGTGATCATTCGGTTGGGCGGAGGCAACTAACCGGAAGACGGGCGAGTGAAAGTGCCAATTCCTGGAACCGAAATATGCAGTGTCTTAGCTGGAGAACAGTTCTTGCACCGCGCGATGACCCTGATCAATTGCCTGGTCGGTATAGGCGGCCGGGGCAGCATCGGAATTCGCGATTGTGATTCGCCCATGGCGGTGGCGTGCAATGTCACATCGCTTACCCTCGGGCCAATCTGGGATCCCACAGCGGGTTGTATTCGTACGCATATCCATGGGGCCAGCGGTTGACCGTAATCGCCTCTATATCGCCGGGCAGGATCAAAACCGCCACCGCCTAACACGCGGACAAGTTCTCTACGCGCCTTTCACTTGTTCTTGAATCGCACGATAGGCCTGGTCAATTGCCGCGTTCGTATAAGCGCTGGCAGCGGCGTCGGAATTCGCAATCGAGATTCGCCCAAACTGTTTCCGTCCAATGACGCAAGGCCGCTCTTCCGGCGCCCAGTGCGGATCAAACAAAGAATCGTATTCGTAGGCGTAACCGTGCGCCCACCGATTTACTGTTATCGCAGCAATGTCGCGGGCGGAATCGAATCCAGCCGGCGCCAGCGCGCGATTCAACTGTTCACGGATATTGCGTTCAAACTCAGAAAATGGCGTGCTGATCAGTTCGGACCTGCCCATCCGGTACTGATCGCGGCGGGGCAGGCCGGGCTGGCAAGGAGTTCGCAACATGAAGAGCACCATTGGTTCTTGCGGGTTGCTGGGAAACTGATACGCGCCCAGGCTGACAGGAAAATCGAGCATGGTGAAGCTGTGGTAGCTTCCCGGCGAGACGATTTGTCGTATCCCCAGTTTGTGGAATGCCGTCCAATTGCGAATGGCAACGTGCGTGTAAATGAGCGGTTCCTTCACGCAATAATGCAGAGCCTCTTTTTGCTTTTCGGGTAGCTCGGGACAAATATAGGGGACCATACTGTTGTAACAAGCGAGGATGCAGGACTTCCCTGTTACCTTCTTTAGCTTTCCTTCTTGGACATACGAGACTTCCACCTCTTTGGCCGACTCAGGTTGCCCGGAGTGCTGCACACGAACCGCGGTTGAGTTCAGGCGAATTCGGATTCGAGATGACGGCTGATCAAGCTTGCTGTAGTCGGCACGTGCGGTAACAACGTCCTCCATGGTGTGCCCTGGAACCGCTTCAGGGATGAGACTCCGCACGAGCAGACGGGCGATGGACGCATTCCCATCGGGAAAGTGAAAAATGTAGGGTTCTTCTTTTTCTTTTTCCTCGTCCCCGCCTAGATCCATCCCTTCAAAACCCGCATAGTGGCATGCCCCGTAGTCGTCGGGATTTCTATAACAGGCAAGAGCTGAAACCGCATCAATTCCGACTGTGTACAAATCGTGTGTATAGGTCTGGAAAAATGGCAAGACGCCAGGATCGGCTTTACAAATCTCAGTCAAGAATCCCGCGTAACTGATCTTTGCCAGCCGCGCATGCTTCTCTTCTTTCGAGAGGCCGGAGAGATAGTCCTTCTTCTCGCCGTAGAGACGGGCGATCTCCAACTGAACCTTCTCCGGCAATGGACTCTTCTTGAGAAACTCGGGCCAGGGAGTCGAGCCCATTCCAGTTACCAGACGATCCTCGCCGAAGGTCTCCTTGTCAAAGAAGCAGGCCGTACCGAGATGCGAATACAACTTCTGATCGTAGGCCTTATAAAAGGTCTTGGTTTGAACGCCCAAGTCACTGAGAACGCCTTTGGCCACTTCACTGTATTCCGAGGGACTCTCAATTGACTGGGTGCCACCGTTACTCAACAGTAGCCGTCCTCCCACGCGGAACTCGTTGCGCCGGGCGTGCCCGCCAAAGTCGTCGTTGTTATCGAGGACCAGAACGCGCGAACCCTTGCCGGCATTCCTGCGGTAGAAGTAAGCCGCAGCCAGCCCGCTGATGCCGCCTCCGACGACGACCAAGTCATACATTTCCTGCGTGTCGGCGGGGCTGCCGGCAGTTTCCCAGAAGTTCCCATCGCGCAGTGCATGCGCAACATCGTATGAGCCCGGCGCGCTGCCTCTCATCCCGGTCAAAGCAGGCGGAGAGAATTTGGCCGAATCGGCGCCAGCTTGGAATGCAGCATGGGTACCGTGAGCCAGGTCGGGCAGGCTGGCGTAACCTAGCGCTCCGATGCCTGCCGCAACACCATTGAGGAAATCGCGCCGTGTGATGCGGCGGCGCATTCCCAACTGCCGGTCGCTATTTTCTTCGCTCATGGATTCACAACGAAGCATTCAGCATTCATAGACCATGCTCCTACTGTGTTGCCTCAGGCTCTGAAGGGAGAGCTAGACTACCGCTCTATCCGTAATCTCAAGACCGCGATCAATGATGGCAAACGCCTCGCGCAGCTGCTGCTCGTTGATGCACAGTGGAGGATTGGTGAAGAAAGTGTTCCAGCGAACGAATGTATACAGGCCTTGCTCGCGGAAGAAGCGCCCGAGCGCCGCCATCTCCTCCGACGTTCCGTTGAATGGCGCTATCGGCTGGCGAGTCTTGCGATTGCGAATCAGTTCGACGATGCCGAACAATCCAATCGACCGCACCGCTCCCACCGACGGATGTTTCGCCTGCATCTCCGCTCCCAGTTGCTTCAGGATCGCGCCCATTTTTTTCGCATTGTCGATCAGCCCATCTTCTTCATACACGCGAATCGTCGCCAGCGCCGCCGCGCATCCCATGGGATGGCTGTTGTATGTCAGTCCTCCGTAGAACACTTTGTCCTGAAAGTGCTGCGCAATGTGGTGCCGCATCCCAACCGCTCCCAGTGGCAAATAGCTGGACGTCAATCCTTTCGCCATGCAAAGCAAATCGGGAACGACCTTCCAGTGATCGACCGCAAACCACGAACCAGTTCTGCCAAAGCCAGACATCACTTCATCGGCAATCATCAATATGCCGTACTTGTCGCACAGCTTGCGCACCCCCTCGAGGTATCCATCAGGAGGAATAAGAACGCCGTTGGTTCCGGTAACAGGTTCAAGAATGAACGCAGCAATAGTTTGCGGGCCTTCGAGCTGAATGGTTTCTTCGATCATGGCCAGCGAAGACTCAGCCGATTCCCATCCACGCTCAATGCCATGATAAGGATCGAGCACATGAACCACGCCCGGAATGCCCGGCTCGGCGGCCCATCTGCGCGGATCGCCCGTAAGGCTCATCGCCCCGGCGGTTGCGCCATGATACGAGCGATAGCGCGCGATGATCTTGTGGCGTCCAGTGAAGAAGCGTGCAATCTTGATGGCGTTCTCGTTGGCGTCGGCGCCACCGTTGGTGAAGAAGAAGGTGTCGATATCGCCCGGCGTAATTTCGGCGAGCTTGGCGCCAAGGCGTGCGCGCGGCTCGGTTGCCATGAAAGGATTGGCATAGGCGAGAGTTTCGGCTTGCTCTTTGATGGCGGTGATGACACGCTCGTCGCTATGTCCGATGTTGACCGACATGAGTTGGCTATTGAAGTCGATAAAGCGCTTGCCTTCCGGCGTGTAGAAATAAATTCCTTTGGCGCGAGCGACTGGAATGGGATCGACCTTCGATTGCGCCGACCATTCGTAGAGCGTGTGCTTGCGCGCGAGATCGACGATTTCTTTTCCGGTCATGGCGGGACTTGCAACAGTAGTAGTCATACATTCCTCTCAGGAATCATTCACCACAGAGTCGCAGAGAAAACCCTATAGGACTCTTCTGATGATTCCTTGCGTTAGTAGTGAACTGTTGAAGTTGATCAGCAGGCCGACCTTCTTGCCCGAGAGCTTCATGTACGTAAGGAGTTGGGCCTCATGGACTGGAAGCATCCTCTCTACCGACTTCAACTCGACGACCACTTCATGGCTGACAATCAGATCGATTTTGTATCCGCAGTCAAGCTTTACCCCTTTGTATGAGACCGGAAGGTCAACCTGACACTCAAACGGCAACCCGCGAAGATGGAGCTCGTGACATAGACATTGTTCGTAGGCGGATTCCAGCAATCCCGGGCCGAGTTGACGATGTTCTTCGATCGCCGCACCGATGATCGAAGCCGTCCGAGGGTCTTTCTCGTTCCCGTTTTCTCTGTGTCTCTGTGACTCTGTGGTGAGAAGTTTCATGTTTCTTCTTAGAACTCAGAACTTTCTGGAATGCTCTTTGGCCCAGCGCTCGACGACGACTTTCTTGTCGGTGTAGAACTCGATGGCGTCGCGGCCCTGGCCGTGGAGATCGCCGAAGAAGCTGTTCTTCCATCCGCTGAAGGGGAAGTAGGCCATGGGCGCGGCGACTCCGATGTTGATGCCGATATTTCCCGCGGGCGCTTCGTAGCGGAAACGGCGCGCGGCCGATCCGCTCGACGTAAATAGCGACGCCTGATTGCCGTAAGGGCTGCGTTCGAGGAAGGCGAGAGCGTCGTCCATGTCGTTAGCGTGGACGAGGCTCAGGACAGGCCCGAAGATTTCTGTGTCGGCGAGATCGCTGGTCGCTGGAACATCATCGAGTATGGTCGGCTTCACGAAGTTTCCAGATTCGTATTTTGGGATCTTCGAGTTGCGGCCATCGAGCAGAATTGTCGCGCCCTGCTTTTCGCCGAGTCCGATGAGCGATTCGACGCGCTCTTTGCTCTGCGGCGTGATCACGGGACCCATCTGTACGCCTTCGTCAAGGCCGTTGCCGACTTTGAGTTTGGAGGCTGCGTCGGCGATGGAATCCCGGAAAGTCTTTTGCGCTTCGCCGATGGTGACCGCAACGGAGACGGCGAGACAACGCTGGCCGGCACATCCGAACGCGCTGTCACTGATGATCTGTGTGGCCATCGGCATGTCGGCATCGGGGAGAACGATGACGTGATTCTTGGCGCCCCCCTGGCACTGGCAGCGCTTCCCCTTTTCGCCGGAGCGCGCATAGATATAGCGCGCGACAGGAGTCGATCCAACAAAGCTGATGGCGCGGACTTTCGGGTGATCGATGAGTGCATCGACAACCGCTTTGCTTCCGTTAACCAGGTTCACTACACCCTTTGGCAATCCGGTTTTTGCGAGAAGTTCGTAAACGTAGCGCATGGTAAGGGGGACACGCTCGGATGGCTTCAAGATGAAAGTGTTTCCGGTCGCGATGGCGTAAGGCAAATACCAGAACGCAATCATGCCAGGAAAGTTGAAAGGCACGATGGCGGCGGTGACGCCGAGGGGTTGGCGGATCATCATCTCGTCGATGCCGCGAGCAACGTCTTCGAGGTTGTAGCCTTGCATCATTATCGGAATACCGCAGGCCACTTCGACGTTCTCGATGGCGCGGCGCATCTCGGCTTTGGCTTCGGCGAAGGTCTTACCGTTCTCCTGGGTGATGATGCGGGCGATGTCGTCGATGTGGTCTTCGAGCAGCATCTTCAGCTTAAACAGCGGCTGGATGCGGTCTTCGGGCGGCGTGCGACGCCATTCGGGGAAAGCAGCGGCCGCGGCTTCGATGGCTTGATTGACTTCGGCGGCCTCAGCGAGCGGGACTTGAGCCAACGTTTCGCCGGTTGCGGGATTGACGACATCGCGCCATTCGGAAGCGTGGGAAGAGGTCCATTGGCCGTTAAAGTAGTTGGTGAGCCGGGTGATGGGAGGAGCTGCAACTGACGTCATGTTATTGCCTCTGCTGTCGCGAAGAGTAATTCGAATTATTACACTAGCTGTGCTACCGCGCCCTTCTTGTCGCAAACATTGGCCAACGCGGATTCCAGCACGTCGAGCCCCTCGTCCATTTGCTCGTTGCTCGCTACCAGCGGGACCAGCACGCGGATCACGTTCGAGTACGAGCCGGCGGTGATGGTGATCAGACCGTGCTCGTAGCAGTATTGCGTGATCTGCTTGGTTTCGTCAGCGGCGGGAGTTTTCGTTTCTTGCGACTTCACCAACTCGATGGCTTGCATGCCGCCGAGGCCGCGGACGTCGCCGACGATGGGCCAGCGGCGTTGCCATTCCCGGGCGCGGCGCTGAAAGCGGTCGCCGAGTTCATTGGCTGGGGAGAGCAGATTTTTATTTTCGAACAGGTCAAGCACTGCGAGCGCTGCGGCGCAGGAAAGCGGATTGCCGGCGAAGGTGCCGCCGAGTCCGCCGGGACCGGGCGCGTCCATGATTTCGGCGCGGCCGGTGACGGCCGCGAGTGGCAATCCGCCACCCAGTGATTTTGCGGTGACGATAAGGTCGGGCTCGATGCCGTAATGTTCGCTGGCGAAGAGCGCGCCGGTGCGTCCGAAGCCGGATTGCACTTCGTCGGCGATGAAGAGGACGCCGTACTTGTGGCAGAGATCGATTAACACTTTGAAGTAGTCGGGCGGCGGGGCGACGAATCCGCCTTCGCCTAGCACCGGCTCCGCAATCACGGCCGCCACTTCTTCATTCGCGACAACGCGCTTGAAAGTATCTTCGAGATGGCGCGCGCAGAAAAGATCGCACGAAGGATATTTCAAGTTATATGAGCAGCGATAACAGTAGGCGAACGGGACGCGGTAAACCTCGCCGGGGAATGGGGCGAATCCCGCCTTGTAGGGATGCGTCTTGCTGGTGAGCGCGAGCGTCATCATGGTACGGCCGTGAAAGGCGTCTTCGAAGGCGACGATCGCGGGACGCTTGGTGTAGGCTCGGGCGATCTTGACGGCATTCTCGACGGCCTCAGCGCCACTGTTGACGAATAAGGTTTTCTTTGGAAACTTTCCCGGCGTGACTTCGTTCATGCGCTCAGCGAGGCGGATGTACCCTTCGTAGGGCGTGACCTGGACGCAGGTGTGGAGAAATTTGTCGAGCTGGCCGCGGATGGCGTCGACAACGGCTTCTTGTCGATGACCAGCGTTGGCGCAGCCGATGCCTCCGGCGAAATCGATGTAACGGTTGCCGTCAACATCTTCCAGCCATGCGTCTTCCGCTTTGGCTACGTAGATGGGCGTGCCGTGAGAAAGGCCGCGGGGCACGGCTTGCACGCGGCGCTCAGAGAGCGCCTTGGATTTCGGACCGGGGATCTGGGTGCGTAATTGAATTGTAGACATCGTAAGTTCTCAGTGGCCTGTGGTCGCCAGTGGTCAGTGATCCGTGGCCAGAAAATTCAGGCTTTAGTGAACTGGCCACTGGTCACTGACCACTGGCCGCTGTCTTTCAGTACCAGCCTATCGGAGCTTCGTTCAGATTGATGTAGACCTGTTTGGTTTCGAGATATTCTTCGATGCCCCAGGGGCCGAGTTCGCGGCCGAAGCCGGATTGCTTGTATCCGCCCCAAGGGGCTTCGACATAAGTTGGCTGCATGTGATTCACCCAGACGATGCCTGCGCGCAACGCTTTCACGGAGCGCATGGCCTTGAATATGTCGCGGGTCCAGACGGCAGCGGCTAATCCGTAGGGCGAATCGTTGGCGATCTTGAGCGCGTCCTTCTCGTCTTCGAACGGAATCACGGCCGCGACCGGACCGAAAATTTCTTCGCGGGCTATGCGGGAGGAGTTGGAGACATCGGAGAAAATCGTGGGCTGAACATAGTAGCCCTTGGCGATTTTGTCGGGGCGTCCGCCTCCGGATGTGAGTTTGGCTTCTTTCTTGCCGATCTCGATGTATGAGTTGACGCGGTCGTATTGTTCCTTGCTGACGAGTGGCCCCATCTTGGTTTCGCGATCGAGTGGAGGGCCGAGCTTGATCTTCTTTGCTTTCTCGGTCATGGCTTCAACAAAGTTTTTGTAGATCGACTTCTGCACCAGGATGCGGCTACCGGCGGAGCAGACTTCGCCCTGGTTGATGAAGACACCAAACAGCGCGCCGTCGATGGCGGCTTCGAAATCGGCGTCAGCGAAGAAGATGTTGGGCGACTTGCCGCCGAGNNCTGCCGGTGAAGGCGATCTTGTTGACGTCAGGATGCTGGACGAGCGGAGCACCGCAACTTTCTCCGAAGCCGGTAACGATGTTGACCACGCCTGGAGGCAGGCCGCAGTCAGCAAAATAGTTGGCGAATTCGAGAGCGGTAAGCGGCGTTTGCTCGGCAGGCTTGAGGACGCAGGTGCAGCCTGCGGCGATGGCGGGCGCCAGTTTCCACGCAGCCATGAGAAGTGGATAGTTCCACGGAATGATTTGTCCAGCGACACCGACAGGTTCCTTGAGCGAGAGTGACATCGCATTGTCAGGAACGGGATTGACGTAGCCGACTACCTTCGTCGCGAGACCGCCATAATATTCGAAGCAGGTGGCGGCGTCGTTGATGTCGTACTCGGCTTCGACGATGGGTTTGCCGGTGTTGCGGCATTCGAGTTCGGCGAGCGCGGGAAGATTGGCGCGGATTTTTTCGGAGAGGCGGAAGAGGACGCGACCACGCTCCTGCGCGGTCGTCGTCGCCCACGGTCCTTCTTCGAAAGCGGCCTTGGCCGCGGCTACGGCGCGGTTGACGTCGTCGGCGCCGGCGTCGGGGACCTGGGCGATTATCTCTTCGGTGGAGGGATCATATACCGGAAAGGTTTTCGCGGACTTGCTCGCGGTCCACTCGCCGTTGATGTACATCTGGTAGGTTTTGATTTCGGTTGTGATTCCGCCGGGCATTTTGTTTTGACCTCCTGCGTACCTCAGGGGCTAAAGCCCCAACTTTCTTGGTCACTCAACGGCACGACTGAAGTCGTGCCCTTCCCGATCTTTGCTAGTCGCTTAACGGCACGACTAAAGTCGTGCCCTTCCCGATCTGTTGCGGGGCTTTGTGGCGGCCGTAGACGAAGAAGAAGAATGCGGCGAGGCCGACGAAAAACAGCGTGCCGCCGAACATCCATAATTCGTAGGACCAGAGCGACGTGATCTGCTGGGCCGGGAAGAAGACGAGCGCGATGCCAAGGATCGTGGTCAAGAAGCCGCTGGTGCCTGCCAGGAACAGCGTGGTGCGGCCGTACTGGCCGCGCGGAACCGGTTCCGTCGCCGCGAATTTCACCAGCGCGCCGAACATATACACAAACGGCACAAGTTGCAGCACCACAGCCAGCGACAGCAATTTCTGAAATGTTTCCTGAACCCCGGCGCCGACAAAATTCAGGATCACGAGTACAGCGGAGACAATCCCCTGCACGATCAATGCAGCGTAGGGCGTGGCATAGCGCGGATGAACTTTTCCCAGCCAGGAAGGCATGTAGGAGTCGAGCCCGGCAACGAAGGGAATGCGGGAGCAACCGCCGATCCAGGCCGAACCGATGCCCGCGATCGCCAGACTAAGCATGACCGCAAAAGGAACGCTGATCCAGCTCACGCCGATGCGTGCGGCCATTCCAGTCACGGCCTGAACCACGCCCTGCAGCACGTTGACGTTCTTGCCGATCGCAATCAGTAAGGTCAGCGTTACCGCGACGTAGAGAGTACCGGAGATCAAACCGCCCCAGGCGACGGCTCCCGGGAGAGTACGGCTGGGATCCTTGATCTCATCACCCATGACGGAGGCGAGTTCGAGGCCAACCAGGCCAAAGCAGATCACCCCGAAGGAATTGAGAACGAAGCGCGGGTTGTCGGGAATTTTGAAATCGGCCGCGGTGATGCCACTCCCGAACCGTGACCAGATCACAATGCCCAGTCCGACCAGTACAAGAGCTGCCACGAAGGTTCCAATCGCGCCGAGGTTATTGATCCACTTGCCAACGCCGAGACCAAGGATGTTGAGAAAAGTCAGCAGCACCAGCAGCGCCAGGGAGACGGAAGCAGCGAACAGCTTGTTGTCAGGGAGATTTTGGTGGCCCGGACCAAGCACGTAGACCGACACGCCGACGAAGTAGAGCATCACCGTTGGCACGTAGAGCATGTTGTTGGTCCAATAGCACCAGCCGGAAAGGAATCCGTGGAAGTCGCCGAAGACTTCTTTGGCCCAAAGGTAGACGCCGCCTTCGCCGGGATAACGGTGCGCGAGCTCTATGACGGCGATGCCTTGCGGCCAGAAAAAAAGAACGAGGGAGATGATCCAGAGCCAGATGGTGACGCCGCCGTTGGCTGCGATGGAGGGGACTACGTTTAGATTGAAGACTGCGACTACAAAGAGGAGGACTAGATCGCGGCGTCCGAGAGCGCGGATCAGGTGGGGCTGGGCGGCGGATTGGGTGGTGGTGGACAAGGTTTTTGCTGGCTGCACAGCAGCAGGTTCCTCACCGGGCTTTGCCTGGTTCGGAATGACAAACCTTTCTTCACTGCCTAAATTTCGCTTTTACACAGCAAGGACAGCCGAGAGCGGCTGTCCCCACATGAGTTTGGTGATACACAAATCTAGTGCGCGGCCAGCACCGGTTGGCCTAAGCGCTCTTGCTGCGCTTTCGCCAACGATGCCGCGATGTCATCGAAGGCAGATAGATGCTTATCGATGTCGACTTCGGTGTGCTGGACGGAAATCGTCCATTGCTCGTCCCACCAGTAGGGCTGCGGCATCACGCCGCGGTTGACCATTGCGAACCAGTAGTGCCGCCAGAGATCGACATCGATCGTGGTCCAATCGCGATAGTTGCGAATCTCTTTCGGATAGAACATCAGCGCGCCGTTCGCGCCTGCTTGCGCGATGTAGGCTTGCAGTCCAACTCTCGCGATGGTCTTGCGGTATCCCTCGGCCAGCTTTTTGCCGAGTTTATCGACATGTGCGTAGTTGTCGCGCGTGAGGACTTCGCGGAACGTGGCGAGTCCTGCGGCCATTGACACCGGGTTGGTGTTGTAGGTGCCGCCGTGGAAGACCTTATGTTGCGAAATCAGGTCCATCACGGACTTGCTGGCGCCGAACGCAGCTAACGGCAGGCCTCCGCCAATCGACTTGGCAAGGCAGATCATGTCGGGGTGAACGTTGAAGTATTCGCTGGCGCCGCCCCAGCCGAGTTTGGCGCCGGTCTTTACTTCGTCGAAAATCAGCAGCGCGCCATATTTCGTGGCGAGGTCGCGAAGGCCTTTCAAGAAGCCGGGTTGCGGCATGCAGAGGCCGACGTTCATCAAGATGGGTTCGAGAATGATCGCGGCGATCTCGCCGGGATTTTCTTTGAAGCGGCGTTCGACGGTGGCGAGGTCGTTGAAGGTTGCGATCTTTACATTGGCAATAGCCGATTTTGGCACGCCCAATCCGCCGGGGACGGACGTGGGATTGTCGATGTCGCCGAAGTCAGGTGCGTGGGGCTTCACACTGACCAGAGCGGAATCATGCAGGCCGTGGTAGGCGCCTTCGAATTTAATAATCTTGTCGCGGCCGGTAGCGGCGCGGGCCAGGCGGATGGCATGCATGGTGGCTTCCGTGCCGCTGTTGCCGAAGCGGACCATCTCGACCGGAAAGCGACTGCAGATTTCTTCGGCAAGTTCCCATTCCATGTCATGCGGCATGCCGAACATGGTTCCGGCGGAAAGACGCTTTTCCACGGCCTTCATCACGGCGGGGTGGCAGTGTCCGGCCATGAGCGCGCCGAACGTCAGATTGTAGTCAATGTATTCGTTGCCATCGAGGTCGCGAAACTTGCTGCCGCTGGCCTCTTTCACAAAGATGGGCCAGGGATCGTAATGGCGATAGTTGCTGGCCACGCCCAGCGGAATGCGTTTGAGGTTCTTCTTGTGCGCTTCGGCGGACTTGGGCGTGCGGCGCTCGAACGTGTCGAGTTCCTTCTGTAAATCGGGATACATCGGACTGCTCCAGGATGGCTCAGGCCTTCGTCATCTAACAATCGACGGCCATTAGAATTCCGGGCGAAAGAACCGCCCGGGTGGAAGCTACAAATATCTTACACGCCAAACTAAAAGTAGAACTTAAGGGCGACCTGCACCTCACGCGGATCGCGGGCTTGTTGAATTTGGCCAAAAGTTGTATCGCTAAAATTGCCGTCGGGATTTACAAACTCCGTTTTGTTGAACAGATTGAAAATGTCCGCACGGAACTGGAAATACCTCAACTCTGAAAGTGCAATTCTTTTCGAGAAAGTCACGTCCCATTGGTTCTGCCCGGCACCGCAGCAGATCGAGCGCGGCGTGGTCGAAAAGGAACCGAGAGGAGGATCAGAAAAACTGCCGGCATTGAAGGCAAAATGCCCGGTCTGCGGGGTTCCGTTGACCACCTGCGTCGTCACTTGTTTTCCGCTCTGGATTTGCAGCGGACCGGTGAGTTGGGGTGCGTCGGCACTCAAGAAGAACAAACTGCTGATCAGTTCGGCATCGTCCTGCGTCTGGATGCGGATGGGGAAGCCAGTCTGAAACTGGATGATTCCGGACATCGCCCAGTCATCCAGAAGTCTTCCCTTGAATCCGTTGTACCTCGGTACCGGAAACTCCCAGTAATAGTTGAGGACGAAGCGCTGCGCCGAATTGAAGAGAGACAAGGCGCGGCTGGATCTGTAATTGAAGGGATTGACGGTTTCTTCGAAGCTGGACGCCCAGTCCAACGACTTGCTCCAGGTATAGGCCACTTGCAATTGAAGTCCATGAGAGAATCGCTTTTCCACGCTGGCTTGCAGCGAATTGTATGCGGAGGCGGCGATGGTGTCTTCGGCAAAAATGTTTGTAAAAACCGGAACGCCGTCCGCGGGGCAGCCGTTGCCCGGCCCACCTGTAACCGGATTGCAATTTGGTGAAGAATACGGGCGAAGACCAACAAAGTTGAGCGTCTGCCCTGCAGCCTGAACCGTGCCACCGGTGGGCAAATGGAATCCGTTGGGCAGCAGGGTTCCATTGCTCGCAGGGAGCGTCACGGTGAATTGATCGTCCTCGAGGAAGGGACCGCAATCCCCCGGGACCCCATAAGAGGAGACGCTGGCGGGATTGTTAGCAGACAGAGTCATAATGTCGAGGCAGGTTTGCGGATTTGCCGGATCGATATCATGCGAAGCCAGCAGCCGATGCCCCTGCGACCCGACATAGCCGAGTTGGAACACCACATTTCGCGCCAGTTCCTGTTGGAAATTTAGGTTGTATTGCGCCGTATATTGCGTACGCATGTGGGGTTGAAAATCCCCATACAGAAGCATGGGGCGGAAGGAAGCCCAATCCTGCGGGGTGCCAGGCGTAGGGCTCAGTATTCCAGTAAACGGGTTGGGGCTGACGCTACCGGTTTGCGAAATGAAAGGAGTGTTGAGAAACGTTGCGGGCAAGAAGGTGCTGCCTCCGAAAGGAGGTTCAGCCCCAAACTGCTCGAGCACCAGTTGTTCCATGGGGTTGTAGAACAAGCCCCAGCCGCCCCTGATCGTGGTCTTGGGATTAGGGCTGTAGGCCAATCCAATGCGCGGCGCAAAGGCTTTGTAATAGGTCTGCGTCAATCCCGCAGAAACGCCGGAATCTCCAGGAACAACCAGTCCCGTGGGTTGCACGCCCGCGGCAGTGCAGTTACTCGCCAGGAGATTAGCCTGCTCCGCAGCGGTTAACGTGCAAGGATAAACAGCTGAGTTTTGCCCCGGACGGAAGGTCTGAACGTGGTGCAGGGCATCGGCCAGAGGGGTATCCAACTCCCACCGGAGTCCGTAATTCATGGTGAGCGAGGGTTTTATTTTCCAGCTATCCTGCGCAAAAACATAGACGCCCGTGTTGCGTATGTCTTCACGCTGCGCAGATCCCTGAGTGTAGCTGTCGTCCAAGCCGAGCAGGTAGCCGGGATAATTATCGTTGTAGAAGACGGAATTCTCGGTTGTACTGTTGAATGTATATTCGCCGCTGACGTTGTAATAGAGGGTCTGGTCAAACTGGGCCCGGCGCACATCCGCACCAAACTTGACAGTGTGATTGGCTTTGACCCAAGTCAGACTGTCCGTCGCCATGTAGGAATTCCCTACCTGTGGCAGTTCGCCCTCCCAGCCGTTGCCGATGGCGAAGCCGCCTGATACCCCGATAAAGGGAACGCCCTGGCGATTAGCAGGCAAGCCAGTGGTAATGCCGTACTGCGGACTGGTTGCGGGCAGCCCGGCTGCCAGAAGGTCGGCCTGAATCGAAACACCTGGGAGGTTGGAATCCGAGGTACCGTTGAAACAAACAGCCTGCGCGGCAGGAGACACGCACGAATCTTGTACAAGGTTTGTGCTCTGCGGATGCTGGAAGGTCAACTGGCCTTCACGCATATAAGTAAATCGGGCTTCGTTGATCAGGGAATTGGAAATCGTCCAGGTATGGCTGGGATTGAATTGCTGATACCGGGAACCTACATTCGCGCCGAATCCGGGAATGTTCGCTCCCGAAGCCTGAAAATCATAGAAAGGCTGGAAATTCGCGTCGTTGGTGAAGTAGTAGTAGAAGCTGAAATTCTGCCGCTGGTTGATGTGATGGTCGAGGCGCACCGTGAACTGATTCTGCGTATCGGCACTGACCGGTACAGCCTGATAGGTGACGCCATCGGATCGATTTGCAGCTGGGACGAAGCGAAGCATATCCAGCGCGACGGGGTCCATGCAGGGGGTTGGTATGGTTGCATTTCCGTTCACGTCGGTGGGGAAAATGCTGCTCCAGTTTGCACCGGCAACGGGCATCTGTCCGCCTTCGGCGGCAATTGCGGCGCTGCAGCCCGGCCTCCCGTTTATTGCGTCGGCGGCGAACTGATCGGTAATGGCGCCGCCGAAGCCTCCGCCGCCTCCAAACACACCGGTTCTCTCTTGCGGAGTTGGCACAATGACGGTTTGCCCCGAGATGCCTTGCCGCACGCGCCGACCTTCATAAGATACGAAAAAGAAAGTGCGGTCTTTCCGGATCGGGCCGCCGAAAGTTCCACCAAACTGATTCTGATTCTCCTGCGGCTTCACGGTATTGAAAAAACCTTGTGCATTTAGAACGGTGTTACGGAAATACTCGTAGACATCGCCATGCCACTGATTCGTGCCCGACTTTGTAATAACGTTTACCACTGCACCTGAGTTGCGTCCGTACTCCGCGTCGAAGGTATTGCTGATGACACGAAATTCTTCAATCGCGTCAGGCGTCGGCTGGATGGTTGGAAGATTAACGAATTGGTCGTTGGCATCCCCGCCGTTGACGCTGAAGTTGTTGGCGCGCCCACGGCCACCGTTCACAGAGACTGCTCCGGCGTCGTCGCTACCATAAAAAGTGCCGCCGCTGGAGCCCAACTGAGATTGCACCCCGGGCTGCAACTGGAGGAATTGGTAGGTATCGCGAGCGTTCAACGGAAGTTCGTTCACTGAGCGATTATTCACCACCGCGCCGAGTTGAGTGCTCGTGGTATCGACCAGCGGCGCTTCTGATGTCACGTCGACGACCTCTTGCGCAGCGCCCAGTTGCATGGTCATGTTGAGCGTGATGACTTGGTTCACGTCGAGCGCGATGCCCTTGTGAAGGTCCTTTTTAAATCCCGTCAGTTCGAAGCTGAGCGTGTAGGTTCCCACGGGAAGGTCCGGAAAAACGTAATCTCCGCTCTCGCTGGTCTGCGCGTCTCGTGCTACTCCGGTGGCTTCATTGACGGCGGTGACTCTCACTTTGCCTAATACCGCACCGCTCGGGTCCGCGACACGGCCAAGGATTCGTCCGCCGGTGCCTTGGGCGGGCAGCGGTGTAGGGACGATGAGACAGACCGCGACGGCAAGGCAAACGGCTTTCAGGCAGATCAGGATCCAGCGGGCTCGCAGTGACGGCATGGAACCTCCAGGCATCTCGGGGAGTAGTTTTCTTTGAAAACGACAGCTTGTGTCCAGCCACAACCTTGCTATAATCCCGCAAGGTTAGAGAAGAGGTACGCATACTGTCAAGGAGAAAAACGCGCTGCCTCGGATAGAAAACTTGAATGCCCGTCCGGTGGACCATGAAATCATCCAGGGCTGAGCCCTATTTGAAGATCGGAGATGTCGCGCGGCGCGTGGGAGTTTCGCCCTCGGTCATCCGCTCATGGGAGAGCCTGGGGCTCACGCATCCGCGGCGCACCGAAAGCAAGTACCGGCTTTACACGGCCGATGACGTGAGGCTGCTGAAGCGGGCGCGGTTTCTGCGGAAGGTACGCGGGCTGAATGCGGCCGCGATTGTGGAACTGCTGCGGCGGGAAGGGCGGGCGCGTCCGGCGGCAGACGGAAACGCGGGAGCGATTGGCTCGCACTTGCGCCAGTTGCGGGCGCAGCGGAAGCTGTCCTTGGCACGGGTGGCGCGCGCGGTCGACATCTCGGTGGGATTCCTGAGCGCGCTGGAGCGTTCGCAAATGAGTGGCTCGGTAGGAACGCTCCGCAAGCTGGCGCGATTTTATAAGACAAACATCCTCGATTTTTTCGATGCCACAGGAGCGAGCAGCCGGCAAGTGCGTCCCGCGCAAAGAAAGGTTCTGGAAGCCGGTCCCGGGGTTCGCATGGAGTTGCTGGCTTGGGGAAACACTGTAATGGAGCCGCATCTGTTTCGAGTGGCGCCCCTGGCGGGCAGCGGCGATTCCTACACGCATGAGGGCGAAGAGTTCCTCTATGTGTTGCGGGGGGAATTGATGATCACGCTGGAGAAAGAAGAATACCGGCTGAAGGCCGGGGACAGTTTTTATTTCGAGAGCGCTACACCGCATCAGTGGAAAAATACGGGGCGGGCGGAAACCTGGCTGCTATGGGTGAACACGCCGCCGACATTCTAAAAATGCTGAGCTTCATGTCAGGGTTCGGGCCGGCGGAGCCGTTTCGATCGGTAAAGGAGGAACAATGAAAATGCGACACGCGGTGACTCTGCCGTTCCTGCTCGCGGTCGTGGGGTTCACGGGTTCATGCACAAAGAAAACTCCCACGCTGAATTTGCTGGTGTGGGAGGGATATGGCGATCCTACGTTCGTCAAAGCTTTCGAGGAACAGCATCACTGCAAGGTGTCGGCGTCCTACATGGGGTCGAGCGATGAGCTGGTGGCCAAGCTGCGCGGAGGCAGCGCCGGAAACTATGATGTGATCTCGCCGTCGAGCGATGTGGCCACATCGATCGCAGCGGCGGGACTGGCTGCGCCGCTGGATTTGACGAAAATTCCGAGTTATGGACAGCTCTCTCCTCAACTCACTTCCCTGCCGCTAGTGCGCATGAAAAGTCAGGTTTACGGGGTGCCATTCATGTGGGGGCCCGATCCGCTGCTTTACGACACCACGGTTTTCGCGCAGGCCCCCGAAAGCTGGAATGTGCTATGGGATGCGAAGTATCGCGGGAAGATTTCCGTGTGGGATGACCTGTCGACGGTCTATATGGCGGCGCAGGTTCTCGGGTACGACAAACCCGATCCGTCGCAGCTTTACAACTTGAGCGATGAACAGCTTGATGCGGTAAAGAAAAAGTTGCTGGAATTGAAACCGAATATCCGCAAGATGTGGTCGACCGGCGGGGAGTTGACCAATCTCTTTCAGAATCACGAGGTCGTGGCGGCCATGGGATGGCCGCTGATGACCAATCAACTGCGCAAGATCAATTTTCCTGTAGGAGAGACGATTCCGAAAGAAAACACCACCGGCTGGATCGACCATCTGATGATCACCGCAGGCAGCGAGAACAAGGAACTAGCCCACGAATTTCTGGAGTACATGATTGAGGCGCAGACCCAGAAAAAGATAACGGACGTGACCGGATATACTCCGGCGAATCCGCAGGCGGCGCAGTTCATGACGCCCGCGGAAGTCAAGGGCCTTCATCTGGACGACGTGGACAACTATCAGAAGCGGCTTT
Source organism: Acidobacteriaceae bacterium (assembly GCA_003164855.1). Taxonomy (GTDB): domain Bacteria; phylum Acidobacteriota; class Terriglobia; order Terriglobales; family Acidobacteriaceae; genus Sulfotelmatobacter. The sequence goes on from PLUI01000124.1 coordinate 21,716, forward strand.
ATTTTTGGCAGAATGTGCCGCGGCGCGCCAAGTATAACGAGATCTGGAACGAAGTAAAGGCGGCGCAGTAGAACGGCTTCGGCTATCGGGCTTCGGGCTTATGACTACCACTCCTCAGATTGCGGTGACGAGTGCTGGCGACGATGTTAGTCGCACCACACTACTCAGCATTCGCAACGTGGCCAAGCGCTTCGCAAAGAATGTCGTGTTGCGGGATATTTCTCTGGAGGTGAAGGAAGGAGAATTTCTCACCATCCTTGGCGAAAGCGGGTCGGGCAAGACAACCCTGCTGCGAATCATCGCAGGCTTTGAAACCGCAAGCGCAGGCGAAGTCTGGATGGGCGATGCGCGATTGGACCGGCAGCCACCCTACCGACGTCGCGTGAATACCGTGTTCCAGTCCTATGCGCTGTTTCCGCACCTCACTGTCGAACAGAACGTGGCCTACGGATTACGCGTGGCGAAGAGGCCCGAAGCAGAGATTGCAGCGCGCGTGTCGGAAGCGCTGGAAAAAGTAAAGATGTCGGCGCACGCGAAATCCAAACCTTCGAAAATCAGCGGCGGACAGCAGCAGCGGATCGCGCTGGCCCGGGCGCTGGTAAACCGTCCGCAATTGTTGTTGCTGGATGAACCGCTCTCCGCTCTCGATGCGAATCTGCGGCGGCAGATGCAGGTGGAATTGAAATCGCTGCAGCGCGAGGTCGGCATTTCGTTCATCTTTGTGACTCACGATCAGGAAGAAGCCATGGTGATGTCGGATCGGATCGCGCTGCTGCGCGCGGGTGAACTGGAGCAGGTGGCGACGCCTCGTGAAATTTACGGCCACCCTGCCACTGCCTACGTGGCGCAGTTTATCGGACATACGAATCTGTTGAAAGGCGAAGTGCGCGCGGGAGTGGTGCGCCGCGGTCCTTTAGCGTGGACAGCGGCGCTTCCGGACGGTGCGGCGCTGTTCTCGTTGCGGCCCGAGAACATCCGGCTGGCTTCGGAGAAAGCGACTGCGCCGGGTACGGTGAGAGTGCGCGGGAAAGTCCGCCAGCAGGCATTTCATGGAGCCACAGAGTTGATCCGTGTGGAATGCGGCGACGGACTCGTGCTGGTGGTGCGGACTCCGGGCAGCGGTGGAGCGCTGGACGAAGTTGACTTGGAGTTCTCCCCCGCCGATGCTGTTCCGGTGCGCGAGTCTCCAGAAAGAATTTAATGTTTTCCCGAGCTTACAAAGCGGCGGTTACACTTCCTCCCCTGCTCTGGGTCACGGTATTTCTGTTGCTGCCGTACTTGCTGATGTTCTGTTACAGCTTCTGGTCGGTGTCGGCATCGCAGGCCATCGTCCATTCCTGGAATCTCGACAACTACGGCCAACTGCTGCGAGTCAACGTTTACTGGCAAACGCTGCTGCGCTCGATGTGGATCGCTGCACGCGTAACTCTCTTCTCTCTGCTGCTCGGTTATCCGCTAGCCTATTTTCTTTCTTTTTACGCGAGTAAGAAAAAAGATCTGTTGTATCAATTGGTAATCATCCCGCTGTGGGTCAGCTACCTGGTTCGGGCATACGCCTGGAAGACGATTCTCGGCTCGGATGGTGTGCTCAATACTTTGCTGCAGTATGTGCACCTGACGACGCACCCGCTGGAGTTTCTGCTCTACAGTCCCTTTGCCGTGGTGCTGACTCTGACGCACATCTACACTCCTTTTGCGTTTCTACCGATTTACGCCGCGCTGGAGCACATTCCGCGCAATCTCGTCGAAGCCTCGCATGATCTGGGCGCGACTCCAGGCCAGACGTTCTGGAAAGTAATCTTCCCGCTCTCGATTCCGGGCGTGGTCGCTGGGGCGACGTTTGCTTTCGTGCTGAGCCTGGGCGATTTTCTTGCACCGCTGCTCCTGGGTGGGCCCAGCGGCATCATGATTTCGAACATTGTGGTCAGCCTGTTTGGCGCGGCTTACAACTGGCCGCTGGGCGCGGCGATATCGTTCTGCATGCTGCTGCTGGTAGTGTGCCTGTTGGTTTTCTCCGAACGGCTGGAAAAGAAATGGAGCTTCTCGTGAGCGACGCTCGATTTGACTCAGGCTCACGCTGGTTGCTCCTCCACACCATCGCAGTCTTCGCATTCCTCTACTTGCCGATTGCCGTTCTCATCCTTTACTCCTTCAACGGCGAGGGCGTAGGTGGATTCCCGCCGCATCATCTCACGCTTGACTGGTATCGCACTCTCTTCGCGGACGGGCCGATCTGGGATTCCGTGCTCAACAGCCTGCCGGTCGCACTTGCGGCGATGGTCATCGCGCTGACCTTCGGAGTGCCGGCCGCTCTTGCTCTCGAGCGGGCGCAGTTTCCGGGGAAAGCTTTGTTTCGCAGATTGGTGCTATTGCCGCTGATCCTGCCGGGAATTATTACCGGACTGTCTCTACTCATGTTGTTCAACGTAATGGGAACGAAGCTCAGCCTGATGACAATCATTCTCGGACACGGCACGGCGCTGATCTCCGTGGCAACCACCGAAGTATTCGCCGGCCTGCAGAAGCTCGACCGGGCGCAAGAAGAGGCCTCTCTCGACTTGGGCGCGAATTATTGGCAAACATTCTGGCGCATCACGGTGCCAAATTTAAAGCTGCCGATCATCGGCGCAGCGCTGCTCATCTTTACGCTGTCGATGGATGAGATCGCAGTCAGCTTTTTTCTGATCGGGCGCGACAACACGCTGCCGCTGGAAATCTGGGGCCGCCTGCGGCGCGGCATCACACCGGAGATCAACGCGGTCTCGACTATCATCTTTGTCTTTTCGCTGGTGGCAATCGTGTTCTGGTATCGCTTGCGGATGCAAGCGGAAGGCGGCGCGGACGCAGGCGCGGAGATTGTGCAAGCGGTCGAAGGGAGCGGAATATGAGCGCGAATCGCAGAGACTTCATCAAATTTGTGGTTGCAGGTGCGGTGACGGCGGGATGTCCGATTGATTTTTCTCTGGTCGCACAGACCGGCGACCCGCAAAAGACTCACGCGGCAGATGTGGATGGCGAGGACAACCGGACCTGCCATCAGGTGCGCGACGGCAAAGTATTCACGCGGCCTCCCGCTTCGTCACGGCATGACGTGGTGATTATCGGCGGCGGCGTGAGCGGATTGTCGGCGGCTTATCGCTTGCAGCACCGCGATTTCCTCCTGCTCGAAAAAGAGCCGCACTGGGGCGGCAATGCCTACGCGATGGAGTATGAGGGCAGCAGGTATGCGACTGGGTCGGCGTTCTTGACCAAGGACGAATACGCTTACCGCTTCGCCAAGGAGATCGGGCTGGAACCGCTGCCGGTTAACAGTCCCGACGCCAGCATCCTTCGAGGTGAGTTGATTCTGGATACCTGGGGTGAGGGCCTCGATAAGTTGCCTTATCCTCCGCCGGTTCGCGAGAGTTTCAAGAAGTTCAAGAAAGAGATGCTTGCGATTGATGTGGAAAAACGCGGCAAAGAATTTGACGACAAGCCGTTTTCCGATTTCTTAAAGGAATATCCCGCCGAGCTGAAACAGTGGTGGGACAATTTCGGCCCCTCCAATTGGGGAGCAGCGAGCGACGAAACCGCCGCCATCATGGGCATTTCTTCCTTGCAGGAGATGGCCCAAGAAAGCGGAGGCGACGATCGCTATACCTGGCCTGGCGGTTTGGGCGCAATTACAAGAAAGCTGGCGGAGATTCTCCAGCCGAAATACACGGAACACATGCAGACGGGTGCGACGACCGTAGCCGTTGTTTCCGAAAAGGACGAAGTGCAGGTGACCTACATGTTGGGCGGCGAATTGAAGACGGTTGCGGCCAAGGCCGTGATCATGGCAACGCCCAAGTTCATTACGCGGCGCATCGTCGACGGCCTGTCTGACAAGCAGAGCGACGCGATGCATCAGATTCGTTACATTCCGTATCCCGTGGTAAATCTTATTTTCGACAAGCCGGTTTTCAATCACGGCTACGACACATGGTGCCCGGGCAACACCTTTACTGATTTCATTGTCGCCGACTGGGTGATTCAAAAACACGCGGGCTACCAGCAGAAATTTAACATTATCACTTGCTACACACCCATGAAGGAAGACGACCGCAGCCAGCTCTTGAGCGAAAACGGAGCGCGCAAGGTCGCCGCCAACGTGCTGAGCGATTTCCAGAAGCTGATGCCGGCATTCAATGTTGATCCGGTTGAGGTACACATTTACCGCCGGGGACATCCTTTATATATGTCGACGCCGGGGCTTTACAGGCAGATTCAGCCACTGGTGCGGCAGCCCATGGATCGAGTCTTTTTCGCTAATACGGATTCCGAGGGCCCGGAATCAACCACCAACGAAGGAATCCTTGCGGCGCAGCGCGCCGTAAAGCAAGTGGAGGCGCGGCTGGCGGGAAAGCCCATGCCGAAGGATCACGCGGTCGCTGGGTGACGTTAGGCGATTGAATTCCGTCACGGGAATCTTCCCCCCACTGCTGCATGTAATCTCCTGAGAACCTCCAACCCATAGTAAAGTTATAGGTGGGGCATTTCAGTCCAGGAACGTCTGAGTGCGTCCATCAATCTGAGCTGTCCGTTAAAGGAAGTCCATACTTTGAGTTTGAGTATTCGCAATATCGCCATCATCGCGCACGTGGACCACGGCAAGACCACCCTGGTCGACGCCATGCTGCAACAAAGCGGCACCTTTCGCTCCAACGAGCACCACGTCGAACGAGTGATGGATTCGAACGAACTGGAGCGCGAGCGCGGGATCACAATTCTGGCTAAGAACACGGCCATCTTTTATCACGACGTGAAGATCAACATCGTGGATACGCCCGGCCACAGCGACTTCGGGGGCGAAGTGGAGCGCGCGCTGAAGATGGTGGACGGTGTGATGCTGCTGGTCGACGCCAGCGAAGGACCGCTTCCGCAGACGCGCTACGTGCTGAGCAAGGCGCTGGAGGCGAAGCTGCCGCCCATCGTTGTGATCAACAAGATCGACCGGCCCGATGCTCGTCCCCAGGAAGTCCTCAACGAAATCTACGACTTGTTTATCGATCTCGACGCCAAGGAAGATCAGCTCGACTTTCCCGTTCTGTACACGAACGCGAAGGAAGGGACGGCATCAACCGACATACTGGGCGGTGGGGAGAATCTGAGGCCTTTGTTTGACGCGATCTTGAAGACGATTCCACTGCCGCAAGGTGATCCGGCTGGGCCGTTGCAGATTCTGGTCGCAAATCTCGACTACAGCGATTTTCTCGGACGCCTGGCCATTGCGCGCGTATTCAACGGTACGATGTACACCGGCGAAGATGTCGTGATCGCCAAACTCGACGGATCGATGCACAAGACCAAGATCACAAAACTATTTTCCTTCTCGGGCCTGAAGCGAACCGATATCACGGAAACTGTTTTGGGCGATATTGTCGCCGTCGCGGGCGTGGAAGGAATCACCATCGGCGAAACCATTACGGACGCCATAAATCCGGCGCCGTTGCCGCCCATCGTGATCGATGAGCCCACTATCGCGATGACCTTCACGGTCAATACCTCGCCGTTTGCGGGACGGGAAGGGACCTACGTGACCTCGCGAAATTTGCGCGAGCGCCTGGCGAAGGAACTGCTCACCAACGTTTCTTTGCGCGTGGAAGAAATGGGCACCACCGATTCATTCAAAGTGCTCGGCCGCGGCGAACTGCAGCTTTCCATCACCATCGAGATGATGCGGCGCGAGGGTTATGAACTGATGGTGGGCAAGCCCGAGATCGTCACCAAGCGTATTGATGGCAAGCTCATGGAACCGGTGGAGCACCTCACTGTGGACGTGCCGGAAGGCTTCGTGGGCGTGGTCATGGAGCAGTTGGGGTCGCGCAAGGGCGAGGTTGTCAACATGCACAACCACGGTTACGGGCGAGTGCGCATTGAGTTCCGCGTACCTAGCCGCGGGCTGATCGGCCTGCGCAGCCAGTTACTCACCGACACGCGCGGGACCATCGTGATGAATTCCCTTTTCGACGGATATACCGAATGGCAAGGGGAAATCCCGCACCGGCTAACCGGCGCATTGATTGCCGACCGTGCAGGCTTATCGACGGCCTACGCGCTATGGGGTCTGCAGGAGCGCGGAGAACTTTTCGTTGGGCCGGGCGTTGAACTCTACGAAGGCATGATCATCGGCGAGAACGCGAAAGACGATGATCTGGACGTGAACGCGGTTCGAGAAAAAAAGCTCACGAACATGCGGGCATCGACGGCAGACGAAGCCATCCGCCTGGTTCCCTTCCGGCAGCTGAATCTGGAGCAGGCGATCGAATTCATTGCGGACGATGAATTCGTGGAAATCACTCCAAAGTCTCTACGGCTGCGGAAAAAGTTTCTGCAATCGAACAGCCGCAAGAAGCGGGCAAAAGAGGCCTTGGAAGAAGCGTGAAATCTCGCGGTGAGTCCGAGAAATCCGGAGGCGACGCCCCGTTACGAATGTTTCTGATCCCGTGCAGTTGCCGGACGACTTTCGCCGTCCCGGAAAATTATGATCACCAGGGAACAGCCTGGAGCCGTTATTTAGTCTGTCCGAAGTGCGGCAAGCGGCACGATCCCAAGAACCGGCTGCTGGAACCGGGATATCACCGCGAGCGCTATTGGAAGGTGGATGCATGCTGAGCGGAGACCGGCCACGCCAGCCGCGTTTGCAATTTTAACAAGCCCGATTTGACAAACCTGCTATACTTTTGCCCGCATTCGACTGCCGCCAGCTCCGGTCTCGATTTTCAGGGAGGTGTCCCCGACCTGCCAGTCCGCCGCATTGAGCTCGCACTTCGACAGCTCAATGCAGAGGTCGACGCTTGAAGAATATTTTCGTGGGGAACTTGAGCTTTAACACATCGGAAGACGAATTGCGGCAGATGTTTGCACCGTTCGGACAAGTGGACCGAGTCAGCATCATGACCGACCGCGATACGGGACGCTCGCGCGGCTTCGGTTTTGTGGAAATGGCCAGCAACGAAGAAGGAGAAAAGGCCATCACTGCATTGAACGGCTCGCAGGTAGGCGGACGCACCCTCAACGTTAATGAAGCGCGCCCGAAAACCGAGCACGCAGGAGGCGGTGGACGCGACCGCGGAGGCCGGGGCGGAGATCGTGGCGGTGACCGCGGCGGCCGCGGCGGCGGCGGCGGAGGACGAGGCCGCTGGTAACAATCCTGAATTTGTATTCAGGCGAGCGACGATTACCGCAATCAGCGCACTCGCATTGATGCTTGTCAGCCCTGCATGTAAACTGAAGCTATCGGTGCGCGCCCGTAGCTCAGATGGATAGAGCGATTGCCTCCGGAGCAATAGGTCGGGAGTTCGAATCTCTCCGGGCGCACCATTTTCCCTCGTTTTCCCTCAGTCACTTCAGGGTTTTGGAATTTCGGACTGGCAGCCAAGATTGTGTCCAGTTCGGTTCAGGCCTCGGCGGCGCGAAAAAATAAAAGCTATTCCAGCTATTCGCGCGGTTCGGAGTAACGCCGAGGAGAGGGAAGAATGACCGATCCGCTGACCGAAATCGAAAATGTCTTTTCCGCGGATTTGCCATCAAGGCCCTCAGCCGTGAACCGCACGGCGTAGTTGCCGGCGGCGGTGTAAGTATGAGTGAGGATTGCGCCATCGGCAGATACTCCATCGCCGAAATCCCAATGATAGGCAAGAGTGGGGACTCCATCTTTGGACGCTATGGCGGCGAACTCAAGCTCTTCGCCGATTTTTGCTTGAGACGATACTCGGAAAGCAAGCGAAGGCGCGGCCACAGGTATGGAAGTATCAATAATCTTCATCAGCTTGACTGAGTGCGCGGGCTGAAGTTCCAGGCTGAGCGTTTCGTGGTCCAGCACCAACGGCTGACCTTGCGCGAGCGAATCAAACAACTGGTACGAATGCTCTGCGGGAAACTTCAAATCGGAAAGAGTGAAAGTGTGAGAAGCAGCCTGCTCCGTCCAGTTAAAGACGGCCAAAATGGACTGACGCTGGTCTTCGCGCAACAGAAAGACGCTGGGTTGCTCGTCGTTCTCTGTGTAGGTTAGTAGATCTACAGGCAAAGCAGCACGTCCAAGTTTTGCCATGGCCAGCAAATCAGGATTCTTGACCAACGCGAGGCGCTCCGGATCGCTCCCCAGTATTGGGAGGTCGTCGCCAATTTCGAACATTCCTCCAGAAACTGCCGCCAGAGCAATTGAGACTTGAGCCTCATTCAATGTAAGTGGAGCTTGAATGGTTCGCTCTTCAAGGAGTTGCCGGGAGACCGTGAACGCGTCCGGGTCATCGATGAAAAAGTTGCGATGCATGTAATAGCGCGCCGCGATGCCAGGCTCAGCTTCCTTGCTGCGGAGAAACGCGTGGCCCGTGTCTTGGGAAATACGGCCTTCATCCACCAGCCCAACCGGATTCAACATCGGGCTGCCATCTTTATCGAGGAGCACGTCTTCGCCGACGGCCTGGCGAATAATCTCCAGGCCAATGCGCTGCGCTTCGAGTGCCGTTGTGTTCGGGCGATGGTAATAGCCTTCGATTGCCGTGTTATCCATGAAGTCGAGCTTAATGTAGCGCGCGCCCCATTCCCGGACCAGGGTGCGATAGGTCTGCCGAAGATATTCCTGGGCGTCAGGATGAGTAACATCTAACACGAACAGACGTTCGCCTTCGACTTCTTCGGCGGTTCCGATTGAAATCGGATCGCCATGCGCGTTGTGCACCAGCCAATCTTTATGATGCTCGTAAATCCAGGCGCGCTCGCCGACATCGAAAGGAGCCGTCCAAACTCCCACCTTCAATCCCAACCGGCAAATGCGGTGAGTTAGATCCCACATGCCGCGGGGAAATTGAGAGGCATTGGGTGTCGCGTATTCACTGCGTGAATATGCGTAACCCAGGTCGAAGTGAAAGTAGTCATAGCCCAACATCTTCAGGTGCTCGGCCAGCCATTGAGCGTTCGTGAGCGCAGCGCCTTCAGTGATTTTTGTGTAGAAGGCCGTCCAACTCCACCATCCAAGCATGTTGTCCACAGCGACGCGACTGCGATGGAGTTCTTTAATCACTGCGCCATAGTTCTCAAGTTGCGAGTGGTAGTCGCTTCCGGCAGCAAACATCACGCGTTCTGAAGTTATGGATTCGCCGGCGGGAAGAGGAACGTTTAGTTCGATCAGATTTTCCGCAGGTCCTGCTCGCAGGCCGGATTCCTCATCGGTAGCTTGTATCTCGGTAGTTCCAGTTGAATCGAGAGTGTAGGAACCGATGGTGGGACCATCCAATGCTGAAGATTGCGCTTGAAGATGGATGATAGTGAGGAAACGATCAGAAGTAAGGGCTCCCAGAAAAAGACTCTGCTTGCTATTCCGGTTGTAGATCAATTGGCTGCCTATGGCACGGTGCATCCCCTTGGGAGCTTTTCCTAGATCGTAAATCCGCATCGGCGGCCAATCCTCGCTGAAGCTGTCCGAGAGCACGCGGTCGGCGCTCCGCGGGCCGCTGAGATCGATGATTTTGTTTCCGACGGCCTCGACGCTTCGGATACTTTGGATCGTCACCGCATTGCCTGTGTGATTTTGCACTTCGGCCTCGATGATGCCAAAAGCTCTCCCCTCGTAGATCTGTAACGCACATGCGAGATCCGGATGGTTTTGAAGTCCGGACGAAGTGATCGTTATCTTCTTGCCGTGTCCGAGAGCGTCGTCAAAAGTCGATTGAGATATCTCGTGTTTCGGATAATCGGTCGATTGAATCCACTTATGATCGATCTGCGCCGCCACTCTTGCGTGAATGACGCTCTGTCCGTTGTTCCCTGTGTGGATTTCATAGGTGCCGTCACTTGTCTGAGCCGACACAGACAGCCCCTCGATTGAAGCAACCACCTGAGACGCTCTGGCCGGGTTAGAAGAGCCCAGACAACTTTCAACTAAGATCAGCAAGCAGGTTATGAAGAAACCTGCGATCTCAACCTTGCACCGACAACCACCAAAAATATTTGCTATCATGAATTCCTTCCGTTATCCGCGAGATCCTGATTTACCCTCATGCGGAATCCTGACTGAGGTTAAAGGGCCATGTAGATTTCCACTTCGACCAGATGAAGAAGACCACGACGCCGGTTAGCAGCGTTAATAATCCGATCTTGATATAGAGCCAGCCCGAGGTCAGAAAAACGTAGGCCCATCCAAAGAACGCGATGAAAATGGGGACGGGGTAAAACCACATCTTGTAGGGGCGAGCACTGTCCGGAAACTTTCGCCGTAAAAGCGGAATGGCAAACAGCTGTCCGAGAAATTGCACCAAAATTCTGGTGGTGATCAGAGCGCTGACGAGCTGATCAAGCTTAAGGAATGCGGCGGCAATGGATACACCGCCGAGAACCAGAAGTGAAACCTGGGGGTAGTTTTTCGTAGGATGCAACTGGGCAAACGGGCGGAAAAAATATCCGTCGATGGCAGCCGCATAGGGAATTCGCGAATAACCCAGGAGAAGCGCAAACACGGAGCCAAAGGCCGACCAGAGGATCAAAATTGTCACCGCGATGGCGGCTCCCCTGCCATACAGGCGCTCCATGAAGTCAGAAACGATGAAGTTCGAATGAATTCCTTCCCGCCAGGGCACCACTCCGATCAAGGCGAGATGCAGCGCTAAATATCCTACACAGCAGATTGCGAGCGAATACAGAATCGATCGCGGCACTACATAGGAAGGATTCTCGACTTCGTCACCGATGTAACATACATCGTAGTATCCGAGATAGTTGTACACGGCGATGAGCGTAGCGCTGCCCAGACCAAGCACGAAGCCGCGATTAAAAGCCATCGCTCCCGGGGGAAAATCGAACGCTCGGTGGGCATTGAAGTGAGGAAAGCCGGTCACGATGACGGCTAACATGGCCAGGACCGTGCCAATCCAAAGCGTGAGCGTGACCTTGCTCAGGAACGTGATCTTTCGGCATAAGAGAAGCAACGCAACCAAGCCTGAGGCCACGGCTATGTATTGCTGGCCTCTACCGCTTAGTCCCGGCCAGAGATAGGTTGAATAGTTTCCGAATCCGATCATGCCGGATGCGACTTCCAAAGGCCCGCTCAGAACGAATTGCCAGATGAAAAGAAACGCCATGAGGCGGCCCCAAGTCTGATGGCCATAGGCCTCACGAAGAAAATGGTAGCTACCGCCGGAGCCGGGCAGCGCCGCACCCAGTTCGCTCCATATCAAACCGTCGGAAATTACGATGAGCGCACCCGTCAGCCAGCCCAGCATGGATTGCGGGCCACCCATGGAAGCCATCAATAGTGGGATTGTGATGAAGGGGCCGATCCCAACCATGTTGGCCATGTTCAGGGCCGTGGCAGGAAGTAAACCGAAAGCGCGCGTCAGGTGGGGATGCGTTTCAGTCTTCATTGCCGTAGGCGAGCAAGATGGCGCCCCAGGATGTGAGTGGCGGCATTCATTTTTTAATTGCGCGAATCTACCGATAGTTTGCTCATTTGTCAATTTGTTTGTTTATGATCGATTTTGATTCCGGTCGATATACTTTAGAATACAAATCGTCTCCATCCGAAATACAATAGGTGCCGCGGAGCCAGCGATCCACACGAGGTTAGCGCAGCCAGGAGAGGCCAAATATGCTCGCAGAAGAGCGCAGATTTCGTATTCGAGAGATCCTTTCCGGTCAACGCACGATTACCGCTTCCGACCTTTGCGCCGCTCTGGGGGTCACCGCCGCGACGGTAAGACGAGACCTGGCAGCCCTGGAGCAGGATGGAGTACTGGTTCGTTCCCATGGGGGAGCAGTTTCCCGCATGTCGAGCACCAACTTCCAACCTTCTTATGAGACGTTATCGCACAGCCATAGCAATGAGAAGCATGCGATTGCGCGAGCGGCTGCACATTTGGTGCTGGACGGCGAAACCGTCTTTCTTGAGGGCAGCACCACGGTGTTTGAGCTTGCCCGTGGCTTGAATCAGCGGAACCGGCTGACTGTAGTGACAAATTCACCCACGATCGTTTGCCAGTTGCAAAGAAGCTCAGGCGTGACTGTGCTCTGCACCGGGGGCGATCTGCAAAAGGACACGTTTTATTTTTCCGGCGAATGGGCGCAACGTGCGCTCTCCGAAATCCGATTGGATAAAGCAATTTTGGGAGTGAGCGCAATCGATCTTTCGTATGGGGTCTCGACCGCGAACCACGCCGAGGCGCAGATCAAGAAGATGATCACGAGAGCTGCGAAAACGCGAATAGCGTTAGCGGATCACAGTAAGTTCGGGACCCAAAGCTTCGCCTACGTGGGCCCCGTGGCGGACATTGACGTGCTCGTAACCGACTCTGGGACTGACCCTAAATACATCAAGGGGCTGCGTGAAGCAGGGGTCGAAGTGGTGGTTGCGGAGTGCCAGGAAACGCAAAAAGGACCAGCCAAACGAACACATTCACACAAATAGGTTGACAATCGCTCACGAGGGGGATAGCTTGAGTCCGTCTTAAGTGCAGCGAAAAGATGAGGGAATTGTGAGCGATTGCGGCAAGAAGATCCGCTTGAATCGTGTGCTGGGAGGATCGAAACGCCGGGCTTTGGTCGTGGCTTTCGATCATGCATTGGTACTGGGGCCGATTCCTGGAACGGAAGACCCATTAGGAAAGATTCGACAATTTGCGCAGGCCGACGTCGATGCCTTGCTGCTGAACCTTGGACTCATGCGGCAATTTGCGAATTCGAAAATATCCGGTCCATTACCGGCTTTGATTGCCCGGCTGGATTGGACGACGGTTTGGTCGGCGTTTGGACAGGACGGAGGCGGTGCGCTGCACAGCTCGCTTGTGGCGCGTCCCGAGGAGGCGTTGCGACACGGCGCGGATGCGGTGCTCACCTATCTGGTCGTAGGTACCGGCGATGCCGAGTTCGAGATGAAGGAGATCAGGCGCAATGCGGAAGTCGCCCGCGAATGCGAACGAGTTGGAATCCCGCTGATTGTTGAATCTCTTGCACGGGGGAAGGATGTGCAGAATCCGGGTGACCCCAAGTGGCTGAACCTGCACACTCGTATGGCCGCCGAGCTTGGTGCCGATGCGGTTAAGACAGATTACAGCGGGGACACAGCGTCGATGCGTTCAGTGGTTGAAGGTTGTCCCATACCAATCCTGGTGCTGGGTGGGAGCCGAAATGCCTCGGACCAACAGGCGCTTGATGTGGTGCGTGAAGTTGCGGCTGCGGGAGCGGCCGGTGTCTTCTTTGGGCGCAATGTTTTCCAGGCCGACAACATGAGCAGCTTTCTTGAACAGGCGCGGGCTGCGCTTGACGGAAGCGCGAAGACAGAATTTCAAGCGCTCATAAGATAATGACATCGGGTTCGCAAGCGCAGGCGGTTTGGCGCAACAAGAATGTGATGGATGGCCGCGCCGGGTTCCGGTTGCAGGCAGAGTGGGGACATGTCTCCGTGCTTGAGGGCGGAGGGCATATCTGCGAGTTGAATCTGAAGGCATGTTCCGGCGTGAACCCGCTATGGCGACCACCATGGGCGACGATCGATCCATTCGAGTATACGACTGCGAAATGTGCGCGCCAGTACGGACCTCCGCCGGATGGCAGGTTACTCGCGGGTATCGCGGGACATAGCCTCAGCTTCGATCATTTCGGGCCGCCTTCTATGGAAGAAACGGCGGCGGGTCTCACGACCCACGGCGAAGCGCCCGCGTTGCAGTGGAAGGTCCAGAAGCAAACGCAGTCGCGGAAAGCACAATTGCAATATGGTGTGACGCTTCCCGAAGCTCAGATCGGTTTCAGCAGAAAGCTAACTCTTGACCGCGCGAATCCGGTGATCTATTGCGAAGAAGAGGCGGTCAACCTGAGTAATTATGACCGGCCCATTTCGTGGAACGAACATGTAACCTTCGGGCCACCGTTTTTGGAAGCGGGAATCACCTGGTTCGACATGCCGGCAACGCGGGCAAAGGTTTGTCCAGCCAGTTACAGCCCTCGATTTTCGCTTCAGCCGGATGCCGAATTTAGCTGGCCCAACGCACGAACGAAAGATCGCAAGCGGATGAGCTTGCGCACTACGCCGGCACAGCGGTTTGGACACTACACGGCACAAATGCTGAATCCAAAACTTGAGATTGGTTTCATCGCGGCGTGTAACCCGCGCCTGAAGCTTCTCGTCATGTATGCATTTCGACGGGCGGACTTTCCCTGGGTGGGCAATTGGGAAGAGCGATACAACCGGACTTCAGCTCCATGGCGAGCAAAAACGTTCTGCCGGGGGCTGGAGTTCAGCACGACTCCGTTCTCTATTCCGCGACGCGAAACCATTGAGCAAGGTCCTCTGTTCGGAGAGCGAACGTATCGCTGGCTTCCGGCGAAGTCCAAGGCTCAAGTTCGGTTTCTGATTTTGCTGTTTGAGGCGCCGGAGACATTTCGTGGGGTATCGAGTGTTTCCATTGCTAAGGGAAAGATCGATGTTGTTGAGTCCGGGGCTCATGGCCGGAAGCTTTCGGTCGCGGCGGACAAATTCCTGTGAATGGCGCCGATAGTTGAGTAGTCCGCTTCGCATGCCTTGCCTTGCGCGAGGTGTGACGAGTTCCGGCAATTCGGATGAACACCTCGCGGTAAAGCAAGCGGGATCGAAACCATCATGAGTTTGCTGGCCATCGATATCGGTTCGAGCAGGTGCAAAGCGGTGGTGTTCGCGCTGACAGGTGAGATCCTTGGCCAGCACGCTTACGCGTACACGCCTGAGTTCCCCGCTCCTACGCGCGCGGAGATAAATCCCGAACGCTTTTGGCAGGCGGTGTGTAATTGTTCGCAGGCGGTATCCAAAAATCTTGCCGACCCCGTCCGAGCTCTGTGTCTGAATTCGCACGGTGAAACTTTTGTACCGGTAAATGGACGTAATGAGGCAATCGCTTCGGCGATCCTCAATCAGGACAATCGGGCCACGGAAGAAGCGGAGTGGCTGGAACGAACAATTGGAAGAAAGACACTTTTCGGAATTACCGGCCTGGTCGCTCATCCCATGTATCCTGTTGCGAAATTCCTTTGGTTGCGTAAGCACCGGCCGGACGTTTTTGCTGCCTCGGTTCGTTTCCTTAGTGTGATCGGTTATGTTCTTTCGCGACTGGGACTGCCACCTTATATCGATTATTCCCTGGCCTCGCGCTATCTGGCGTTTGATATACGACAGCAGGGGTGGTCGCGAGAAATTCTCGCCGCCACAGAAATAAACGTCGAGTGCCTGCCCATTCCTATACCTGCCGGAACGATTGCTGGAAAACTAGATGGATGCGCTGCCAGTCAACTCGGTCTATCACAGGGAACAATGGTTGTGATGGGAGGGCACGATCAACCTTGCGGTGCCTTGGGAGTTGGCGCTACCGATTCAGGCCGCGTGGCCGATTCCATGGGCACTTACGAATGTCTGTTGGTAACTTCCGATCAGCCCATGTTGACGGATGCTGCGCTGGCGGCATCTCTCAACTCTTATTGTCACGTGGTTGCAGATAAGTTCGTCACGCTGGCGTATTTTCCAGCGGGAATCATGATCAAGTGGTTTTACGATCTGTTGTACGGAGAAGCGCATGGAGAAGCGAACGGGGAAAGCGACCTGGCTCTGGATAGGGATCCAGACGAGGCAGAGTCTATTCATTACTCGGCACTCGAACGGGAAGCGCCAGCGGGCCCAACGGGTCTTTGCGTTACTCCCAATCTGATCGGGACCTGCAATCCTGATTTCAACCCGCACGCTCGCGGGATTATTTCCGGCCTGGGGCCAAACACCAGCCGCAGCCAGATTTACAAAGGTATTCTGGAGGGGTTGGCGTGTGAGATGTCACAGATGAGCGAAACTCTGGCGGGTGCGGTGGGAGATTTTCGAGATGTCTACGTCACGGGGGGCGGATCGCGGTCGGCTCTAGGTCTGCGATTGCGAGCTGCTTTATCAGGCCGGCGGCTGCATGTAATGGAGTGTCCGGAAGCAGTGTGTCTGGGCGGGGCCATTCTTGCCGGAGTTGCGTCGGGAGAATACGGGAGCTTGCGGGAGGCGATGGAAACCTTGGTCCGCGAGGTTGCGACGATATCGCCCGATCCTGCGATGGCCAAGGCTTACGCGCAGCAAAGCAAACAATACCGCCATTTGCGTTCGGCACTCATGGCGACGAAAAGTTCAACAGACCCACAGGAGGAATAGTGATCCAGCCCACAATCGGACTCATAGTTTTTGGAGTTCACAAAGATGGTCTAAGAGACCCGATGGGTACGCCATTCATCGATGACGCTTTGGTTCGGCGCGCCAAGGGCGCACTGATTGCCGCCGGTCTGAAAGTTATTGAGCATGACATGGTTGTTGCCAGCAAAGACGAAGCGCGGGCCGCATTCAAGAAAATGAAATCCAACGATGCCATCGATGCGGTCGTCCTATTTTCCGGGACATGGGTTTGGGCGGCTCACCTGGTCGGAGCGATTCGCGATTACTGCGCAACCGGCAAAGGCTTGCTATTGTGGACGCACCCCGGCTCTCAAGGCTGGCGGCCGGTTGGCGGATTCGTGCTGCACGGAGGGTTGCTCGAAATCGGAGTCGCACACAAATTTGTGTACGGAAGCGTGGACGAACAAGACGCCGTAAGCAAGATCGTCAGCTATGCGCAAGCTTCACATCTGAAGAACTTCTTAAACATGTCCACCATTGGCACGTTTGGCGGCCGCGGGATGGGACAAACCTGCGGCGCTGCCGATCCTTCTCAATGGATGAGGATGTTTGGCATCGATATCGATTCCCGCGACACAACGGAGCTGAAGCAAGCCGCCGAGGGAATATCTGCAGACGAACTGGATCAACTGCAACCAAGGTTGAAACAGTTGTTTGGCAAGGCGCCAGAGAGAAACGCAGTCAGCGAGCGGTCGATGCGTCTCTATCTCGCTCTGAAAAAACTTGTGGCGGAGGAGAAGTTTGATTTCTATACGATTCAATCTTTTCCGGGGCTGGCCAGCGATTACGCCGCCACTTGTTTTGCGCAGAGCATGATGCTTGAGGATGGAGTTGGTACCTCTACGCTGGGCGATTTCAATACTGCTTTGACCGTGCTCCTGCTAACCAAACTGAGCAAGGAGAGAGTGTATTACGGCGATTTGCAGCACGTTGACAAAAAAGCAAGAGAGATCAAGATCATCGGGGATGGCGCTTGTCCGCCTTCATTGGCCAGCAAGCTGGGCCCGGCTGGTTTCTCGGAACATGGTATCCCCACGGAAGGCGAAGCGGGCGGCCTGTCGGTAAAGTTGATCTGCAAAGTGGGAGAAGGAGTGTTGGCGCGGCTGGGCAGAGTGAACGGTGAGTTTCAAATGGTGATTAGCCGAGCCAGCATTTTCGAGCCCGCACCCGATCAGATAGAAAAACGGCTCAATGAATGTGGCATTCCGTTCTGGCCGCACGGGTTCGTCACCGCGCATTGTGATATCGGTGTTTTGCTACAGCATTGGACTAATGAATATGCATGCCTGGGATATGGCGAAGAGCTCTATCCGGCGTTAGTCGATTTTTGCGACATCACAGGAATCAAGGCAATTCTTCCTTGAGCATCACCAGTGATCGATGTAAGAGGGACGTGACAGGACATGATGCGAGATACAGACGGGACCGACCGAAGGACATTTCTGAAAGGGGCGGGTGGAATGTTGGTGGCTGCGAGCATGGAGGCGCGTTCCTATGCCCGGATTCTCGGGGCCAACGATCGTATCCGGCTGGGACAGTTGGGATGCGGAGACCGCAGCGCAGGTCATGTGCATATGGCACAACTCGCCGTGAAACAAATTCCAGTGGAGACGGTTGCCGTTTGCGATCTGTGGAACCGGGCGCGGGAGCGCCGCGCGGCACAAGTGAAGAAGGCTTTCAGCCTTGAGCCGCAGATGTACCAGTATTCGGAGGATATGCTCGCCCGCAAAGACATCGATGGCGTGATGATCGCGACCGGAGATTTCCAACACGCGAAGCTGTGCTCTGAGGTGGTGCAGGCGGGCAAGGATTGTTACGTTGAAAAGCCATTTGCCAATGTGCTGGCGGAGGCGAAGGAAGTTCGCGAAATTGTGAAGGCGTCAAAACAGGTGGTGCAGATGGGAACGCAGCACCGTAGCCAGGCGTATCCGCTGGCCGTGCGGGATATTATTCGGTCGGGAAAGATCGGACCCATCGTTCAGATCGAGCAGGAGTGGAATGTCAATGAGGAGCGCTGGCGTTTTGTAGAGGCAGATACCGGTATTTCACCGGAGATGTTGAAAGATTTGAATATGGAGTGGAAGAGCTGGCTTTATGGCCGAAGGTCCCAGCTCCGCGAAGAGGATACGGATTGGAAGCGTTGGTTGCTGGGCAAACCCGACCGGCCCTTCGATCCTCACGTTTATCTCGAATTCCGGCTCTACAAAGATTTTTCTTCCGGGATATTCGATCAGTGGCTCAGCCATGGTTGCGATCTGGTTCATCTTTGGACAGACGAGAGTTATCCATCGAGTGTGGTGGCGAATGGCGGCGTTTTTACGTGGAAAGATGGACGGGAAAATCCCGATACCTGCGTGGCGGCGGTGACTTATCCAAAAGGTTTCCTGTACACCTATAAGACTACTTTCGGAAATAGCTACCGGAGTTTCTCGCGCATTCAGGGCCGGGACGGAACGATTGAAAACTACGGTGGAGAGGGCGCGTCACTCTTCATTACGACCGAGGAGGGCGGAAGAAAGGAATTCGATCCCTGGGAATCCGGTCCGGTCTATAGCAAAGTACCGATTGTGGGAACGTCGCGTGACGCAGCAACCACCTTGAACGTTCCGGGAGCGCCGCCTAATTCTCTTGGGCCGGACGATGATAATGTGAATCATCTGGTGAATTGGCTTAAGGCAATGCAGACGCGTAGCGAGCCGAACGCAACTGTCGATCACGGCTTTTCGCATTCCATCGTGTGCATCATGGCTGCGCAGTCGTATTGGACGGGAAAGAGGTTGTATTGGGATCCGCGACGCGAGGAGATTACAGATCAGCCAGTATGATCCCGCTGTCGTCGCAGCGGGTGAAGAGACGACCACGGAACTATTTTTCAACTCAAATGGAGGAACCGGTGATCAGTTACAGGATCAGACAGAGCATGATGGCGGATATGGTCGGATTTGTTGCGGTTCTGCTGCTTGTCGGCGGTGGTGCGGCGCTCCACGGACAACCATCTGGTGAAGAACACGGATTACAAATCATGGTGAACCCAGCCGACGGCAAATACGCCATCGCGATGCCAGGATCGAATTCTTATGCCTTGCGAGCGGGAGTCGGGGTTGAGGTGGATGGGCACTGGCTTCACGCGTCCGATTATCCGCGGCATGCGGCGGAGCACTCACAAGTTCAGGGATATCTGGGAGACGCGACAGACTGGCAAGTCACTTACTCGGGATTGAGCGGGCAGCCCGACCTGACTTATCACCTGCGCGCTTACTCAAGCGAGCCGTTCGGCGATATCGAAGTAACGGTTCGGAATACCACCGGGAAGACTATTCACGTCGAGAGCATTCGTTCGGTGGATGCGAATGAAGGAGCGATTATCGACCTGGGAGGACCGGCGATCGACGATCGAGTTCTCTCCGACAGCTTCAGCGAGGACCGGCCCGCCATTACCATCCGCAACTTTGCGGATGCCGAAAACCAGATGCATCGAGCCGTCGGCAGCCAGCTCATCTACAATCGCCGAAGTCATCAGAGCTTGTTTGTTGGTGCGCTCACTTCGGATAAGTTTCTAACCATCTTGCGGTTTCACCTCGCCGGCTCTTCCGGCTCTGCACGTCGCGCTGCGGCCTACGAGGTCGATTCAACTGGGACCACCGAGATGGAGAAGGAAAATTCTCTGGAGCATTCCTTGGCGGAGGATCAGGTGGAGTTGAGCATACCGGTCGCCGCCGGTGCGGAGCTATCCTCTGAGCGTGTGCTGTTCAGTCTGGGGACGGACTATCATCGGCAGCTGGAAACTTATGGTTCGTTGATTCGAGGGATTCATCATGCCAGAACCTCTGCGCCTCCGCTGATGGGCTGGTGGAGCTGGACGGCATACTACTTCGGGTTAAACGACGGAGCAGCGCTGACCAACGCCGAGTGGGAAGCGGAACATCTGAAATCATTCGGCTATAACATCTTCCACATCGACGAAGGCTATCAATATGCTCGCGGAGAATACATTACCCCGAATGCGAAATTGTTTCCGGAGGGTCTGGGCAAGCTAGAGTACAAGGTTCGCGGCCTGGGGCTGGTTCCGGGAATCTGGACTGCTCCGTTTGAAATATCGCAGCGTTCATGGGTGTACGAGAATCATCCGGATTGGCTGGTGAAAAACGCAAAAGGGCATCCCATCCATGCCGGAACAGTCGTGGATAACAAAGATCCACTGTTCGTGCTGGACACTACCAACCCGGGGGCTCAGGAGTATCTGCGAAAGACTTATTCCACGCTGGTGAATGAATGGGGCGTGCATTACATCAAGATGGATTTTATGGACGATAGTGGGATCGAAGGTTACTACTACAAACCAAATACAACCGCCCTGGAAGCGCAGAGGATCGGGCTGAAGATCATCCGCGACACGGTTGGGGACGACGTATTTTTGGATAAAGATGGAAGCGTCATGCTGAACCCGGTAGGTTACGTGGATTATGGCCGGATATCGCAGGATACGGGGCACACATTCGACGCCAGCAAAGAAGCCGCACCGGGAATTGCCGCGCGATATTATATGAATCGCAATTTCTTCGTGGCCGATCCGGATGCGTTTACCGTGTCGACGCAAACCATCGCCGATCAGACATGGCACGAGAGCGACAAGCCAGTTACTTTGGATGAGGCCAGAGTTTCCATTGCACTCGCCGCCGTTTCCGGCGGAATGTTCGAGATCGGAGACGAACTCCAGTCGTTGTCGAAGGCTCCGGAGCGCCTCGGGCTGATTGAGAATCAGGATCTGATTCAGATGATTCGTCTGGGAAAGTCGTCGGTTCCATTGGATCTGATGAATTTTGCGGCCGAGGATGAGCAGCCAAGCGTCTTCTTTCTCAGAGAAGATGTCCGGCAGAGCATCCTGACTGTCTTTAACTGGACAGACAAGGAGAGAGATCACTCGATCGATGTCACGGCCGCCGGATTGGCTGCGACGGGCCAGTACAAGGCTACAGATGTTCTCGACAATCGGGAGATGCCCGCCCCAGCCGCGGGCGTTCTGGCTCTTCATCAGCCGCCCCACTCAGTGCGGGTATTGAAAATAGTCGACGCGCAAATTCCCGCGGTTGCTCCCGCGATAACGATGGATCATCCTTCTGCCGGGAATGCGGGAGCCGGGCTTAGGTTTGCGGCGCACGGCCGCAGCGGCTATGCGGTGGTTTCGTATCGCTGGGATTTCGGGGACGGCGTGACCCTGGAGGGCAGTGAAGTGAATCATGCCTATACCGAGCCGGGGGAATACAAGGTGCATCTGACGGCCACTGGTCTCGGCGGTCTTAGTGCGGAAGATGACTTCCAGTTGCGCATCTCGGGCCACATGCCGACAACCTTTGATCCTCAAAGCATCAAACGCTACGAACCGACCAGGTGAACTGTTGCCTTGCCGCTGATTTTCATGGAGGAGGACTTATGCAAAGCAAGGTTGCGCTTCTACGGAACTCCGCCGTGGTACATGCCGCGCTCTTTGCGAGTGTCTTGATGTTAGTACCGTCGCTTGCCGGACAAGCCGGAGCCACCTACTATGTGTCAACTACGGGCAAGAACAGCAATCCTGGCACAATCGGCGCGCCTTGGTTAACCATCCAGCACGCGGCAAATACAGTCAAGGCCGGCGCCACGGTGTACGTATTCGGCGGCGTCTACCATGAGTCCGTGAACTTTCCCGCGTCTGGGACGGCATCAGAACCGATTACGTTCCAAAGCTATCCCGGCGAGGCTGCGGTGATCGACGGGACCGGGGTGAGTTGCTGCGGCTCATCGGGCACACAGGGTCTCATCAATATGACGGGGAGCCTGAGTTACATCACCATCAGCGGATTTGAAATCCGCAATTACACCACGAACAACGAAAGCAATGTTCCGGTCGGCGTCTGGATCACGGGTTCGGGCACGGGAATCCATATTCTGAATAATCGCGTGCATAACATCACGACTACGTCGGAAGCGAACGGCAACGCTTTTGGCATGGCGATTTACGGCACGTCAAAGACGCCCATCACGCAGCTGGTCATTAGTGGAAATGAGGTCTACGACCTGAGGACCGGGGAGAGCGAATCGCTNNATCGGCATCGACATGATTGGATACGAGGGCGTCGGTCCGGTTGGTTACGACGAGGCAATGTATGGGGAAGTCAGCGGGAATACGGTCTATAACATCAGCGGGATTACGAATCCCGGTGAGGGCTATGAATACGACGCTGACGGACTCTACTGCGACGGGTGCGCCTATGTCACCATCGAGCAGAACGTGATCATACAGACCGACTACGGTATCGAGACGACCAGCGAAAATCAAATCTGCCAAACCAATGGCACCGAA
Source organism: Acidobacteriaceae bacterium (assembly GCA_003164855.1). Lineage (GTDB taxonomy): Bacteria > Acidobacteriota > Terriglobia > Terriglobales > Acidobacteriaceae > Sulfotelmatobacter. Next base: position 44,233 of record PLUI01000124.1, read on the forward strand.
TGGTCTGGTCCGAACAATACCGGAACTGCTGCTAGGGGCAAGTCTCCGTGTTACGGCAGATATGTTACGGTGCGCAACAATATTTTCTACAACTCCAATGCCTGCGGCAACTCCATCGGCGGTTATGCGGCGGCGACCAAGAATGGCGGCGAAAGCAATGGAGGAGGCAGCAGCTACCACGACGTCTTCGTCAACAATACTCTGTACAACAATGCTACCCAGCCCGGCAACGAATCGGAAGGCGGCTCCACCGGCGAATTTCAGATTCAGTACCAGGTGGGCAGCGAGCAAGGGGATATCTACGAAAACAACGTGGTCTACGCCGGCGCATACAACACGTGGATCTTCAGCTACGTCCCTTTTTCGCAGAAGTACCCTGCCCCGCCGGCGACGCTCAATTGGAACCTGTACAACTCGGCTGAGGGCTACGTGGAAGGAACGTCAATCTGGTGGGGTAACGTGAATACCTATACGGATTTTTCAAACTGGCAAACCAGCAGCGGGGAAGATGCAAACTCGCTGAACACGAATCCTCTCTTCGTGAATCTGGGCGACACTCCGCCAAACTTTGATACCCTGCCTTCTTCACCGGCCGTCGGTGCCGGCAGCACGAGCCTCTCGTGCAGCGTTGGCTGGTGCGATCCCAATGGTAGTTCCCCCAACTCCATCTATGGCACCACAGACTTCCTCGGCAATCCTCGGACGAAGGGCTCAAACATTGATATTGGCGCCTACGAAAACACTGGAGTCGGGATCGACAACTCATTGACCGTGAATCTGACCTCGGGAACTTACATTCTCATGCCAGGTCAGTCGACCACTCTGACGGTCACGGTGTCCGCCAGTCCCGGTGGCGGCGGTGTGCCGAGCGGTACGGTGAACTTCATGCTTGGGTCAACGTTGCTGGCAACGCAAACGCTGCTGCCGACCAGCGCCGCGGAGTCTGCGGCAAGTCTGCCACTCAGCGCGTCACAGCTAGCGCCAGGCGCCAACACGTTAACGGCGGCGTACTCGGGGAATGCGATCGCGCCCTGTTGTCCGGTATCAGGACCGCCGGTTACGGTCTACGGAAGCTCAACCTCGGCGCCAATCACCATAACGAAAAAGGGGCGGTGACAAAGACGAGCAGCGCCGCCGCAGACGGCAAATGACATCGGTCGTTGCGCAAGCATTAATATTCGGCGTACTCGGGCCGCGGCGCACGTCGAAGCCATCGACTCCAAGAAAGAATGCCGGCACGGCCTCGGCGCAAAGTTTGTTTCATCCGCGCATTTTTGCGCTTGACTTCCTATGCGGACCGCAAGTAAACGTTTATATACGTAATAAATCGAAAGTTCTCCGAAAACCAGCTCCGGGATGGCGAGCGGGTGCTCCGGCAGATTTTTACGAGGAGTGTGTGGCGTGGATGCTCTGGCTAGGCTTCTCGATCTTTCGAGAGAAGAGAAGATCGAACGCGGTCTGTTATACACGCCTGCGGAAATTGCACAGCAGCCTGCCACCTGGGAGTCGACATTCTCTATCTTTCAAAAATATCGAGCGAGGCTGGCTGAGTTCCTCGGGGACGCGGGGCTTGGTGACCCCGCCGCTCCGAAGCCAACTGTTTTTCTGATCGGCGCCGGCACTTCCGACTACGTGGGCAGAACTCTGATGCACCTGTTTCGCCGGCTGTGGAAGTGTGAAGTGATTGCCGTGCCCAGCACCAGCCTCGTGACTCACGCGGAAGAGTGGCTGATTCCGGGTCAGAAGTACGTCTGGATATCGTTCTCCCGATCGGGCGACAGCCCGGAAGGCGTGTCCGTTATAGAAAAAGCTCTAGTGAGTCGCCCCGATATTCATCACGTAATCGTCTCGTGCAATGCAGAAGGGCGCATGATTTCTTGCGCGGCGAGCCACCCACAAGCATTCGCCGTGACCCTGGAGGATGCGGTCAACGACCGGGCTCTGGCCATGACCAGTTCATTTTCTAATATGGTCGTATTTGGCCAGTGCATGGCTCATGTTCATGAGCTCGCGCAATACGAACCTATCCTGCATCGGCTGGTAGAAGCGGGAAAGTCTTTTCTTCCACCGGCCGCTGATGCTGCTGCGGCGCTGGCTTCGGAACCGTATGAACGAGTGTGTTTTGTAGGATCGGGTGCGCTTGAGGGCGTAGCGGTTGAATCCGGGTTGAAGGTCCTGGAGCTGACCGCGGGCAGAATCCTGACCATGGCGGAATCTGCCATGGGACTGCGTCACGGTCCTATGGCGGCTCTCGATAAAACTACTCTGCTGATTGCTTTTCTTTCGAGCGATGAGAAGGTTGCACGCTACGAAAAAGATGTGTTGCAGGAACTCATGCAGAAGCGACTGGTGAGAACCCAGATCGCGGTGGGCGGGCAGTCCGAGCTGCCGTTGGATGGTTTTGCGGAGCGCTATCTCTCGCCAAACATTCGCACAGCGGTGCCGGACGATTGTCGTCCGCCAGTAGACGTCTTGTTCGGTCAGCTGCTGGGGTTATTTTTCTCCTTGCGCTGTAACTTGATGCCGGACCGGCCGAGTCCCGGCGGCGTGATCAGCCGGGTGGTTCAAAATGTGAGGATTTATGGCTGATGGCTGCCGGGTTTTCTATGAATCGATCACAAACGAACAAAAGAATTGACAAACGAGCACACTATGAGTAGATTCGCGCAATCGCAGAGCTTGCCGGTCTTATGGCGGAATTCGCAGTTTTTTGTCTTGTAAACCGCTGAAACGGATCTTTCGGAAAGCCTGCACACGAATAGTGCAGCAAAAAAACACAATGATATTTGGCTCCCAGGGAGGGTAGACCATGAAGAGAAAATTTCGGAACCTATTGCCAGCGGGTTGGTTCATTTGCTTCTCCCTCGGACTCATTCTGGTTTTCGGGTCTACCATGCCCGGGTGGGCACAGTACACGACCGCGCGCCTGAGTGGGATCGTTAGTGATCCATCGGGTGCAGTGGTGGCGGGAGCGGCGATCACCGTTCAAGATGTTGGCACCCGATATACCCAGACCGCCAATAGCACGTCTGCCGGGCAGTATCTGTTTCCCAGCCTGCCGGTGGGAACTTATCAGATCACAGTCTCCATGGCCGGATACAAGAGCTATGTTCAGAAAGGCATTGTCCTGTCTGTGGATCAGGCGGCTGCACTGAACGTGCAGCTGCAAGTGGGCACGGTTTCGCAAGAAATAGTTGTGACGGCAAATTCGTCACTGGTGACGACGGATTCGGCCACGGTGGGTCAGTTGATCGACGAACAGGAGATTAAGGAATTACCACTAAACGGCCGTTACGTGCAGGAGTTGGTCTTTCTTGCGCCGGGAACATCCAACGTGACCTCCAACTATTGCGCTGCTAATTGCGAAGGAGGTGTATTCCCCAGCGAGCAGTATGCCAAGGTGAACGGTGGTGGTGCGAACGGGGTCAATTACCTATTGGATGGTGTGGATGCCAACGACACTTACATCAATACCAATGTACCTTTTCCGAATCCTGACGCTCTCCAGGAGTTCAACCTGATTACCGGGAATATGAGCGCCGCATACGGAAACGCGATTGGTGGCGTGGTCAACGTGGTCACAAAATCGGGAACTGACCAGATTCACGGAGACGTATTTGAATTTCTGCAAAACTCGGCGCTGGATGCCAGCGATTATTTTTCCCAGGGCCAAGTCAATCCGCTCAAGCAGAATCAGTTTGGGGTCAGCATTGGCGGACCTATTATTAAGAATCGGCTGTTTTATTTTGGAAGCTACCAGGGAACGCGGTTCCGTACCGCCGACAACGGCCAGATTGCCTCGGTTCCGAATGCGGCTGAACGCACGGGAGATTTTTCCGACTTGCTTCCTGGTACTCAGCTGGTGAATCCCGCTACGGGGGCGAATTATCCCAACAATCAAATTCCTGTAAGCCCTGTCGCTACCTACTTTCTGAACTCTATTCCCCTTCCCAACGGACCCAATGATCAGATTAACTTTAATGGTGGTCCGGACGCGCAAAACACCGATGAATACTTAGCCAAGATAGACTTCAACTTCGGGAAGCATCATTTGAGCGGCCATTATTTTCAGATGAACTATACCGACCCGGTTTTTCTTCCCCCTTCCACCAACCTTCTTGAACTCCGAGGCGATGCCGAACATCTGGTTCTCAAAAACATTAGCGTTGTCGATATCTACGACATCTCCACTACTTTCTTATTGAGCAGTTACTTTGGCTATAACAGCGTAAATGGGACCACCCTTTCGTCGGCGCCCTTCAGCTTTGCCGATGCAGGTTCGAACATAGCGGTACCGCAAAACCTAGGAGGAGGCAACGGGCCGGTGTTAAACCTGACCGTGGGCGGGGACATTTTTCTGCCCGGCACGCCCTACGGAGTTTGGAATCGGGGCGATCAATCGCTGCGTGAAATTGCTACCTTAATGAAGGGCAAACACGAAATCCAGTTCGGTGGTGAAGTTCTACGGGTTCGCCTGCCCATGGGAAATCAGTATCAGGAGAGCGGAGTTTTCGACTTTGAAGATATGACGGGGAGTCCTCTGGCAGACTTTGAACTGGGCGCGGTGACCTCGTTTACGCAAGGCGGGGGACTTTACCTGAATTTTACAGGATACCGGGAAAACCTCTTCGTGCAGGACAACTGGAAAGCAACCAACCGGCTGCTGCTCAGCGCGGGGCTGCGCTGGGATCCTTTCTTTCCCTACACCGATAGCTTAGGGCGAGTGGCATGCTTTGTTCCGGGAGCACAGTCGCAGCGCTTCCCGACTGCGCCCGTGGGCATGTTGTTCGGGGGAAGCCATCACGATCCAGGATGCCCGGCTTCTTCGATTTATAACAATGCGAAAAACTTTGGACCGCGGATTGGCTTTGCCTATCGGGTAACGGAAGATGGCAACACGAGTATTCGCGGCGGAGCCGGCTATTACTACGAAGCTCCGAACACGGTTGCCTTCGAAGATGTGGTGGGCGTTCCTCCGTTTGCGCCGATCATCAATGTGGGATCGAGTCCGGGTTCGCCTTGGGTAACCTTCGCCGACCCTTACGGAAGCTCGGGAACAACGAACCTGTTTCCTGGGGAGTTCGGCCCGATCAATCCTACGGCCAGTAATGCGATCTTCCCTACTTCCGGTATTTCCTTCAGTCAGATATTTGATCGCCATTTCCGTTTGCCCATGGTGCTAGCCTGGAACCTGACTGCGGAACACGCATTCAAACAGGACTGGATGTTGCGAGTTGCGTATGTGGGCAACACCGGACGTCATCTCAGCGGCACGGGAGACCAGGAAAGCGGCTTGCTGCAATTGAATCCCAATCATTGGGATCCTGTTCTTCAGCAGGAAGTCCCGTTGTATCCCCAGTATGGATCCATCGGGTCGATCAATTCCGGAGTCGACAGCAATTACAATGCCGGTCAGATAACACTGACAAAGCGCATGACCCATGGATTATCTTTTCTGACCAACTTTACCTGGTCCAAGGAACTAAATGACTTCGCTCCGATTGGGGGCTCACCTTATTTAACTAATAGCTGCAGTTGTGGCCGCTGGTTCGATTACGGCCCTTCCGATGACGATCGCTCGAAGACTTTCAAAATCAACGGCGAGTATCTAGTACCCCGTGTCGGTCTGCCGCGGCTGCTTGACAAGATTGTGAATGGCTGGGAAGTTTCCGCGACCGCGATTTGGGAAACTGGAACTCCGTTCTCCATCTTTAGTGGCGCCGACAATTCTTTGAGTGGCATGTTGGCCGATCGCGCCGATCTCGCACCAAATTACACGGTCCAGCAAGCCATTCTGGGCAGCGGCCGTTCCCATACCGCGGAAATTACGGAATGGTTTAATACCAACGCTTTTGTACCGAATGCAATACAAACCTTCGGCGACACGGGAAAGAATATTCTTCGGGGACCGAGATATTTCGACGCCGATCTGGCTGCGATCAAGAATGCCAAGATCACCGAGCGGCTCGCGATGGAATTCAGAGCCGAGCTCTTCAACGCATTCAACAATGTCAATTTCGGCAATCCGGACGGAAACCTTGCCGATATCGGCACAACCTACGGAGAGATTACCGGATTGGCCGGTTCGTCATCCTCTAATACCTACGGAACGGCGCAGCCCAGAATCATTCAATTCGCAGTGAAGTTTTCGTTCTGAGCGTCGGACTTGGAATTCCGGGCCGGCGAGAAGCTCCGGGATCCGATCTTCTGCCGTTGTCGCGGGAATTTCCTATGATACGTGTGGGGCAAACTATCTTTCGAGTGATATTAGGTCTATCGATCACTCTGTCTTGCGCGGCTCAAGCGCCAGCTTCCAGCTCTGCTTTGGAAAAACCCAGCTATGAAGACGGCGCTCTGCGTGCATTCGCAGCCATCCGTCCCATTGATGTCCACGTTCATGTCTTCAAGACGGATCCGGCATTTCAGAAAATGCTCGAACGGCTGAACCTGAAACTGCTGAATATTCTGGTGATGGACAACACGAACCCACATCGCAAGGATTTGCAGCGGCAGATTGATGACGCACAGGCGCTGGTAAAGTCCAGCCGCGGCCACATTGCCCTGTGTACGACCTTCGATCCATACAAGTTCGATCGCGCTTCATTCAGTGCCGATGCGATCAAGCAAATCGACCGTGACTTCACACAGGGAGCCTTGGCGGTCAAGGTGTGGAAGAACATCGGAATGGAAATCAAGGACAGCGGCGGCCAATACGTCATGGCCGATGATGCAAAGTTCGAGCCGATCTACCAAGCCATTGCCAATCACGGCAAAACGTTGATGACACACCTGGCCGAACCGGATGTGGCCTGGGGACCAGCGGATCCCGCCGATCCGTCGTGGTCCTACTATCAGGAAAATCCGCAATGGTACGTTGCCAACCGGCCCGGGTTCCCGTCTAAGCAGAGGATCCTCGAAGCGCGCGATCATGTGCTGGCTAACAATCCAAAGCTACGCATGGTAGGCGTTCATCTGGGCAGTATGGAGCGGGATCTCGATAACATCGCCAGCCACTTGGACAAGTATCCGAATTTTGCCATCGACACCGCCGCGAGAATGGAATATCTCATGCTGATGCCTGCGGAGAAAGTGCGCGCATTTCTCATCAAGTATCAGGACCGCGTCCTCTACGGCACCGATCTCGATTTGCTTCCGGACGCCAAGCTGCCGGATACGTTGAAAGAGTGGGAGTCGACCTACGCGCGGGACTGGAGATTTCTGGCAACCGGTGAAACTTTTAACTTGGAAGGCCGGCAGGTACATGGATTGAATCTGCCCCAGCCGGTCCTGCAGAAGATTTTTCGCAGCAACGCGATTCGCTGGATTCCGGGATTGTGATGGGCCGCGAGACGGTTGTGGTTAACTGGAGATAAGGTTCAGCCTAGCTCCGAGCGGAATCGAAAAACTTCTTGATCTGAGTCCAGTATTTTCGAACGATGTACTGCGTGCTGATGTGCCCGCCTCGTGCGAGGGACTTTAGAGTGACTCCGGTGAGTTCCGAAAATTGCCTGCTTCCTTCATAAGGCACATGGGGATCATCTTTGGCGTGGAAAATCATTACTTTCGACGCCGTGATTTCCGTCAGATGGTGCCACGGATTGTAGAAAGTACCGCTCCGCAGTTTTTCCCAGTTCGCCTCAGAAAGACGATATCCGTTCCCAAACGCATCGCGGATATACTCGGAGTAACTCTCTTTAGAGGTCTCGATCTTTTCGGAACGATCCAGAATGTTCCAGTCCACGACGGGACAATTTGCGATCACGCGGTTCACTCGTGGGTCAAGCGATGCAAGGATCGCTGCCGCACCGCCAAAACTGCCTCCGATGACGAAGAATTGGTCCGGCAAAAGCCGGAAGCGCCGACCGAAAGCAATTTCCTCAATTTCCTTCGGCAAGTCGGCGATGATGTCGAGGATATCCTCGTGGGGCGACTTCTCCAGAAATTGTCCAGCGCTTTCCCATGCTCCGCGATAGCGGGGATAAATGACCCAATAGCCTTTTCGAGAAAGAAATTCCATCAGGGGCTGCTTGCTGGGAATCGATGGCATGCCGTCGCACAAGATGACCACTTTCTGGACTTTTCGGGCACGCGAAGGAGGGAGGAACTCTGCTACGATTTGGTCCCTGAATCTCGTTCTGAACATATAGAGCATCCCGTGTGATGAGCCCGTCGCCAAAGGCACGCGATACGTTCGGACGTCCAAATATGGCGGCGAAGCTATTTTATATAAGTCCTGTTTATATGAGTCCTCAATCGCCCCAGCCTGAAACAGCTGCTGGACAGCGTGGCTTCTGGGAGCTATGATCGCGTGCGTCGGCGGTCAACTGGGGCACGCGGATTCCGATCACACACTAGTGTGATGGGTATCAAGGGCAAGAGTTTTCGATCGTATCTTAGTTATATCTCGCCGGCGGGCCATCCAGGGCGGCCCATCTCTCCGTTTCAGGAGTTCCTCATGCCCGAGCAGCAACGACTATCGAAAGATGCAAAAATGGCCATGATCTCCCAGTTCCTGGGGTTCATGCTGGACGCCTACGACATGGCGCTGGTTCTTGTAATGGCTCCAATTCTGGTGAAGATTTTTATTTCACCCAAGGGCAGCGCCGCCTGGCAGTACATCGTGATTGTGTTCACTTACTCGATCACCATGGCGGCTCGGCCGATCGGTTCGGCGCTGTTCGGGCGCTTCGCCGACAAGATTGGCCGAAGGTTTCTACTGGTCTTCACGATCGGGGGGGTGGGCCTGATGTCTCTCCTGGGTGGCTTCCTGCCAACCTACGCGCAGATCGGCGTCTGGTCCTACGTTATTTTCTGTTGTCTGCGGTTGCTGATGGGAATATTTTTCGGCGGCGAATATGCCGTAGGACACACCTTCGCCATTGAGTATGCTCCGCAAAAAAGGCGCGGGATGATCGGCGGCTTCATCCAGTCTGGGTTCCCTCTGGGCTACGTCCTCGGCTCGCTGGTGTTTGCTCTGGTTTCATTCCTTACCACCAGCCAAACCATGTTGACTTATGGATGGCGAATTGTTTTCATGACCGGGGTCGTTCCGGTGTTCCTGGCGCTCTATATCCGCGGTAACCTGCACGAGTCACCGGAATTCGAGAAGGCTAAGGCAAGCGGCAAAATTGAGAAGTCTCCTTTCCTGAGCTTGTTCAAACCACCTCAACTATTTGACTTTCTTCAAGTCTTCTTTTTTATGACGGGGTTGTTCCTGACCGACTATTCGGTTTACGGATTTCTTCCCAACATCCTGACGCTCAAAGGGCGTGGCTTCAATACTACGACTTATAGCTTGATTTATGGCTTCGCCTTGTTTATGGCGTTCCTGGGTTACAACTTCTACGGCTGGCTTTCGGATAAGACCGGGAGAAAGATACTGACGCAGTGGTATTGCGCGTTTTTGGTGGTGTTTGGAATTCCGGTTTTCTACGTTCTTTATCATGCGGCGATTGAGCACAATCTATGGATGGCCGTGCTCGGTACGGTGATGGCAGCCATGCTGAAGCTGGCATGGGGAGTTGTTCCGGCATATCTGTGTGAGCGATTCCCAACGAGACGCCGCGCCGCAGGGGTAGGCTTCGGCTACTCCTCGGGAGCATTGCTGGGCGCGTGGTTCAGCGCTTATGTTTGGTGGGCTCACAAGATTCCTTTTATCGCCGCGATCGAGAAGCAGGATATGTGGTTATCGCCAGCCGTGATCTTGACCATCGGCGCGGTCATGACGTTCGTGAGCCTACTGTATTCGCCGGAGACAAAAGATCTTGAACTCGACGAAGTGGGCGAGAAAGAACGCGCATTCGAGGCCGCCAACGAAGCTAAGGCAGGAGTGGCGCTCGCAAGTTAATCGACGTCAGATTACGCTGCCGGCCGCTACTTCATGGGCGGGAGATACGGAATATAGCGAGCGAACAGCCAGCACAAGAAGAACACGACCGGGACGTGAACCATTAACTGCAGCACGCCGTATCCCACAATATCCCGGGCCTTTAATTTTAAAATGCCGAGCAGAGGCAGCATCCAAAAGGGATTGACCAGATTGGGCAGCGCCTCAGAGGCGTTGTAAATCTGGACCACCCATCCCAGATGTACCTGGTGCAGATTCGCGGCCTGCAGAACGTAGGGAGCTTCGATGACCCACTTGCTGCCGCCGGAGGGAATGAATACACCGAGCACAGCCGAATACATTGCCACCAGCAACGGATAAGTGTTGTGGGTGCTGACGGAGGCGAAGAGTTTCGCCAGGACATCGGCGATTCCGGTTCCAACGATCATCCCGAAAATTACGGCGTAAAACGGGAACTGGATGATCACGCCGCCGGTGGCCGGAATGCACTCCGCTACGGCACGCATAAAACGCTTCGGGCGCCAGTGAAATAAAAGACCAACCGTGATGAAGATGAGGTTGTAAGTGTTGAGGTCTAGCGCCGCGAGTGCGCCTTGCGGCGAAGTGCGGAATACATCCACCAGATACCACAGCAGAAGCGCGACCACCAGAATCGTCAGCAGCGGACTGTATTCCAGCCATTCGCCCGGCTTGGTCTTGTCTTCCAGGCTGGAGCGAATCGGCTCGTATTGGATGCCGTACGATTCCGCTGTCCTGGCATTCTCCGGCGACGGGGTGGATAAATAGGCGATGAGAACGGATAGCGCGATGAGGATCACGCTGGTCGCGATACTTTGCCAAAGGAACAAAGTTTGGGTAAGCGGAATGAGTCCGCTAATGTTGAACAGGGTTGGAGGCATGGCCGATTTGGTCGCCATCAGCATGGCTGCGGAAGAAGACAAACCCATCGCCCAGACCGCTCCCAGCCCGAGATACGCAGCTGCGCCAGCGGCGCGATAGTCCATTCCTTTGACCCGATGAGCCAATTCGCGGACGAAGAGTCCACTGAAAATCAGGCTCAATCCCCAGGAAATCAGCGACGTGAGCATGGAGAACAGTGCCACCAGGGCGACAGCTTGTCGCGGGGTCTTTGGAATTCCGGCGAGGGCGCGGATCGCGCGATATACGATGGGCGTCGAGGCCACGACGTACCCACCCACGATGATCATCACCATCTGCATGGTGAAAGGGACGAGGGTCCAGAAGTTCTTCCCACCCTGAATTGCAAGTTTGCCCGGACTCTGATGCAGGAAAAGACCGACTACAAAAACCACGACGATTCCCAGCAACGCAAAAATCAGCGGATCTGGAAACCAGCGTTCACTCCAAGTGGCGAGCCTCAGCCCAAAGCGGACAAGGCCTTGCTCTTGAGTTACCATCTGCTTTTCTGGCGGCATAGGCATACGCGATCCTTTCGGTTCTGCAGCAGTCCCTCTGCTTGCTCATTGCCCGACGCCCGCCATTGTAGCGTGGATTTCGCTACGGGCAAGAGATTGTGCCCGATTCCAGAACTGGTGTAGGATGCCTTCGATTGGGCTGGCCACACAAGCTACTCCCTGCTTGGTTTGGAGCGACTGATGAATACTTTCCCGGTTTTGCTGGGTGCATTGTGCGTCTACGCTTTGGCCTACCGTTACTACAGCGCGTTCATTGCCGCGAAGGCCATGGCGCTTGACGATCGACGCACGACTCCGGCGCACGCATTCGCCGATGGGCACAATTATGTGGCTTCGCCACGATGGGTTTTGTTCGGACATCACTTCGCGGCGATTGCGGGAGCGGGACCGCTGATTGGGCCGACTCTGGCCGCGCAGTTTGGCTTTGCGCCAGGTTTTCTTTGGCTCCTGATTGGCGCAGTGCTGTGCGGGTGCGTGCAGGACTTCACCGTGCTGGTCGCTTCGGTGCGGCACCGCGGGCGCTCGGTGGCGGATGTAGCGCGCACGGAGATCAGTCCGTTTGCCGGGCTGGTAGCGATGATCGCGGTGCTCTTTATTCTTCTGGTAACGCTGGCGGGGCTTGGCATTGTGGTGGTCAATGCGCTCTCAAATAGTCCGTGGGGAGTGTTCACCATCGGCATGACCATCCCCATCGCAGTCATTATGGGATGGTGGATGTTCAAGAGCCATGCTGGAAAGATCACGGTCACTGGTCCGAGTATTTTTGGCGTGGTGTTCTTAATCGCCGGCGTGGTGGCGGGCCACTGGGTGGCGCAGACAGCGTGGGCGGGAGCTCTTACTTTTACGCCCCATCAGATCACGTTTCTGATGGGCATCTACGGGCTAGTGGCGTCGGTTCTGCCCGTCTGGCTCGTACTGGAACCACGCGATTATCTTTCGACCTACGTAAAACTGGGCACCATTGCTGTACTGGTTATTGGAGTCTTCGTGGTTCACCCCAACATTCAGTTTCCGAATTTCACGCCGTTCGTACATGGCGGCGGACCCATCATCAAAGGAAATTTGTATCCATTCCTTTTTGTGACGATTGCCTGCGGCGCGATTTCAGGATTTCACTCGCTGGTATCTTCGGGTACGACGCCCAAAATGCTGGATAAGGAGAGCGACGCGCGCTTCATCGGATACGGAGCAATGATTGCGGAGTCGCTAGTGGGGGTGCTGGCGCTAATTGCGGCCTGCTCTCTCTCTCCTGGAGATTACTTTGCGATCAACACCACACCTGCGGTGTTCAGCCATCTGGGATTGAGCACGGTCAATCTCGATATGTTCTCGCGTGAGGTTGGCGAACATTTGGCCGGGCGGACGGGAGGCGCGGTTTCGCTGGCGATCGGGATGGCACAGATTTTCCGCGGCCTGCCCGGAATGGATCGGCTGATGGGCTATTGGTATCACTACGCCATTATGTTCGAAGCGCTGTTCATCCTGACTACGGTGGACACGGGAACGCGCGTGGCGCGCTACGTACTCCAGGAACTCATGGGCAAAGTGCACAAGCCGTTTGGAAATAGTTCGTGGCTGCCGGGAAATTTGCTGACCAGTTTTGTGGTCGTAATGGGCTGGGGATATTTGATTTATACGGGGAATATTTCAACGATATGGCCGTTGTTCGGAACCGGCAATCAACTGCTCGCGACGATTGCGCTGGCGGTGACTACGACTTTCCTGATTAACATGGGCAAGCAGAAGTATGCATGGATCACGGCGCTTCCCATGTGCTTCGTCGGCGTCACGACACTGACGGCGGGTGTGCTTTCGATCAAAAACATTTTCTGGCCGCTGACCTCCAAGCCGGGACAGGTATTTACCGGCTATCTGGATACAGTGCTCATGAGCATCTTTATCGCAGGTGTAATTCTGGTAGTGTTCGATGCGGCGCGGCGTTGGATTGCAGTGCTGAATGGCGCTCCCGCGCCGGTGGAGGCCTTCGGTCCTCCGCTTACCGTCGAGGGTGAAGTTAAGATGGGTTGCTGTTAGATTACGATTCTCGCGCTACTTCAACATTACGGCGCAGCGCGTCCAAAGCCTTACCTGAAGATGAGGCGACAACCAAAAAGTAGGGCGAGGAGGTGAATCCCCAGCCCTCTGCACAAGATAAATACCAGATCATTTCAAGCCGACAGAGTTCAAGAAGGACCCGCCGCAACGTGTTCGCTCAGCGACCGAAACTGTAACGTAAAGTGAATCGCGCTTGAACCGGTTCGACGGGGTGCATAACCCTTGTGAATGCCGCATTAGCATTCACAACACTCGCAACCTGCGACTGCCCTGCTGCTGTTGTTGGCGGTGTTGCTCGCAGCCCCAGGCCGGCTGCCGGCGTTATTTGCGATACATAGGCGTAGTCAACGTCGTGATCTCGGCGGTTGAGCAAATTCAAAACTTCGCCCCAAAGGCTCCAGTTCTTGTTGATTTTATAACTGGCCCCCAGGTTGACCAATGCCGTCGAGGGTGAGGTATAAATTGCGTCAGACGTCAAAGGGCGCGGGCCAAAGTAGCGCAGGCGTAAACTCGCCGAAAAGCCTTTGTAATCCTGCAGTGTGGCGCCCGCTGCAACCACCCACCGAACCGCTTCTGGCACTTCCTTGCCGTTCGGATTTTGCAGGTAAGAGCCGCCTCCAATCGGAATAAGCCCAAAGCAATTCGAGTTTCTTGCGCAAAGCTGAGGACCCGTTGGGGTCGAGGTGTAAAACGTCGAATCGTATGGATCGTTTTGGGTAAAAATGGCGCGGGAGTCCGCAAAGTCAGCATCAAAAACCAAGTGCTCCGTTGGCGTGTAGTAGTTCCCAAGTTCTATGCCGTAGCGGTTGCTCGACTCAACTGAGGGAGTCGTACCTCCGGTGTCGCCATCCTGCAGCAGTTCGGAGTTACTGTGAAGATACCAGACTTCAACCGTGCTTTGCAGTTGTGGGACGGCCGCAGTGCGCACGCCGACTTCCCCGCCTTTGGTTTGGACGAGGAAGGGAATCTTAATGGGGTTCGGCGTGTTGTAGTAAGGATAGGCCGGCGAAACCGGTTCATACAGTTGCGTTGAGCCACGCACGTCGTTGGTGTGGTAACTGGCTCCGCCCTGCACATACAGCTCCGTATTGGCCCACGGGCCGAAGATCAAACTAGCTTTGGGGCTGGGCAGGAATTTGGTGACCGATTGGTGGGTATTGGGATTGTAGTTGGCAGGGTAGGGATCGTTGGGATAGTCGGGGTTGGTGGGGTTCGTAAAGCTCGTGATGACACCTTTGCCGTCGTCGCCGCGCAGGGCCAGGATCGAGCGGAATTTGCTCGCCCACTGGATCTTACTAGTTACCCAGGGACTTCCTATCATCTCCGTAAACTTGTTCAAATCCGTGTCCGCGGGCAAAACCGCGACCTGATCGAGGGAGGAGGGTTCATCCAGATAGTTAGCTGTATTGTACGTTTTGCTCGTACGCACGCGATCTTCCGTCCGGAAAAGGCCGTTGTGGATCCAATCGTTACGGAGCTGCATGCCGAACGTGGTTTCCGTCTTGCGGCCGAAGAAGTGGCCGAAAATCGTATGGCGTATGTCGAACCCAGCGACCCAGCGCCTGTCCTGCTGTTCGAACTGGTCGCCCTTATAGGGGTCTACCAGGTAGTAGGTGAAATCCGAGAACAGATTGAGATCGTAATAGAACCCGTAGGCCATGAGTGTGGTTTCGGAATTTGCGTCCTTGTGATGCCATTCGCCTTGCAAGCTATAACGCTGTGATCTGCCACCGTCAGACGGGCTCAGTGAGCCGAAGAAACCGACGACGGGTATGGCCGTATAGGGAAGCTGATCGCTCGAGTTCCATCTAGCTCCATCGTAAGCGCGGGTCGTGATGCTGAAACCGTTGGCCTCCGTTCCCTGGCTGTAGGTTACAAGGCCGTTGAATTTGTAATAGTTGTCCGGATGCACCCATGGGCCGCCATCGTGATACGCCTCTCCGCCGTACAGCAAGTTGCCCTTGCCGAGCTTTTGCGATACGCCGAAAACGAACCTCGCAAACTGGTACATGCCTCCGTCGACCTGGAAGAAGTTCTGGGGCAGCGTCTTGTAAAACACCACATGGGCATTTCCCGCCGAGCCATAGTCGCCGACATCGGCGTAATAAGGACCTTTCTCGGCATCCACCCGCTCCACAAACTCCGGGATGACGGTGTTCATGTCCGAGTACCCTTCGCCGTGCGCGTGCGACGGCAGGTTAAGCGGCATGCCGTCGAGGAAAATGGCGAAGTCTGTGCCGTGGTCGAGATTGAAGCCGCGAAGGAAGTATTGGTTGGCCTTGCCGCCGCCGGCGTGTTGCGTGATGATGAGACCGGGAAGCGCCTCCAAAATCTCTCCCGAGCGAAGAATCGGACGATTTTTGAGTTCCTCTGCGCCTACCGTTACCTGGCCGGCGGAGGCGGCAATCCCGACAAGGTCGTCCGCGCGGCTCTGCACGTTTATGTTGGTGCTCACCGCGCCCACAGCCAGAGAGATGCGCAGCGGGGCCAGCGACTCGGTGGCCCCGACGGTGACGAGCGCTTCTTTAGTTTCAAAACCGGCTTTAGATACCACGATTCGATAACTGCCAGGCGATAACCCAGAAATAATGAAGGAGCCGTTCCTGTCCGACTGTGTCGCTATTCGTAGAGTACGGTTCGCGGTGCGAGCCTGGACGGTAGCCCCGGCAATCACCGCGCCAGACGTGTCAACGACAGTCCCTGATAGCTGAGGCTCGGTGACGCGACCCTTAAGCACACCAACTTGGGCGAACATTGAAAGCGGCAGGA
Organism: Acidobacteriaceae bacterium; assembly: GCA_003164855.1. GTDB lineage: Bacteria > Acidobacteriota > Terriglobia > Terriglobales > Acidobacteriaceae > Sulfotelmatobacter. The sequence goes on from PLUI01000124.1 coordinate 60,340, forward strand.
AAACGGAGAGGATCAACCAGAAGGCTCGAATCCTCAGAAGCATAACACCTTTCATAATATCGTGCTACCAACACGCGTAGCCGCGCTCTTTCCGTGTTGTTTCTATGATTCAGCAGACCCACTTCAGTCGCACGTGTAGTGCTGCAAATCAGATTTCGCTGATCCGCCGCCGATCCCTCCCCGCTCGAAACAAGGGAGCAAAGAACACTTTAGTATTACTTAGATAACAATCGTGCTACGTGGATGTCATTGTAGGAATTTTGATTGCTGGGATCAAATCAGGCATACCCTATTTGTGCGTAGGGGGCTTCCCCGATGGGCGATTGAGGGAGGGCGCGCTTAGAACCAGACGACCATGACGCACGCCCTTGCAACTGATAAGTAAGTCAGCCAGTTTCTGGACCGGCCCGGACTTGCCCTTCACCACCACGACTTCCAGGCACGTGTCGTGGTCAAGGTGAGAATGAATCGTCGAAATGATAAGCGCGTGGTGATGATGTTGGATATCGGTCAACTTCTCGGACAAAAGACGGACGTGGTGGTCGTAGACCAGAGTGACGGTTCCCACGACGTCCATGTTCGGTGCAGCGACCGCCGTGGACACGAGCCGTTCGCGGATCAGATCCCGAAACGCCTCAGAGCGATTTTCATAGCCCTGGCCAGCGATGAAGAGGTCGAACTGCTGCAGGAGTTCAGAGTCAATGGCAACGCCGATGCGACTCAAATGGCCCATGAGAAATTCCTCTTCCCCAAACAAGGGACGGTAGAATTCGCAGCGTAGCACAGCCCTCGGGATTTTACCGCTTGTCACAGGCGCACGCGTCAGGATGAGCCCGAGAGTTCAATCTCTATCGAGGCGTCCATTGCGGGTGGCCGGAAAATAATCCATTGGCGAAGCCGATCTGGTAAGCGAGGAAAAGACCAAAAGCCAAGCTCAATACACCCGAAGCCAATCCCAGCCGATGAGAAAAGTTTTCGTTCTTCTTTCCAAAGAACTTGAAGGCAGAAGCAATGCTCATCGTAATCAGCATCATTCCGCCAACCGTGCCAGCTCCGAAAACGAGGAGGTAAACAATTGCCCAATGCGGATTGCGAATGGTGGTGAGAATGAGGAGTGCAACCGCGGCCGAACCAGCGAGTCCGTGAACGATTCCCACGACCAACGGACGCAACTGCTGGTAGAGACCGATCTTGCCAAACAGCCGGTCCAGCAAGGTCAGGGGGGTCTGATGGATGTGGGAATGGGTTTCCGGATCGTGGCTATGAGCATGGTCGTGCACAAAGTCGCCATGAATGTGGGGATGAGAATGAATGNNCCAGGTCAGATTCCTCCCCGGGCGGAGCGATGGCGCGCCCCGCGCGCATGAAGCTTGCTATGTTCATCCCGCCAAGCACAATCAGCATGAGGCCCACCGTGAACTCCATCGAAAGACCGATGCGGGCGGGAATGATTATGTCAAAAAGAATGATGGCAGTGCCTACGACAAAGATTGTGAAGGTGTGGCCAATTCCCCAGAAGATTCCAGTGAGCGCGGCCTTCAGTAAGTTGCGCTGGCGGCTAACGATTGTGGTCACCGCAATCACGTGGTCTGGATCGGTGGCGTGGCGCATCCCGAGGAAAAATCCCACCGCGATTATGGATAGAAAACTGATCATGGAGTTCCGCCAGCCCCGCTCAGATTACTTCGGCTGCTCGTGATTCATGCAAACGCTTTTTGAGAAAATCGAGGTACTCATCCATTCCCTCGCCGCTCTTAGCGGAAAGTTTAAACACGAGCATGCCCGGCCGCACCGCCTGGACATTACCGTACGCAGCCAGCCAATCGAATTCGACCGCCTTTGCCAGATCAATCTTGGTGACCACAGCAACGTCGGCGCTGTAAAAAATTGTCGGATATTTGAGCGGCTTGTCCTCGCCTTCCGTCACCGAGATGAGAACCAGCCGAAGATTCTCGCCGAGGTCGTAAGACGAAGGACACACCAGATTGCCAACATTTTCAATGAACAGGAAATCAAGTTGATTGAGATCCCATTCCTGGAGCGCGTTCTCGACCATTACGGCTTCAAGATGACAAAGCGTGCCCGTGGTGATTTGCTTAACGGGAGCCTGACTGCGCGCCAATCGAATGGCATCGTTCTCGGTAGCGAGATCTCCGACAAGCGCGGCTACGCGGTAATTCTGACGGAGTAGAGTGAGCGTCTTTTCCAAAAACATGGTCTTGCCCGAGCCGGGACTGGACACCAGGCTCACGACAAACACGCCTGCCGCGCGGAATTGCTCACGCAGAGCACGCGCGGTTAGATCGTTCTGCTTCAGAACGTTCTTCCTGACCTCGATTAAACGGGGCTGCGATCCCACTCTTCAATCTCCAGTGCAACCACTTCAAGTTCCTTGCCCTGCACAATCTCGCCTGAGGGAGTACCGCACTCCGCACAACAAAATAATTGGACGGAGCTGATGGGACGCTGCGCGTCGCACGTTCTGCAAAATATAAGAACCGGCAGCTCCTCGATGACGAGCCGCGCGCCTTTCAATGGAGTATCTTCGCACGCCATCTCAAAAGATCCCAGGAGTGCTTCTCTCACTACGCCGGAGAGCGCTCCAAGCTTTAGATGCACGGCACTTACTTGAACGCCACGCTGCACTGATTCTTCCTGAGCCAACTCAATAATACTCATCGCGATGGAAAGCTCGTGCATGGTTAATTGTTTCGATCCAATCGGGCAAATGCCGCTGTGGCCGCCTGCCCTAAGCTGATGCCGCCATCATTGGGCGGAACCACGTGGTTCGTCCAAATCTCGAAATGTTCGACTTCCAACAGCGACTTGATATCTTTCAGGAGTAACTCATTCTGAAAGACGCCCCCCGAAAGAACCACGACATTAAGATTGCAGCGCTCGCCAATGCTAACAACAGCATCGCGCAGGCCATGAGCCAAACCGAGTTGAAAGGCACGCGCAATCTCTGGCAGGGAACGACCACGAATCCGGTCACGAACGATGGATTGAAGCAGCGGCCGAAAGTCCAATTCATGCTCCACGTATGGAAACGGATATGCCTGTGTTGCCGGCGCGGAGCAGGCGACTTGTTCCAGCCACATCGCGGCTTGCCCTTCAAATGTGACCTCACGCGCAAAGCCGAGCAGTGCGGCCGCGGTATCGAATAGTCGTCCGATCGAACTGGTAGGAAATGTCCGGACACGTTTTTGGATTAAATCGACAGCCTGCATGTAACGCGATGAGAAGCGGAAAGGTGACGCAGTTAGATCAGGCAGCGAATCTACCTGCACCAGAAAGCCAGCCGCAGCCTGCACGGGATATTGTGCCGCTGCGTCTCCACCTGGCAGTGCGGCAGTCCGCAAATGCACGACGCGCTCAAAGCCCTGTTTGATGCTCCCGACAAAAATCTCGCCTCCCCAAATGCCGCCGTCATCTCCATAACCCGTGCCATCGAAACTGACTCCAACGACTCGCTTCTCCCATTCACCCCGCTCCGCGAGCACCGAAGCAATATGGGCACGATGATGCTGGACCGCGAGAGTCTGTGGAATACCAAGCGCCAAGGCGTGAGAGGTGGAGGCGTACTGCGGATGGGAATCGTGGACCACAAGCAGTTCCTCTGCGCGTACTTCATACATCGAAATCAAATCCTGAATTGTTTCTTTAAGCGCTCGTAGCGATTCGTAATGGCCCAGGTCACCGATGTGCTGACTCATAAATGCCTGGCCATCGACAACGAGTGTAATGGTGTTTTTCAAGTCGGCGCCAACAGCCAAAATCGGCCGCCCAATCGGCAAGTTTGCTACGGCGCCTGGAGCATAGCCCCGCGCGCGCCGAACAATGACGGGACCGAACACTCCATCGCGCGCCACCGAGTCATCCACTCTTCGAGCAATCGGACGCTCTCCCATCAAGAATGCATCTGCAATTCCAGAGAGCCGGTCGAGCGCTTCGTAATCTTCGTAAGCGATCGGCTCGCTCGATCGATTTGCGCTGGTCATTACCAAGACTTCCGGTGCGCCCGCTGCGAAGAGCAAATAGTGCAGAGGTGTGTAGGGCAACATAACACCGAACTCGTTATTTTCTGGAGCAACCCCTGCGGCAATTTGGGTGAGTTCAGATTTCGCTGGCGCGAGCACAATGGGTCGTGCGCTGGATTGGAGCAGTCCTTCGGCCTCGGCGGAAAGCTCGATCAAGCCGCGCGCAACATCCAGATCTCTGGCCATAATCGCGAAAGGCTTTTCCTTACGATATTTGCGTTCACGCAAAGCCGCCACGGCTGCGGGATTCGACGCATCGCACACCAGGTGGTAGCCGCCCAGTCCTTTCACCGCGAGAATGCTGCCGCTCTTAAGGAGCTGCGCAGCGTAACGGATGCTCTCTTCGCTTCCGCGTACGTCTTCATCCCCTCGGCGCAAAAAGTAGCTTGGTCCGCAGGCAGCACACGCAACCGGCTGCGCGTCGAAGCGGCGATTGCCGGGGTTTCGATATTCCGCGGCGCAGTAGCCGTCGAGCGGCCAATCGTGCATTGTGGTGTTCGCCCGGTCATAAGGCAGCCGCAAGACAACCGTGTATCGTGGACCACAATTCGTACAGTTGATGTAGGGATACCAAAACCGCCGGTCGGCTGGATCAAACAATTCCTTCAGACACTCATCGCAGATGGGAAGGTCCGGCGAAATCCGGACGGTAAGGCGCTCGTGCCGATGGCTTTCGCGAATCGTGAATCCAATCAGGCCAACCGGATCCGCGCGAAGGACTTCGATGTCAGTGACGCTGGACGCTGGCGGAGGCTGCGATTTCAAATCCCGGACAAATGCCAACAATCCTTTCTCAGCGCCCTCCAGAAAAATCTCAACCCCTTCCTCGCCGTTGAGCACCCATCCGGCGAGGGTGTTGGCGCGAGCCAATCGATATACGAAGGGACGAAAGCCGACGCCTTGCACCACTCCGCGAACGCGAATGGAACAAGCGCTGGGCATTCTTACTCCACATCCACGAAGCAGCTGCGGCCCTGCCAGCCGATCTGGACCACCTTGCCATCTTCCACCAGGACGGGCACGCTGCGTTGTCCCGCAGCCAATTCGCGCATGCGGCGACGGGCAGCGATGTTGGCTTCGACGTCGTACTCAACGAAATCGCAGCGCTTCCATTCCAACCACTCGCGCATTTCCTGAGTATGCGGGCACCGCGCTGTGCCAAAAAGTTCAAGCTTGGCCACGGCTTAGCACCTCCAACGTATCTCGGATGATGTGGTAGATAGACGCTTGCACTTCCTGAATACGAGGGATGTAGTCGCATTGGACGACGAGTGGAAAATCGGCCAGAGCTCTGCGCCGAATCTCGCCGCCGTCATAACCGAGAAGGGCGACGGTCAATAGTTTTCGTTTGCGAGCTTCTTCGAGCGCCATGACAATATTACGCGAGCCGCCGCTGGTGGAAATAGCAATGGCGACATCCTCCGGACGGGCCTGCGCGATGAGTTGCCGCAGAAAAATCACTTCAGTGCCCACGTCATTGGCGACCGCCGTGATGTTCGCGGGTTCCAGCGAAAGCGAGACGGCGGGAATGGGACGATAACCGGCCGGAGGCAATATGCAATCGATGGCAAAGTCATTTGCGTCCGTCGCCGATCCGCCATTGCCGAAAAGAATAAGCTTGCCGCCTCTTGCGAGGCGCTCATGAATCGCCAGCGTCGCACTACAGATTTGTTCAGCCTGCTCACGCGCCACTTGCGAGCGCAGTCTCGAATCGTCCTGCACCTTCATTCCAATCGAGGTGGCAACTTCCGAGAGTAAGTCGGGGGGGTGTTGCTTTTCCTGACCAAGAAATGGGTAAAGAAAACCGGCGTCTCCAACGTCGTGGCCCAACTCCCGATGCTCCAGAAACACATGTACGCTTTCCCACAACGTGTGGTAAAGAATTTCAATCATTTCCTGATGAATGAATGGATCCGGCGTGAATGCTTCGACAGCGTAGGAACCTTGCAAGCCAGGAAGAGCGAAGGTCAACGCTTTTCGTACATGGGCAAAACTCAAAGCAGAACGAATCTCAGCGTCTCCCTGAGGGGGCCCGAATCCCATGACGATATCTTCAGGATGAAGAATCGCCTCCAACCACGGACGGAAGAGCATGGAAAGATCCAGCGCCGGAAGCGCGCGCTTTCCGACGATCACAGGATGAACGAATTCGACGGAAACATGCTGGGCATCCGTGGCATACGGACCGCGTCCGAATGCGAGTAAGCGGCCTCCCTTGAGGAAGCGCTCGGACATGGATCGGCAGGCTTCCGCCAGGCGGGGCGCTTCCCGAGAAAAAAAATCCTCGACGATCCGGTTCCGCACGAGCAGGCGCTCTTCCACTTGAGCCGCCAGCCCACATATTGTGGCCATGGCACCAACCAAACAAATCTTAACAAATGCGCGGGAGGGGATCGCCCACCAGCATATCCACAATCCTGCTGCCACCATAACGCGTGGTGACNNGTGAAACCACGGCGAGGAACTGGCCTTCATTCGCGATGTGCAAGGGATCGAGGCCTAACAACTCACAGGCACCCCGTACAGCGTCGCGAACTGGAATCGCTTCTTCCATGAGGACAATGCCGAGTCCGCAGTCGCGGGCAAGTTCGTTCAGCGATGTGGCCACGCCGCCACGCGTCGGATCTCGCATCCAGCGGATGCCGGGCCCGGCTTCGTGCGCCAGCGCCTCAACCAGCGGCAGAACAGAACGAGTATCGGAGTGGAGGTCGGCTTCCAGATCGAGTTCTCCGCGCGCTAGAAGGATTGTGATGCCGTGATCGCCGACGGGCCCGGAGAGCAGAATCCTATCTCCCGCACGGACCGTCTTTGGATCGATCTTCAAACCATGAATAGGCCGACCAATGCCAGTTGTGGAGATATACATGGAATCGGCTTTGCCATGCTCGACAACCTTGGTGTCGCCGCCGGCAATCGTAACTCCGGCTCTGCGCGCCGCGGATCCCATGGCACGCACCTGAGCTTCAAGCACAGCCGTGGGCAATCCGGCTTCCAGTACGTAAGTGACGACCATGGCCTCGGCTTTGGCTCCGGAAACCGCGAGATCGTTTACCGTTCCGTTCACAGCAAGTTCTCCGATGGAGCCGCCGGGAAAGCTCAGGGGCTTGACGACGAAGCTGTCTGTAGTGATGGCGATCTTTGTTCCACCGAAATCAAGATGGGCGGCATCTCCTAATGGCTCAGAAGACGATGCAAAAAGGAGAGGAGCAAAAAGGCCTTCCACGAGCCTGCGGCTGGCTTTACCTCCGGCTCCGTGGGCCATCTCAATCTGCGGTTCGCGGAAGCGGACCTTGGCCGGTTGGGCTTGCGGCGAACCGGCGGCCTCGGCAACGTTCAAGCCACCGAACTGATGCTGGTCACCATTGCCGTTTTGCGGTGTTCGTAATTGAAGTACGCTGCGCATGATCCCTCGGATGAAACCATGAGTGCACCAATCGGATGTTCGGGGGTGCATTCGTTGCCAAAGAGCTTGCATTGATGAGGCTTCAGCACTCCTTTGAGTACTTCTCCGCACTGCGCCGCCTTGGGATCGGTTACTCGCACTCCAGGAATCTCGAAGCGTCGCTCTGCATCCCATTCCGCATAACTTTCCCGCAGGCGCAAGGCTGATTGAGAAATGAAACCGAGTCCCCGCCATTCAAAATAGGGCCGCAACTCGAAGACTTCCGCCATGGCCCGAAGAGCGGCGCGATTGCCTTCCCAAGGAACGACACGCTTGTATTGATTCTCGATCCGGGCCTCATCCACTTTCAGTTGGCGCAGCACCATCACGATGGACTGCAGAATATCCAGCGGTTCGAATCCCGAGACGGCAACCGGCTTATTTTCATTCTTCGCGATCCACTCGTAGGGCCGGCAGCCGATCACCGTGGACACGTGTCCCGGCCCAATGAATGCATCGATGCGCATGTCGGGAGAATCGAGAATTGCGCGGATGGCGGGAATAATCGTTACATGATTGCAGAAAACCGAAAAATTGTGGACGCCTTGGGCCTTTGCGCGCAGCAGAGTGAGCGCTGTCGATGGAGCTGTGGTCTCAAATCCGATGGCGAAAAACATCACGTGCTTGTCGGGATTCTTTTCGGCCAACTTGAGGGCGTCGGCAGGCGAGTAAACAATGCGCACGTCCATGCCGCGCGCCTTATGCTCCAAAGGGCTGCCCAGAGTCCCCGGCACCCGCATCATGTCACCGAAGGCGGTGAAAATTACCTCGGGATTTTGTGCGATGGCCAGACCGTCATCGATCCTGCCCATCGGCAGCACGCAGACGGGGCAACCCGGACCGTGTATGAGTTCGATATTCGAAGGCAGAAGATCTTTGAGGCCGAAGCGGTAAATGGCATGAGTGTGTCCGCCGCAGACTTCCATGATGCGGTAATGGCGACTGGGATCGGCCAGACGGCGGATCTC